>JBBSRQ010000102.1:0-11013 GCA_038242845.1 Propionibacteriales bacterium | reverse complement strand
CGGCCATCCACGATGACACCGACCCCGGGCAGGTCCGCCGGTGTCAGGTCCTTGTAGCCGGCATGGTCGGTCTGCACGATGACCACATCAACATCGTCGCCCAAGTGGTACGGCGTGAAACCCAGCTTCGCGAGTTCCTCATCGCTGTACATCGGGTCATGCACAGCCACATGTGCACGCTTGGCGGCCAGGGCAGCCACCACGGGGAACACGCCGGAGAACGCCGTCTCCTTCACCCCACCACGATAAGCAGCACCCAACACCGCCACCTTCTTACCCACCAGGGAACCGGCCTCCTTCTCGGCCAGATCAACGGCATAGGACGGCATCGCTGCGTTCGCGCGGCGGGCCGTGGCCACCACACTGGCCTCCGGATCGGTCCACAGGTACAACCGGGGGTAGATCGGGATGCAATGACCACCCACGGCTATACCGGGGTTGTGGATGTGGCTGTAGGGCTGACTGTTGGAGGCCTCGATCACCTGGTACACGTCAATACCATTGGCACCCGCGAACCGGGCGAACTGGTTCGCCAGCCCAATGTTGACGTCCCGGTAGGTCGTCTCGGCGAGCTTGGCCATCTCCGCAGCCTCCGCAGTGCCCAGATCCCACACACCGTTGCCGCGCTCCAGATCGGGGCGGTCATCGAACCCCAGGACGGCCTCGTAGAACTCCACGGCCTTGGCGGCACCCTCAGCAGAAAGTCCACCCACCAACTTGGGGTACTTCCGCAGGTCCGCGAACACCCGGCCGGTCAGCACACGCTCGGGGGAGAACACCAGGTGGAAATCGGTGCCCTCTGTCAGGCCGGAGCCCTCCTCCAGCATCGGCTTCCACCGATTGCGGGTGGTACCCACCGGCAACGTCGTCTCATAACTCACCAGTGTGCCCGGCTTCAAACCGGCAGCAATCGAGCGCGTTGCATCATCCATCCACCCGAACTCCGGGATCCCATCCTCGGACACGAACAACGGCACCACGACAACCACAGCATCGGATTCGGCAACTGCCGAAGTGGTGTCCGTGGTGGCGCGCAGACGACCCGCCGCGACAGCGGCAGACAACTTCTCCTGCAGGTGCGCCTCCCCCGGGAACGGCTCAGTGCTGGCATTCACCATCTCGACGGTGTGGCCGTTGACATCGGCCCCGATGACCTCATGGCCGGCATCAGCGAACTGAACAGCCAGAGGTAGACCAATCTTGCCCAAAGCAACAACGGTGATCTTCAAGAGATGACTCCTATTTCGAGATTCGTGGACGCCACGGGGCAACGCGGCACGCGGTTGGTGAGTCTACCGTTCACGGTGTCCCCCACCCCGGTCACGCTCGGTATGACTGCAGTCTTGGGCTGAGCAGGAGTCGAATGCAACACCACTGGACGCGAACGGCCCCGCAGATCATGCGTCGACGGTCACCTCACCGAGATCACCGTCCACGGTGACCACCTGACCATCATGCAGAGCGCTGGTGGCGGTGGCCGCGCCCATGACCGCAGGGATGCCGTACTCCCGGGCCACTATCGCCGCGTGCGATGCCATCCCGCCGTGATCCACCACCACAGCCGACGCGCGCTGGAACAGCGGGGTCCAGGACGGGTTCGTCGTCGCGCAGACCAGCACTTCCCCCGCGCGGAGGGTGGAGAATTCCTCGGGGCTGTGGACGACCCTCACCCGGCCAGTTGCCCGTCCTCCACCTCCGGCAGCCCCCACCACTGTGGCGTGCGCGGATCCGGCCCGGCGGGGGTACAGGGTGGTCGTCGCGATGAGTGGGGTGGACACCAACTCCGTCCAGGATGCCCTCCGTCTGACAGCCGTCTCCCGGAGGGTGGAAGGGCCCACCTGTGGACACGCAGCCCATCGGGTCACCTCGTCCAGCGTGAGCATCCAGACGTCCTCTGCATCATCGAGACGGCCGTCCTCGAAGAGTCGGCGCCCCACCTCGTTGATGGCTCTGCGTACCGCGGGGCCGGTCCTCGTGAGCTCGAAATGCGTGTCCTCCCGGAACGCCACTCCCTCGGCGGCACGGCGCCCCAATCCACGGACGAGACGTGTTCTCCGGTTCGGGACCGCGGACGTCGGCCTCACGGCCCTCGCGCGTGCACCCCCCGGCTCCATCAGCACCTGGATCAGTCCCATCACGGTCGTCGGCGAGTCGACCCAGGCTGGATCGTGAACGAGCAGGACACTCGTGGTTTCCCGGTGCCCGTAGGTGGTGAGGAAGTGCTGGAACCGACGCCCCCAGATGGCAGCTGCGGGCCGTGACGATGCAGCCACCACCGCATCCGCCAACTCCCCGGCCTCGAGCTGCTGTCGCAGCTGGGGAATGGCCCCCGCGTCGGCGGCAAGCCCAACGAGCTCGTCGTTCGCGGCCTTCGTCATCGTGGGTACGTCGCCGATCAACTCCGGCAGGACGTTCCTCCGACCCACCATGGCCAGACGCAGACCGATCACCCCGACCAAACCGCTCGGCAGACGCTCCACGCGCAGCCGGGTCATGAGTTCCACGAGCCGCGAGGCCCTGCGGGGAATGTCCACGAGCTCCCGCAGCGTCAGACTGCTGGGGTCGAGGCCATCGAGCTCGGATGCGCCGCTGCGGTACGCCCCGGTCAGCGGATCCTCCCGCCATCGCGCCGTACTCCGCCGAAGCCCGCGAGCCACCGTGCGCACGACCCTCAGCGGCACGACGCGGGTCGGGTGCGGGGTTGGTGGCACGAACTCCTGGACGATGTTGTCACGCGTCGGCAGCATCTCACCCCAGGAGATCCGCACGCCCACGAGTTGCTCCATCATGTCGGTGACGTGCGCAGCCACCGACGGGAGAATCCATGCCGTGAGTTCCATCGGATAGGGCCGTCGAGGCAGGAGCTCGATCAGCGTAGGTCCGATGAAACGCTGGAACCGGTTCAGCCTCATGGGAGGGGGAGGCAGCGCCGTCATCGTCCGGGACTGCAGGATGAAGAGCCGGGCCCCATGCGTAGCCCACTCGATGTCCTGCGGCACCCCGAAGTGCAGGGCGATCCTGCGGCCGACTGCCGCCAGTTCGAGCACTTCGTCGTCGGTCACGGCCACCGGCCCAGTGCCGGGCGCACCGGGACGTCGCACGAGGATTCGGGTGTGGTCATCCACGACGAAGTGGTCGGGAATCACGGCGCCGGAGACGACCGCCTCGCCCAGACCGTGGCTCGCATCAATGACCACCTTGTCCCGTGCGCCCGTGACAGGGTCGGCCGTGAACATCACGCCCGCGGCGTCGGCGGGCACCATCGTCTGCACGACCACCCCCATCGCGACGCTGGCAGGATCAATGCCCAATCGCTTGCGGTAGGCGATGGCGCGACCGGAGAACAGCGAGGACCAACAGTTGCGCACGGCGATGAGCACGTCAGCGGCCCCGGTGACGTCGAGGAACGTGTCCTGTTGTCCGGCGAAGGTGGCTCCCGGCAGGTCTTCGGCGGTGGCACTGGAGCGGACCGCCACCGGCCCGTCGCCCAGTTCACGGAGGGCCCGGCAGATCTCCTCTGCGATGTCCCCGGGGATCTCGGGATCCTCAACGCCCACCCCCGCGGGGTGGGCGTCAGGACGAAGTGATGTGCTGCGGTCGTGACGACGAAGCCAGCCGGCACGTTGAACCCGGCGTTCAGCAGTTCACCGAGGTTGGCGGCCTTGCCACCCACGCGGACAACGTCCCCGCGTCGTACCGATCCCAGCGCAACGCACCACGGTTGAATCACCCAGCCATCGTAGGCATCAGCAGCGCCGTGGTCCGGGACCGGGACCGGATTGGGTGGGGACAGACAAAGCGGGTGGGAGGCGGCCCGAGGACCGCTTCCCACCCGCCGTGGATGTCAGAGCTGGATGGTCCTGCCGGTGTTGGCGGATTCGATGGCAGCTTCGGCGACGCGGACCGTGTTCAGACCCTGCTCCAGCGTCACGATGTCAGACTCGAGACCCAGCACGGCGTCACGGAAGTTCTCGTGCTCCCGGCGCAACGGCTCGGGCTTGGAGAAGGCATACTTCACGATGTCGCCCTCAGACACACCCTTGAACTGGGCCAGGGAACCCCACGTGTTCTCCACCGTCCCGTTCGCGTAGTACGTCAGATCAGCGGTCAGGGTGTCAGCAATGAAGGTGCCCGTCTCCCCCGTGATCACCGTCAGGCGCTCCTTCAGCGGGGACAGCCAGTTCACCAGATGGTTCGTGACAATCCCGTTCTCCAGCTGCGCCGTGATCGCGATCAGGTCCTCATACTCGCGACCCGACAGGTTGTACGACTGGGCCGCCACCTGCTTGTACGGCGACTGCACCACCCACGCGGTGAGGTCGATGTCATGGGTGGCCAGGTCCTTGACCACACCCACATCAGCGATCCGGGCCGGGAACGGGCCCTGACGGCGCGTCGCGACCTGGATCACACGCCCCAACTGACCATCAGCAATCCTCTTGCGGGCCTGCTGCAACGCCGGGTTGTAGCGCTCGATGTGACCCACCGCGCCCACCAGGGACGCCTTCGCGAAAGCATCCACCAACTGGTTGGAGCTGTCCACGTCCCGCGCCAGCGGCTTCTCGATGATGGCATGCACCCCGGCCTCGGCCAGCTTCAAACCGGTCTCGAGATGAAACGCCGTCGGGGTCGCGATCATGCAGTAGTCCGGCTTCAGCTCCAACAACTGCTCAACCGTGTCGAAAACCGGGCGCCCACCGGCCACGTTCCACTTGTCACCACCCGGATCCATGATGCCCACCAGGTCGACACCCTCCAGGGATGCCAGCACGCGGGCGTGGTGACGCCCCATCATGCCGATACCAATCAGACCGGCCTTCAAATTCGCTGCCATCTCAGGCACCTGCCTTCGCGAGAGCATTGACAGCCGCCACAACCCGCTCCAGGTCACCCTGGGACAACGACGGGTGGACCGGCAGGGACAAACATTCCTTCGCGGCACGCTCGGTCTCGGGCAACTCCACCGCCGACTGGAACGGCTTCAAACGGTGGTTCGGGACCGGGTAGAACATCCCTGAGCCCACTTGGTACTGCTCCTTCAACGCCGCAGAGAAACCATCACGATCATCAGCCACCCGCACCGTGTACTGGTGGAACACATGCACCGCACCCGGCAACGTCACAGGCGTCACAACACCCTCCAGGTTCGCCGACAGGAACGCCGCATTGTCCTGGCGCTGCTTGGTCCAGGCACCCACCTTCGTCAACTGCACCCGACCAATGGCGGCATGGATATCAGTCATGCGGTTGTTCAACCCCACAACCTCGTTGTGGTACTGCTGCAACATCCCCTGGTTGCGGTACAACCGCAAGGAACGCTCGATCTCATCGGTGGCGGCAGAGACCATGCCACCCTCACCCGAGGTCATGTTCTTCGTCGGATACAGCGAGAACATCCCGAACTCACCAAACGCACCCACCGGAGTCCCGTTCAACGACGCCCCATGAGCCTGCGCCGCATCCTCAAAAATCATCAGAGAATGCTTGTCAGCAATGGCCTGCAACTCCACCATCTTCGCCGGGTGCCCATACAGGTGCACCGGCATGATCGCCTTCGTGCGCTCCGTGATCGACGACTCCACCGACGCAGGATCCAGACAGAAATCATCAGCGGAAACGTCCGCGAACACCGGAGTCGCCCCCGTCAGGGCCACCGAGTTCGCCGTCGCAGCAAACGTGAACGACGGAACAATGACCTCGTCCCCTGCCGTGATGCCACACGCAAGAAGCCCCAGATGCAGACCCGAAGTACCCGAGTTCACAGCCACACACGCACGCCCGAGCCCGAAATGCTCCGAGAACTCCTCCTCGAAAGCCTTCACCTCCGGACCCTGCGCGATCATGCCGGAACGCAGAACGCGATCAACGGCCTCCCGCTCCTCATCACCGATGATCGGCTTGGCGGGGGGGATGAAATCAGTCACTGCTGGACCTCCACGAGAGTGTCGTTGTTTTCTGTGTACAGGGCATTGGTCTGCGGACACACCCACTGGCCGGGTTCTTCTCCACGCTCCAGTGGGACACCTGCGCGTCCCACCCAGCGGATTCGTTTCGCCGGCACACCGGCGACGAGGGCAAAGTCTGGAACATTTTTCGTGACGACGGCGCCAGCGGCAACCATGGCCCACCGACCAATCGTCACAGGGGCGATGCACACGGCGCGAGCGCCGATCGAGGAGCCCTTGCGGCAGGTGACGCCCACGGCATCCCAGTCATCGCCACCCTTGATGTTGCCGTCGGGGTCGATGGCGCGCGGGAAGTAGTCGTTGGTGAAGCAGGCGGCCGGACCGACGAAGACGCCGTCCTCCAACACTGCCGGTTCGTAGACGAGCGCGTAGTTCTGCACCTTGCAGTTGTCACCCATCGTCACGCCGGTCCCGACGTAGGCCCCGCGGCCAATGATGCAATTCTTGCCGAGGACGGCCTGCTCACGCACTTGCGCGAGGTGCCACACGGACGACCCTTCGCCAATCGTGGCGTCAGGTGAAACGTCAGCGCTGTCCTGAATGCGAACCATGAATGCTTCCCTTCCTCGGGTGGGTGGGCTTCGTGAGCGAGCCTACAACTCGCTCGTCCCGCTGTTCGAGTTGCCCTTGGTCAGGGCGAGGATCTTGGTGGCCGCCGCGTCGTAGGTGTTCCGGCGTTCACGTGCCACGTGCGCAGCCTCCTGAGCCGCGGAAACCAGCTCGTCGCGCCACACCTGGTCGGAGGCGAACCGGCGCAGTGCCCGGGTGGTCTCCTCCACACCCTCCACGATGACGCCGGCGCCGGTGCGGTGCAGCAACTCCGCCACGCGTGGCAGCGGACTGGCAACTGCGGGCAGTCCACATCCCAGGTACTCGTACACCTTGGACGGCATTGCATCAATGAATGCTGGGGTGGTGGCCAAGAGGCAGAGTCCGACGTCGGCCCGCGCGGCCAGCTTCCATGCCTTCGCCGGTTCGAGGCGACCGTGCGGCGTGATGTTGCGAATGTCACCGTGTGACATTCTTTCCCTGAACCAGTCACGATCCGCAGCAGCAACGGGGCCGACGAGATCCAGGTGCCACGGCTGCTCATCGTCGACGGTGGCCGCGATCACCTCCACCATGGTGCGCAGCCCACGCGAGGTCCTGTTGTCGCCGATGTGCACCGCACGCCAAGGACCGTCAGGACGTTCGTCACGGACTGCTGGGAGCATGGAGAAGTCGGGTTCGTTGCGCATCACGACACGCCTCGCGGCCTTGCGGGGGGGAACATGATCGTCGGCCACCAGCACCATCTCGGCACGTCCAATGAGCCGGTTCATGAGGCCGACCGCGCCCTGCAGCACGGTGAGCAATGGGGTGGGAACCCACGAACGATCTTTGAGCAGCGCCTGGTAGTCCTCGTGGACGTCGGCCACCCAGATCCTGCGCTGGATCCGCGTCGCACACCAGGCCGCCAAGGAGGCGTCGGGATCGGTGGTGATGACGATGTGCGCACCGGTGACGCAAAACGGCCACACCAGCGCCCGAAAACCACGCCGTAGCTTGCCCACCGTTGGATAGGCGATGACGTCACAACCCGCTGGCCCCTGGGACGCATCACCAAGTCCCCGTACCTTCACCGAGGCGCCAGCGCGAAGCAATGCCGCCGCGGTCCGGTGCAAACGGGCATCTGCGACGTTGTGGCCAGTGGTGACGATGCTCACTGATGGCGCGCGGGCGGTGGATCTTTCCTGGGGGCTCAGAAGTCCTCCATGATGATCTTGTCGTTGCCCACCTTGAGGAAGTCCATGTAGGCCTTGCAGATCTCCTTGGGGTCACCGCGACGGATGAGTTTGCCCTTGTGGAGCCACACCACCTCGTCGGAGAGTTCCTGAATGGTGGCCAACGCGTGGGAGACCAGCAGCATGGTGCCGGCCTTGTCCATCAGGCCCTCCATCTTCTTGGCGGCCTTCTCCTTGAAGCTGGCGTCACCAGCCGACAGTGCCTCGTCGATGATGAGGATGTCCGGTTCCATGTTGACGGCAACCGAGAACGCGAGCCGCGAGAACATGCCTGAGGAATAGGTGCGCATCGGCATGTCGATGAAGTCGCCGAGATCCGCGAAGTCGGCGATCTCGTCGAACTTGGCGGTGACCTCTGACCGGTTCAGGCCGGCCGCCATGCCGCCGAGCACCACGTTCTCACGGCCGGTGAGGGCTGTGTTGAAGCCGACGCCCAGTGCCAACAGAGTCGACACTTTCCCCCGCACGGCAATGCTGCCGGAGCTTGGCGGCAGGATTCCGGCCACCGCCCGCATGAGGGTGGACTTGCCTGCGCCATTGGCGCCGATGAACCCCGTGCACTTGCCCTTGGGGACATCGAAACTGACGCCCCTCAGCGCCTTGACCTCACGGAAGTTGGTCTTCTGGCCTTTCCCCGCCTTGACGAGGGCGTTCTTGAGGGACGCCTTGCGTTCCAGGTTCACGCGGTAGGTGATGTGGAGGTCCTCCACGCGCACCGCAGCGTCCTTCGCATGCACCTCCGGCGGTGCAACGGAGGCATCCGCGATGGGTTCAACGGCGCCGGGGTCTCGCTCCAGCGGTGTGGTGTTTTCAGAGGCGGACAGCAAAATCACGCTCCCTCGACATGAAGTACAGGCTTCCAACGACGGCCATTCCGAGGGCCCATGCAGTGGCAATGCCCAGGTACGCCCAATTCATGGGTTCACCGTGCAGCGCATCAGACCAGATACCGAGAAGCGCGAACATCGGGTTGGCCCTCTCCATGAGGGGTCCCACCACCTTGCCGAGGCTCGTCCCCAAAAAATACTCCGCTGTGTACAGCACAGGGGAAAGGTACAGCCAGATCCGAATGAAGTACGGCAGGAACTGGGCTGTGTCCCTGAAGTAGACGTGCCAGGTGGCCACCAGCGACCCCAGCCCAATGGCCAACATCGTTGCCAACAGAATGATCGCGGGCAGCCATAACATCTGCCACGAGAACACGGTCCCCTGCGACAGGAAGGCGATGTGGATCACGAGGTACACGCCCAGCGTGGGCAGGAACCGCCTGAAGGCCATGTACACGTTGGAGAAGATCAGCAGCATCTTCGGGAAGTTCATGTTGAGGACCAACCCACCCGCATTGGTCACGGAGGTGGCGCAGGACGTCATGGCGCCCGTCACGTAGAAGAACAGGAAGAGGCCTGAGGTGATCTGCGGAAAATTCGCGAGGCTGGCCTTGTTACCGCTCAGCACGACGACGAGCAGGAAGTACACGGCCGCCAGCAGCAAGGGGTTGATGACCAGCCACGCCTGACCGAGGAAAGTATTGGTGTTGGTGGCCCGCATGTTGGTGTGGCTCAGCTCGATGGCGAAGTCGCGTCGACGCCACAGTTCCGCAAAGTACTCACCCATTCTGGGGAGGCCAGCCTTGTGCGGTTTGTAGATGCGGAACTCCTCCGCGACCTTGGTGGAGTCAGACATCGTCCCGCCTCCCTGCATGTCCATGGCTGTTGGTGTTCACGAACGGTCCTTCCGATCGACGGCCAGTTTTGCATACAGGCCCAGGAGTCGAGCCGAATCCCTGGTCCAGCTCAGCTCTTCGCGTGCCGCCAGGACGGCGGAGCGCAACCTTTCGTATCCTGCCACGGCTTGCCCCACGGCCTGAATCAGCGCATCCGGGTTGCCGGGTTCGTACAGCGTGCCGAGGTCGAACTCGCGCACGATGCGGCCGAGCTCGCCCACGTCCGTCGCCACCACCGGGATGCCGAGGCTGACGGCGTGGAACAGTTTGTTGGGCATGGCCAGGCGGTGGTTGGCCCACCGGTTGGAATGGGTGACCAGCGCCAACCCTGCCCGGACGAGCCGCTCGGAGGCCTCGTCGAGCGGCATCGCGGGTACGACGGTGGTCCTGCCACGGTCGAACCCAGTGAGCCACGTGTCGTCGGCTGGTCCGCAGATCTCGATGGGCAGCCCGATGCGGTAACTCGCCTTCGCGATCACCTCGAGCTCCCGGAAAGCGGCCACCCGGCCCGCATACACGAGGCCCTGTGGCTCATCCTGCAGTGCGGGTGGGTCGTCCCGCAGCGGGAAGGTGTTGCGCACCACAGCAATGTTGTCCCAGCCGTGGAGGTCACTGAGGGCACGGGCCACCCCGTCACCCACCGTGATGACGGCATCGGCCAGACCGCCGAGTGCTGCTTCCTTGGCGATGTCGGAGCGATCCGCCAGTGGCGTGGGCCGGTACTCCCGTGGCATGCCGGACCACAGCTCGTGGCTGTCATAGATGAGCGCGGCATTCTTCTCCCCCGCGAGCGTGGCTCCCGCCTCCAGCGCTGTGAAGTCGTGGGCGTGCACCACGTCCATGTCCCGCTTTCGCCCCTCCTCGAGGGCACCGTCGGCCCAGCGGCCGAAGGAGCTGCGGCGGTGTTGCGGCAGGAGTGCCCACCGTGCGGCGCGGACGGGCAACGACAGCCTGCGACCCGACAACGACGATCCACCCTCGGCGCGAAACACCGATGAGGTCCCCACGCTGGAGACGGTGATGCCATCCCCCGGCTCGAAGCCCTCCGGGACGGAGCGTCCGATGATGTGCACGTGGTGACCTGCCGACGCGAGGGTCCGGGCCTCCCGCATCACACGGGTGTCGGTCACCACCGACGTGGCGACGAGCATCAGGACGCGCATGGGGGACGCTGCTCAGAGTTCCATGAAGTCGGCCAGCACAGCGGCAGCGGCGTGACCGTCGTGCCAGCGCATCGCGTAGTCACGTCCCGCAGCACCCAACTCCGCCGCACGGGCGGGGTCGCTGAGCACGGCGTCCAGCACCTCGCGCAGGTTCTCCGGTGTGGCCCGCACGATCGGCGGAGTGTCCGGGTAGCGCTCGGCGACACGGTCGGCGAGGTGGCCGATGACGACCTTGCCTGCGCTCATGGCCTCCACCGCGGTGATGCCGTAGTCACCCAGACGGAGTTGATCAATGACGATGTCACTCTCGAGCATCAGCGTGCGCATCTGGGTGTGGCTGACCCCGGACTCGCGTACGTAGCGGATGATGCCCTGCG
>JBBSRQ010000101.1:0-11318 GCA_038242845.1 Propionibacteriales bacterium | reverse complement strand
GGCGGCCGGTGTGTAGTACCTCTCATCCAGATGGAGGGAGTAGATCCACAAGACGCTGCCGGTGGTGTGATTCTCGATCGCCTCGACCGAGAAGACGGTCCCCGTCCTGTTGCCCAATCCGGGGTTCCAACCTTTTTTTCCTGAGCCATCAAAGAAGTCTGCGTCGTATCCCTCGAAGTCGTCGAGGAATCGGAAGCCGAGCTCGTTGGCGGCGCGAGCAACTTCTGCATTGGCGTCCGAGGCGTCCGGGAAGTGGTGGAAGATGTCGATGTGGTCCACGTTGCCCTGTGTCCCACCCGGGCGAACCCGAAGGGTGTCGGTTGTCATCTCCACCACGCCCTGCGGGGTGGTGATCCTGACATCGATCTTCTTGTCGGGATCAGTCGCGATGAGAATGCCGTCAGAACCCTCGTCAAAGCCGAGGGACGCCATGGACAACGGCCGCGAGGACACATCAAAGCTCGCCCGCTGGCTCGCCTTCATGTCCTTGATCCCCTCGGGCGTGAACTGCGAATTGCCGTTCACCACGATGGCGGGCTCCGGGGTCGCAACCACGGAAGGGAGCATGGAGCAACTGCCCAGGAGCAGAATGAACAGGAAGGCAGTGGGCAGGGTTCTCTTCATGGTGCACACCGATCAGGTCACGGATTACCGTGGGCACCAAGCGGCACTCCCCGAGACGTCCAGGCATGGGCGTCATCGGATCACCCTAGAGGTGGCTGTGGAGATGCTGCTAGTTCGCCCCGTCGGCCGAAACTGATGGCCGACGCCTGCAGGAGAATGGGAGGGATGAGTCGATGACAGCAGAAGCCGCGGGCCAGTTCCGGATTCGCCCAGCACGAACCGACGACCACGACGAGGTGGACCGGCTCTACAACATCTGTCTGTGGACCGGTGCCGAAGGAGACGGAGCGCAGCACCTCTACGAGGATCCGCGCCTCCTGGGCGAGATCTATCTTGGTGCATACCTGGCGTTCGAGCCGGAACTCGCCTTCGTGCTTGAAACTGACGACGGATCGGCGCTCGGCTACGTCCTTGGCGCACGGGACACCGTCGGCTTCGAGGAAGTACTCAAGCAGCAGTGGTGGCCAGCACTCCAGGAGCGCTACCCGTTGGGGAGTTTCCCGGGGGGCTCCCACGACGAGAAACTCGTAAGGATGATCCACAGCCCGCAGCAAACCGATCCCGCCAGCATCGAGGGGTTTCCCGCCCACCTGCACGTCGACATCCTCCCCGAGGGCCGGGGCGGCGGGAACGGACGGCGGCTGCTGGAAACCCTCTTTGCAGCGCTTCGGGACCTGGGCGTGGAGGGTGTCCATCTGAACGTGTCGCCGGAGAACACCCATGCCATCGGGTTCTACGAGCACCTGGGCTTCAGGCTTCTGAGGGAAAGTTCTTACGGCAAAACGCTCTGAGCGCTGCCTCAGGCGTCTACGTCACATCTTGTTCCTGAACGGTCGCACAGTGTCTTAGTGCTGCGCATCGTCGCCATGAAGCCCCCCGTGGTGGGGCTTCGACAGGACGAGGGCTTGCGAGGGCAGCAGGGCGGTCAGCCGGTGCGCGGCGACTCCTGAAAGACGCGGTCATACATCTCCATCCCGTTGCTGCGCGGCTCCGGTGCACCAATGTGCAGCTCAAAGCTGGGGTGGCCGTCCGGTTTCAGCGTCGTGCGAAGAAAAAGGTGCGTGCTGTCGCGAAGCTCGCCGAGGCCGTTGGCGAGTTGGTACATGTGCGTGACATAGACGACACGAATCCCCCGCTGCGTCAGGGCCAGCACAATGTTGCGGGCGATCTCGGATCCTTCCTGCTCGTACGTGGAGGCGAAGGACTCGTTGAACAGGATCAGCGATCCGGGCACGAGGTGAGCGACGAGGTCATCCATGCGGATCAGTTCCTCATCGAGCTTCCTGTGGGCGAGAGTCGCGTCCTCCTCGCGCTTGAAATGTGTGAGGATCTCGGTGGCCACGGAAATCCGCAGCGTGCAGGACGGCACCGGCAGGCCTGCCTGCGTGAGTAGTTGGGCGAGCCCGACGCTGCGCAAGAATGTGGACTTGCCCCCGCTGTTGGCCCCGGTGATGATGAGGAGAGAGCGCCCGTCGGCGTCCAGGTCATTGGTCACGGGCGCGTCCTGCCCCCGCAGGGCGAGCCCCGCATCGCAGAGCGTGGTGAACGCCATAACGGGCAGTGCAGTATCGACGGGTTCCGGGAAGCACCTCGGCACGTGGCGGCGTTGAAAGGCATGCAGCAGGTTCAGCGCACCGACGTAGAACGCGGTTTCGCGGTGCAGCCGAAGCAGGTAGTCCTGGACATGTTTGGCTGATTGTTCGAGGGTGTCGGCAAGGTCGTTGAGGCTGAAGTCGCGCATGTGCCGCAGTGCTGTTGAGCCGGCTTCGTCACGAGGATTGATCGTGACAACCCAGGGACTCCGTTTCAGCATGCCGAAGAACTCGCGTAGCCGCCCCTGGGACGGAGGGGGCTGGTCCACCCGGTAGTCGATGATCCCGTTGCCGGGGCTGAGTCGGACGATGGCCGGTATCCCTGCGTTGAACCGGAGCGAGCCCAAGTGGACTCGCACCTCCTCCAGGTAGTCGTCGGACAGGTCTGCGCGGGTGGCGGCGAGGAACGCAATGACACCTTCGGAGCGCACCAGGCCAGTGTTGGAGTCGGCGCTCTGGCGCAACTCCTTGAGGAAGTCCAGCAACAGCGAGAGAAGTTCGACGCTGTTGCGCAACCGACTCTCGGGGCGATCCATCAAACCCCACATGAGGCGACGAGCCTCACGCTCAGCGCCGAGGGAGCGTGTCGTGACGTCGTGCAGTGACCGGAGCAGTGCTGGATGTTGCTCGAAGTCGCGCATCACCGCTTGGCGGAAGTGGATGTCGGATGCGCTGGTGAGCGGGTGGAGCAGAGCCGCTTCCACAACCTCATGGACGAGCGGGTCACCATCGGCGCAGGCTGAAATGACGGACTCCAGCCCCAGGTCGAGGACGAGATCGTCGGGGTGCGAAAGCCCCAGTTGTTCGTCACCATTCCTGTGGAGCAGGTTTACTCTCATGTCGGGATCCGCTCGAGCAACTGGGTCAGCGTGAGCCCGTGTCTCGCAGCGAGGGCCAATGCTCGTGCGGTGCCATTGGCGGGTTAGCTCATCGACGAAGGTGACGTAGATCGCAAGCATGTCCCTGGCGATGATCTTCTCCAGCACCCGCTTGCCGAGTTCGTGTCACATCTGGGCCCGGCGACGGTCAGCCTCGTCAGCCAAACCGCACCGGAGGATCTCAACCGACACACTTTCGAGTGTCACGCCACGGGCGTCCTGGAGGCTGGTTGAGGTGAACGACTCGTTCAGTACAAGGAGACTTCGTGGGGTGGCGATCTCGAGCATTGTGCGCAACCGCAGCACCGGTGATCACTAGGACGCGCTCCGGCCCGTCAAGGTCGGCGTCGTTGGTCACCACCTCGTCCTCCTGCGCGACCAGTTGCAGGGCCAGTGCGATGTCGAACGAGTCACGGGCCTGCAGCCTTTTTCCGTCAGTACTGATCACGGGCCGACTCACGAGCAGTCCTGATTCCTCCAGGGGTGCGATCTGGTCGAGATACCTGAGATAGAACCCAGCCTCGCGAGCGAACCCCACGAGCGTCGCATCGCGGAAGTTCACGTATCGCCGACAGTGATCCTCCAACCCGGTGAACGGTTGCGGCTCCATCCGGGCGGCCAGGGCCACGATCCCCGCGGCGACGTGGGTGATTCCGGGGTCCTTTTCCTGCTTACCGCTTTCTCTCTCGTGGTGGTCTTCGTCTTGGAAGCGCGCGAACACCGTCGCCATCTGCTCGTTGTAAGTTCCCTCCTGTTCTGCGGGCGCCACCACGATTTGCCCCATCCCCATCACGATGCGGAATCTGACCCGGTCCAGGGAGTCGATCACTTGCGCGGTTGATCGTGTCAGCTCCTCGAACGCCGGGGAGATGACGTAGCTGTTCAGGTAGGCACGAAGCTTGGACATGCCACGGGAGTCCAGGACCATGTCCTCCAAGCCGGAGCGCAGGTCTCGGACGAGATCCGTGTAGTTGGCCATCGCCTCGGCTCACCGTCGTAGCTGTTGCCAGTGGTACTCGTTGGGAGCCGACTTGGTTGCGGAACGCACTCGCTCATCGATTCGGCCCATCCCTTGCCGAAACCTCGCCACAGCACTGCGCACCGCCGGGTCCCGCAGATCGCTGCACACCTCCTGCCGGTACTCGACGGTGTCGAGGTCCCCCGGGGGGCATGTGAACAACTCGACCATGAGACTGTCCTTGCCGCCGCTGCTGAGGGAGTCGAGGACATGGTCGAGACGAAGGTCGGTGAGGGTGTCCTGGCGAACCGGCTCCATGAGTCCTCCGGATCCATCGGTGAGGATGCTGACGTCCAAGGCTCGCACTGGGGTGGCCGTGGCTGAGGTGATGGTGTGGGTCTCAAGCGACGCGCTCATGGTCGTCCTCCACGATGGTGACGAGCAGGAGCCATTGGCCATTGTGGCGGGCATCGGCGAGCTCCACCGCCGCGTTGCCCGCCGTTCTACTCGCGCTCAGCGCTTCCCGAAGAGGGAACATGGAACTGGACTCAAAACCCCAGTCGTGGTGTCCGCGGTGGAATGGTGCGTCGGAGTGAGCCGAGACGGACCACAGTCAAGCGCAGCCGGCAACGGCGATGAACAATGATGTTCACTGAATCCACACTCGTTGGAGGAGTAGCGTCGAAGTCACTGTCTCTTGATGGACTCTTGATGGAGGTTTTTCATGTCATTCACGATTACCCACCTCTCCGCCCTCGAGATTCTCGACTCCCGGTCCAGGCCCACCCTCCAGGTCAGCCTCGGGCTGGCCGGAGGCGTCACCGTGACCGCCGGTGTCCCATCCGGTGCGTCGACCGGGACGCGCGAGGCAGTGGAACTGCGCGACGGCGACCCTGCCCGATACTCCGGAGCAGGGGTCTCCACCGCGGTCAACAACGTCAACACCGAGATCGCTGACCACCTCGTCGGCCGGGACATCAACACGCTGGCAGAGGCCGACGAGTCGATGCGGGGGCTGGACGGAACGCCCAACAAGGCCAGACTCGGCGCGAACGCGATCGTCGGGGTGTCCATGGCCCTGGCACGTGCGCTCGCCACGGCCGACGGCAAGCAGTTGCACGCCTGGTTGCCCGGCTTCGGGCAGCCACCCCGGATCCCGGTCCCGTGCTTCAACGTCCTCAACGGCGGCGCCCACGCCCCGAACCCACTTGACTTCCAGGAGTTCATGGTCTGCCCCCTGGGTGCACCTTCGATGGCGGAGGCTGTGCGCGCGGGCGCCGAGGTCTACGCGGCGCTGAAGAAGCGGCTCGCTGCTGGCGGACATTCCACGGGACTCGGCGACGAAGGGGGATTCGCACCCAACCTGGCCGAGCCTGAAGAGGTCCTGGAGATGATCGTCGCGGCCATCACCGACGCCGGCTACACCCCGGGAACCACCGGGGTCGCAATCGCACTCGACCCAGCGGCATCCGAGTTCCACCAGGGCGACGGCACCTACCGCGTGAACGGTCAGTCGCTGTCCAGCAATGACATGATCGACCGGTACGCCGCCATGGTGGACGCCTATCCCATCTGGAGCATCGAGGACGGCCTCGGGGAGCGTGACCACGACGGCTGGCAGCGACTCACAGCGCGTCTCGGCGAGCGGATCCAGCTCATGGGCGACGACAACTTCTGCACCAACCCGGCCATCATCACCGACGCCATCGCCGACGGGATCGCCAACTCCGCCCTCATCAAGCTCAACCAGATCGGCACCGTCACCGAAACCCTGGAGGCCATGGCCATCTGCCATCGCGCCGGCTACACGCAGATGGTCTCGCATCGCTCAGGGGAAACGCCCGACACCTTCATCGCCGACCTCGCCGTCGCCACCGGCTGCGGGCAGATCAAGACCGGCGCACCGGCCCGCGGCGAACGTGTTGCGAAGTACAACCGGCTCCTCGAGATCTCGGCCGCCAACCCCCACCTTCCATTCGGGCGAGTCTGACCCCGGGGTATTCTGCATCGTGCAGGACGGCGGTGGGGCTCGCCGACAACCGCGCCACTGCCAACGGTCCCTACCTTTGAGGGTAGGAGTCCATCTTGTCGGCAGCCCTTTGGCGATCTCGGCGCCGGCATGATCTGGGGTCTCGCCTTGCCCACCGCAGCCTTCATCTACGTCGCTGCCTGGATGGTCATCGCCTCCCTCGCCGCAATTTGGCGCAGACATCCCTCCTGAGGCTCACTCCAGGACGATGTCCACAGGATCGAGGATCTCACCGACGAACTCGCCGTCCACCATGTCGCTGAACCCGAGCAGTCGCTGCTTCCCGTCGATGTCGATGATCACCCGCGCGGCGTACAGCGAGTCGTGGTCCACACGTCGGGCCCTGTTGAGGTTCCACGGACCCAGCAGTGCATCTCCGGGCACCAGCCACGTTCCACCGCGCTGGCCCTCGATGTGCAGGTCAGGGTTCAGCTCCGCCTCATCGCAGCTGAAAGCAAGGTGCGCTACCCCGTCAATCTCGACGTACTGGAGGACTTCCAGCTGACTGAACTTGCCTGGGCCGGACAGGGGCGGGCGGACCTCCCACGCGTCGAGGTCCGCACTCCACGCGTGCCCGACGACGCCGCGGGAGAAGATGTCCCCCTCCTTGCAGCGGGCGGTGATGAGCATGTGCCAGCCGTTCCCCCCGGGGTCGGGCACCACCCATGGGTCACGGAACGCCTCGTCGTGCCAGTTCGTCCCGTCGTACTTCTCATACCAACGGGGGTCGGCCGCCACCAACGGGTCATCACCGAAACGTTCCCAGTGGATCAGGTCGTCCGAGTCGGCCCGCCCGATCCGCTGAATCAGCGCGTCCTCGCTGTCGGATGCGCCTGTGTAGAACAGGTGGTACTTCCCGGACGGACCCTGCACCACCGAACCAGTCCACGTCGTCCTGTCATCCCAGCCAGGTGTCGCCCGAGGCGCGATGGCGTCAGGCAGGATCTCCCACGTGCGGAAGTCGTCGCTGACAGCGTGGCCGACCGACGGATCCATGTGGCGCAGGTGCGGGTCCCCCAGCGTCCGGTCCGCCTGTAGGTAGAACAGGTGGTGACGTCCCTGTGGGTCGTCGACAGGCCACGAATCCCAGACCCACGCGTCGTCAAGTCGGAGAGTCACCCGATCACCCTTTCGTTGCGGAAAGAAGTCGACGATAGCCGACGGCACATCACGACATCCCTACCTCGTGCTCCTCATGTTCGAAGCTCGACCCTCGTCCGCAGTTTGTTGCACGCGACTTGGATGAACCCATGCGTGGGGGCGTCCGACGGTGACCGCCCAGAGTCCACGAAACGCCCTGTCATGGGATCCGAAATGAGCCGACCCGTGTCTGGGGACGGCGTAGGCATCGACGGGAGCATCGCGGGTCCACCGACGAGCGACCAGAGGCGGGCGGTGGGCTCAGGAGGGCCCGGATGCCGGCAACTAGACTCGGGGCGACCAGACGTCTCGAAGGAGAACACGTGTTCAACACCCAGCCACTGAAGATCATGAAGGCCTTCGTCCTCCCCTCCGCCCAATCGCAAACGGTGGAACTGGCACAGGTTCCGGTCCCACAAATCGGTGCCGACGAACTGCTCGTGCGCGTCCAGGCCGTCGGGGTCGGAATCCACGATTCGTACTTCTTGCCGCCCGGCATCACCTACCCGTTCCCCATCGGCATCGAGGCGGCCGGCGTCGTCGAGGAGGTCGGTGCCGACGTCACGCAGTACGCGCCCGGCGCCCACATCGCGTTCGTGAGTTCAATGCAGGTCAAGGGTGGGACGTGGGCCGAGTACGCCGTCGTCAGGGAGGGCGCAATGATCGTGCCCATTCCCGAAGGTCTCAGCTTCGAGCAGGCGGCGGCCGTTCCGGTGGCTGGCAATACCGCGGTCAAGACCTTCCACGAACTGAAAGATGTGCCGACCGGTGGCACGTTGTTAGTGGCTGGAGCGTCCGGGGCCATCGGCACGTTCGTCGTCCAGATGGCGAAGGCAAGGGGTTGGAAAGTTGCAGCCTCCGCATCCGAACACAACCACGCGTACCTCATCTCTTTGGGAGCGGACCAGACCGTCGACTACCACGACGACAACTGGACCGACCAGATCCTGGAGTGGGTGCCCGGCGGCGTCGATGCCGCCGTCGCCATCCAGCCGAACACCACGGCCGACAGTCTCCTCGTGGTGAAGGACGGCGGAACCGTGGTCACCATTTCCGGCGACCAGGTGGCCACTGCTCGTGGCGTGAGGATCGTGATGCCGTCCCATCACCTCGACGTCCGTCAAGAGATGAAGGCCTTCATGCAGCAGATCGCCGACGGAGATCTCGCGCTGACCATCGAGCACGTCTTCCCGTTCGCGGATGCCCTGCAGGCGCTGACGAAGGTGCAGACCCGCCGTGCCCGCGGGAAGACGGTGCTGACACTTGCATGACGGAAGTTGTAGCTCGAACGCCGTCGCGACGACCCACCCCGATCACCCATCAGCAGAGTGCCGCGGTCAGTGAACGCGGCCACGGACTGAGGAGTTCCACATCAGTGCAGTGAAGCGTCCGCCGGTCCACGGCTGTACCCCGTGAATGTCACCCGCAGGTTTGCCCGCGTGGGTGCCGCGCAGAAAATACCGGCCCCTACCACCAGATCGGGGTCGAGGTGCGCCACCCGGAGGAGTCGCCACGGTCCGTCCCCGGCGCGGGCCCGGACCGTGACGGCGTCCCCGTCGCGGCTGGCCCGAATGGTGACCACCAGCCCCGTCCACTCCTCCACGGGTGAGGCAGACCAGTCGGATGTGGTGTGGGTCACGACGGCCCCCACCTGCGGAGCACCGTCCGCAGCCTCCACTCCAGCCTTGATCCACTGGTCCGCGGATGCGCGCAGGAACACGCCCGCCTGATCAAATTGCTCCGAGTAGTCAAGCAGGAACGACACCTCCACCGCCTCGCTGCTTCCCAACGGTTCGAGCAGTGCGTGCTCCGAGTCGTGGATGAAGCCATACGACGTGTGACGCCACGCATCGCTGCCCTCCACCGCCGTGACGACCAAGCGGGCGCCCTCACAGACGACTCCCTCCGGTTCGTGGGTCCACCGTCCGTTCAACAACAACTCCTGCAGCCCCGACACCGTGTCCCCGCGCTCACCTGTGGCCATGCCGCCATCCTTGCCCACCAAGCCACACGGTGGGCACGATCGTGGTCAAACACCCACGTCATCACGGCGGAGTGAGTCAACCGCGGAGCGTTGATCCCACTCACAGTGGGGAGAAGAACTCCAGTGCATTGCCGTCGGGATCCTTGAAATTCAGGGCACTCCCGTACTCGGCGTCCTGGACACCGCTGTGAGCCACGGCAAGTGCATCCAGATGCTCAGCCCACAGCGACAGCGCCTCGCGGGATTCGCAGGCGAAACCCACGTGGTCGAGTCCTGGCGTCCTTGGGTCGAAGGATCGCCCACTCCCCTCGTCGTGCTGGGTCAGGCCGAGGTGGGAGCCATCAGGCAACGGCAGGAGGCCCCGCCGGAAAGGGCCGTCCGACATCTCGCCGTCGGTCCGGATCCCCAGTACGCGCTGGTAGAAGTCGAGGCTGGCCGCCAAGTCCGTGACGGTCAGTGCGACGTGATCAATCCCGGTGAAGCTGGGCATGGGCACTCCTTGTTCCCGGGATCCCACGGGCGGGCCTGCCACGGCGGGGGTTCCGGATGGTCGTCAGTGTAGATCCGCAGAGTGTGGGTCATCACGAGTTCGATGATCCTGGCGTTGGTGGCTGTGACATCTGATCCGAGCAGTTCTCCAGCCGTCAGTCGGCGACGCCCGCGTCGGTGACGCCCGCGTTGGTGACGTCCTCCAGGTCGGCGAGGCCGGTGAGGAGTGCGTCCATCATCTGGCTGCTTCCGGATCTTCGGGCGCGGCCTCTCGGCTCTCGACGATCAGCTCTTTGTTCCGTACCAACCGCAACGCGGTGACCAACAACAATCCGCCAAGCACGTTGAACAGCAGGGTGTAGCCGAACCAGCCCAGCCACTGCGCGTATGTCACCGTCACGCCGGCATGAATGGCACCGAAGATGAGCAGGGAGTCAAGGATGGAGTGGAACAGGGGAAGGCCGGCAAGCAGGAACCCCCCAGCGATGGCAGCAACAATCTTGGCGGGGTCCGAGTCCGTGCCGTGCTGCATGCGGGTCATCAGTGTGATGGTGCTGCCACCCAACAACGCCAGGCAGACGGACTGCCAGGAGAATCCAGCTTCCACGAAGTGCAGGGCGGCGGTTGCCAGTTCCGGCTTCCATTGCGGAAACGCCTGGACCACCAGCAACATGACCACCCACCCACCGACAAGGTTCATCACCAGCGTCCCGCCCCACAACTTCATGAGTTGGCCGATGCTTGCCTCCTTCGCGACGACCGCCGCCACCGGCACCAGGAAACCTTCCGTGAACAGCTCGCTCTTGGCGAGGAGCAACGCGATGAAACCGATGCCGAATGCCAGCCCGGCCAGAGCATGGCTGTGGGTTTCGTGCATCACCGCCAGATAGGCCATCACACCCAGCCCAACCTCCAGTCCACCGAAGGTACCGGTGATCAGGACGCTGGTCCACGACCTTGCCAGGCGTTCGGCTCCCTCCTCGACGATGCGGTCGAAGGACTCCACGATCTCGTCTTCCACGGGCGCGTCATTGTCCCCGAGTTGCCGTCGACGTTGTTCGCCGCTCATCGTGTCCCGCACTTTCGCAAGTTGTCGGCGTCGGGACCGGGGCAGGGCAGCTGGAACGTGCAGTGCTCCGAATGTCCTGATCTCCTGGGCCTCCACACATTATGGTGCCGTGGGTTTCGCACTCTATCCGCACCAACCATGCAAGCCGGGGCACCTGCGGTCCCAGCCCTGCTGACTTCAAGGTCCGGAGCATCGCTGGCCTGGGCACTCCGATTCTTCCACTGCGCCGAGCACAGGCAAGGGCCCACAAGACTCGAGATTTCGTGCGGCACAGCGAGAGGCCCCTTTGTGCAGGGAAAAGACGTAGGCGGTCGAACTTGCGCTATCTCGTCCGATCCGGCGAGAGCCTGAGGTCGTCGTCGTCGCAAGCGTGCGTGCGAACGAACGATCAGCTCGTGACCATGATCTGAGCTGATTTCGACTTGACGCTGGCGTTGGCCCAGCGCATCTGGCGCAGCGTTTCGGGGTGGCAGCTCTCGGCGACGCCGAGGAGTTCCCGATCCTTCAGCGCCTGCGCTGTCTGCGCCAGGACCTCCCAGTCCAATGACACGCCAG
>JBBSRQ010000100.1:0-11425 GCA_038242845.1 Propionibacteriales bacterium | reverse complement strand
TTGGCCGGGGCCTGGAAGTCAGGGTCGTAGGGGATGGACGGGTCGCAGCGGACGCCGTAGAAGTTCTGCACGCGGCGCTCGGTTGGCAGGCCGTTGTCGTCCCAACCCATGGGGTAGAACACCTGCTTGCCCTGCATGCGCTGGTAGCGAGCCACGAGATCGGTGTGGGTGTAGCTGAACACGTGGCCGACGTGGAGGGATCCGGACACCGTCGGGGGAGGTGTGTCGATGCTGAACACGTCGGCACGGCTGGCGGGCCGCTCGAATGCATAGGTCTTCTCGTCGCGCCACACCGCGCTCCACTTCGACTCCAGTCCTTCGAGGACGGGCTTGTCGGGGAGGCCGGAAGGCTGCGTGGCGTGCTGACTCATGCGCTGAATCCTAGTGACTCGGTGGCAGCGACCCCAATCGCACACGGACGGTGTGAGGTCGTCCTTCGATGACGCCGCTGCTCGTTCCTCGCGGCGGCTGCTCAGGACACGGGGTCGGGGCGTTGTCCTCCGATCACGCGGCGGCTGGTCAGGACACGGGGCCGGGTTCTTCGGTGGGGGTGCGCACCGTCAAGTGACCTTGCGCATCGCCGCTCCGATGGTGGCGGTCAATGACTCCGGGGTCATTCCGAGTGCGACGGCGTGACGGGCCACCTCATCGACGAGCTCCATGAAGCGTCCCTCGCGCGACTCCCCGACCACCAAGGCTGCCGGGGCAGTGACGCGTGTGCCGGCGCCCCGACGCGACAGTACAAGTCCACCCTTTTCGAGCTCGGCATAGGTTCGCGCCACCGTGCCCGCCGCCAGCGAGAGGTCGGCGGCCAGTTGGCGCACCGACGGCAGCCGCTGGCCATCGTCGAGTGACCCTGTGCTGATGAGGTGCTCCAGTTGGCGCCGCAGCTGTTCGTACGGGGGAGTCGGGTCGTCTGCGTCGATGCGCACGCGAAGGCTCACGCTTCCATCACCGCCGGTTCTTCTTCGGCTTCACGGCTGTGTCGAAACGGTGCAGTAGCGCCCGGAAGCAGGAGGATGACGACGCACCAGACGCCCATTGCGAGCGCACCCACGGTCAGAAACACGGCGCCCCATCCGGGAACCCGGAGAAGAATGGGTACAGGGTTGCCCGGGTTGCCCAGGAAGTTGGCCACCAGGAAGCTGACTCCCAGCAGCGTGACCGCGCTCCCGGCCCCTACTGCGGCGACGATGGTTTCCACCGCGCGGGCTCGCACCAGATCGTCGACACGCACAATCTCCGGATCTGATCCGTTGCGGGGGCGACGCACGATGACGATGATCGTCGCCAGGGCGAGGGCCGAAACGATGGCGAACAGCACCGCGATGGGGATGGAGTAGAACGACCCCGGCCACGGTGACGTACCCATTGCGCATTCACCGTTGCAGGGGTACGAGAAAGAGACTGCCCGGCCCACGTTGCCCATGTCGTCGGCCTCAGCCGTAGCCGTCGTCCATGCCAGAGCAATCGCCAAAGCCACGGTCGTCGCCACTGTCAGCCCGGTGAGGCCCTTGGGCAGGTAGGGGCGGATTCGGCGCACCTCCAGCCCTGAGATCCCGGGGCTCCGGGCGGCATCGTGCGTGATGATTCCCGCCGCGAGGGTGGCAAGAATCTGAGTGGCGGCGAAGACGGCTGGCGCGAGGAACACGCCGAGGCCGAAGCGGAGTCCGACCGTCAAGGGGACGACGACCATGAGCCCCACCACCAGGCCCACAATGCGTGCGGAGGTGCTGGCGGAACGCAGGCGCGCGAGGCCTGGGAAATCGTGCTCGTTGATTGCCACGAGACGGCGACGCCTCGGGACCGCAATCAGTACGACCGTCAGCAGGACGAAGACGGTGGTGAGGGGGAACACCAATACGATGCCAAGGGACATGTCGCACCTCTTGTAGTGGGTATATGATACAAGATGAGTATGTAGTCGCGCTCCAAATGTGTCAAGTGTTTGCTACAAAAACCATTGGAAAATGAAGAAACCGCCGCCCCTGTCGGGACGGCGGTTTCCAAGATGGGTCAGCCGTTGGCCTCGGTGATGGCCCGGAGCATGTCCTCAGCGGTCGGCTGAATGACCACCTCCTGGCCTGAGAAGAACTCCAGTTTGGTGTCGCCGACCTTGTACGTGGGAGTGCCACCGATTTTGTCGATGGTGAACTGGTCGTTGGCCTTGTCAACGAAGTCGGAGAATGCCCGACCATCGTAGAGTTCCTGGAATTTCGTCAGATCGGCACCCTCGATGCCGGCGGCGGTGGGGAAGTCCACCCTGAGTTGCTGGTCGGTGAAGCCGACGCCCTCTTCGGGCTGCTGTGTGAAGAGCACGTCATGGAACTCGCGGAACTTGCCGACGGCATCCGCGGAGGCGCCAGCGAGCGCTGCCCGTTCCGAGGAGTCGTTGCGCAACTGGGCATCAAGGAAGTGCGCGGTGCGGATCTCCGTGGTGATCTTGCCCTCGTCCACCAGTTGCTTCACCACGGGGCCATACGTCTGCTCGTACTGCGAGCAGATGGGGCACTGTGAGTCCTCCCAGATCACCAGGTGGGGTGCGTCGGTCGCGGGCGCCACATCCTGGGTCGTCATCTCGATGCCGTATCCATCCGTCGCGTTGGGTGGGGTCTGCTGCTCAGCGCTGGGGGCATCCTTGCCCATCGTCTGCGTGATCACCAGAACCAGGATCACCAACACGGCCACCGCGACTGCGGCCATAGAAATCCAGAGGATGCGGCCATTGCGGCGCGCCTTGGCCTCCTCGGCCTGCGCCCTCAGTCGCATTGCCTCGCGGCGGCTCGCGCCAGTGTGTCCTGCCATGTGGTCACTCCTTGTATCAGTGGTCAGCGTCAGGTCGGGGCGGCGTGGGTGGGCGGTGGCTGGAAGATGGATGGTGTTCCAGCCGCCAACCTCGAACGCGTTGATGGCCCCGACGAGTTCCCAAGGGTAGTTGATGATTCCGGAAGTGATTTGCTCGGGGAGTCCTGCTGACGACGTGGCCGGGCGCCACACCAGCATGACAAAACCGCCGCCCCGGTGGACGGGACGGCGGTTTTGGAAGGTGGGTCAGCCCTCGCCTGCCTCACGCATGGCGCGCAGCATGTCCTCGGCTGTCGGCTGGATGAGGACTTCTTCGGTCTCCTGGTTGAAGAACTCCAATTGGTTGTCCCCCACCATGTAGGCCGGCGTCGCGGTGACGCCGGCCTTCCTGAACTCGTCGTTGGCGTCGTCAACGAAGTCGGCGAATGCCCGATCGTCGTAGAGCTTCTGGAACGTGACCAGGTCGTCACCCTCGATGCCGGCCAGGGCGGGAATGTCGACGCGCAACTGCTGGTCGGTATAGCCGGTGCCCTGCTCCAGGAGTTGCTGGTAGGCGGCGGCGTGGAACTCGCGGAACTTGCCGACGGCATCGGCGGAGGCGGCCGCAATGGCGGCCCGCGTGGAGTTGTCCGTGCCGTCGTTGGTGTCGAAGAAGTGGGCGGTGCGGATCTCCGCCGTGATCTTGCCTTCGTCGACGAGTTGCTTCATGGCCGGGCCGTAGGCCTCCTCGCGGTGGGCGCACGCAGGGCAGCGGTACTCCTCCCAGACCACGAGGTGCGGTACTCCCTCGCCGGGTTGCACATCGTTGCTGGTGATCGCGATGCCGCTCAGTGCGGTGGCATTCGGGGGTGCCTGCTGGTCACCCTTGTTCGCGTTCTTGGCGACTGTCTGGGTGATGACCAGTGCGAGGATCACCACCACGGCCACCGCGATCGCGGTCAGGGAGATCCACAGGACGCGGCTGTTGCGGCGTGCTCGGGCCTCCTCGGCCTCTGCTTTCAGTCTCATTGCCTCGCGGCGGCTCGGGCCAGTGTTGGCCATACGGGTCACTCCTTGTGGATCAAAGATCAGCGGTCAGCGATCTGAGGTCGGGGCATCAGTTGATGCGGGTTCATCAATCGGGTCGTTGTCGTCCATGTCGTCGTCCATGTCGTCGTCCAGGTCGTCGTAGGTGGGGACGTGGAGAAGTCGGTGGTCGAGGCTGAAGAGGGAACGGGGGCGCACGAGCAGCCAGATGCACAGGGCGGACATACCGACGTTCTCCGCCACCTTCAGCGGGTACTGCGTGTCCTCAGCGGCCACCTCGCCGCCGGAGCCGAAGCAGCCGCAATCGATGCTGATGCCCTGGCTCCACACCCACACGATGCCGACGATGAATGACACCAGCATGAGCAGCGTCACCGCCGCGGCACCACGGGTCAGCAGACCCACGATGAGGAGCAGGCCGGCGAGGATCTCCACGACGGGAAGAATGTAGGCGAGCACGTCGCTCATCCACAGCTCGGGCAGCAGCTGGTAGGCGGAGATGTTCTGCGCGAACAGGGGAATGTTGGTGAGCTTGGTGACCCCGGCGTAGACGAAAACGATGCCGGGCACCAGTCGAGCCATCAGGCCCACCCAGTCCCGCCAGTTGCGGACGCTGGGGGTTGCACGTGTCTCAGTCACGGGCACATCCTAACCGTCGCTCCCAGCGGGTTCTCGTCGGGCTCCGCCCAGTCGATACGCTGGGGGGATCATGACCACTTCATCGCACCGGGCCCTCGTCGCCCAGCTCACCAGCAGATGGCCCGAGAACCGCGTGGCGCCCAGCCTGTCGCGGATCGAGGCCGTGATGGATTTGATGGGCGATCCCCAGCGTTCCTTCCCCGTGATCCAGGTGGCGGGCACCAACGGCAAGGGCAGCACCGCCATCATGATCGAGGCTCTCCTGCGGGCCTCCGGTCTGCGGGTGGGGCGCTTCGCAAGTCCCCACCTCTCGGATGTCCGCGAACGCATCGTCATCGACGGCGAACCCATCAGCGAGGAACGTTTCGGCGAGGCATGGCGGGAGTTCGCACCCTTCGTCGCCATGGTCGATGAGCAAAAGCTTGACGGCGTGGACCTCACCTTCTTCGAGGTCATCACCGGTATGGCGTACGCGGCCTTCGCCGACGCACCCGTGGACGTTGCAGTGGTGGAAGTGGGCCTGGGTGGACGCTGGGACGCAACCAGTGTCATGGAGCCCAAGGTCTCGGTGATCTGCCCCATCGGCCTGGATCACACGCACATCCTCGGTGACACCATCGCCAAGGTGGCGGTGGAGAAGGCGGGGATCATCAAGGAGGGCAGCGTCGCCGTCCTTGCCGGACAGGATCCCGCCGCCGCGCAGGTTCTGCTGGCCCGCGCAGTGGAGGTGGGTGCCGAGGTCAAGGCGGAGGGGCCCGATTTCGGCCTGCTTGGTCGCCAAGTGGCAGTGGGAGGCCAACTGCTGCGCATCGACACCGCAGGGGGTCCCGTCACCGACGTGTTCCTTCCGTTGTTTGGTGAGCACATGGCCCGGAATGCGGCACTGGCGGTGGCCGCCGTCGAGGCATTCCTCGGTGGCAAGCCGTTGTCGCCTGAGATCATCAACGAGGGGCTCGGGTCAGTGGAGGCGCCGGCGCGGCTGGAACTGGTGAAGACCTCGCCCGCCATCGTGCTGGACACCGCCCACAATGCCCAGGCGGCGCGCGCCACCATCGACGCCGTCACGGAGTCCTTCGCCTTCTCACCCATGATCGGCGTCGTGGCAATGATGGCCGACAAGGACTCCACCGCGGTGCTGCAGATTTTCGCCGAGCAGATGGACGAGGTGGTCATCACACGCACGGCCAACTCGCCGCGCGCCCGGGCCGTCGACGATCTGGCTGCGGAGGCCGAGGACATCTGGCCGAGCGGCAAGGTCCACCGGGCTGAGCGCATGGCCGACGCCATCGAGATGGCTGCCACGCTCGCAGACGCTGCCGGCACCCTGTCGGGGGTCCTGATCGCGGGCTCCGTCATCGCGGCCGGGGAGGCGAGGGACCTCCTCGTCACCGCCAAGCCGGACCTCCCCGCCGACGATGACCGACGAGGGGATGACGAAGAATGAGACTCGCTCCCACCAACCCGCTGCGCTCCGCGCTGATGTCGGTGCTGGTGTTCGAGGTGGTGGTGTTCTGGCTCGCCTTCGCCGGCATGGTGCAGGTTGCCGGTGTGGCTGTGGGCACGGCTGCGTTGTGGGTGGGTGTCGCCAGCGTGCTGGCCATCGTCGCCACCGCTGGCCTGCGTCGCGGATGGGGCTACCCCGTCGCATGGCTGACGCAGGCGGCCGCCATCGCGCTGGGCGTCCTCACCCCGTGGATGTATGCCATGGGCATCATCTTCGCGGTCATCTGGACCATCTCGTTCGTCCTCGGCAAACGCCTTGAAGCACGAAACAACAACCAGGAAGTAGGAACACCGTGACCGAGCGGACCTTCGTCATCATCAAGCCCGACGCCGTTGCCGGCGGGCACGTCGGCAACATCCTCAACCGCTTCGAAGAGGCGGGTTTCCGCCCCGAGGCGATGGAGATGCGCACCATCGACGGCGACTTCGCGGACCGGCACTATGCCGAGCACCTGCAGCAGCCGTACTACCCTCCGCTGCGGGAGTTCATGACCGAGGGACCGCTCGTGGCCATCATCCTGGCCGGTGAGGATGCACTCACCGCCGTGCGGGAGCTCAACGGGGCCACCGATCCCTCCAAGGCCGCCGAAGGCACCATTCGCGCCGACTTCGGCACCTCGGTGCGCACCAATTGCGTGCACGCCTCCGACAGCCCGGAGTCCGCCACCTCCGAGATCGGGCTCTGGTTCCCCGGGCGGTCGTGACCCTTCACCAAGGCACGGGTGGGCCCCGCAGGGCTGGCCCGTGCAGACACCACGGAATCCACTGCGACGTCCGCGATCGATGGCCCTCGGCCGACACACTCTGACGGCCCTCCCCGCGGATTTCGAGCAGGTACCCAACCTGCAACTGGTACGACCTTCAGAAAGCAGACTGTGAGCGATCAACCACTCCCCAAAACTCCCGCGCAGGGCTGGGGGCAGCAGCCTCGCGGATGGACCCACCCAGCGGGTCCGCCGCCCGGCTTCGCGCCGCCGACAGGACCGCCGCCCGGCTTCGGGTCCGAGCCCGGCCCACTCGGATGGGCGCCAGCGCCTGCCCCGGTGACGCAGTGGGGGCCACCGCAGCAGTGGGGGCCGCCGCCGCGGCCGCCCATGCTGCCGGTTGAACCGCGGGAGTACCCGTCCTTCTGGCAGGCACCCGGCATCAAGCCCTGGAGGCCCATCCTGGCCATCATCCTGGGTGGTATCGGCTTCCTGCTGTCCACCACGGTCGTGGTGGGGGTGGCGATGCTCATCGAGTCGGCCATCAGCGGTCGCAGCGTGTTCGAACTGTCGCAGGTCCTCGTGGACGGGGGCATTACCCCCATCCTGTTTCTCGCCAACAGCGCCTCGTTGGCAGTTCTGGTGCCGCTGTCCTTAATCCTGTCACGGCTGGTCGGTCAGAAGGGCGGATGGCTCAGCTCGGTCGTCGGCCGGGTTCGCTGGGGATGGCTCGCGAAGTGCTTCCTGGTCAGTTTCGGCGCCATCGGTGCCCTCATCGTCGTCAGCACGACGTTGGAGGGCTGGGACTCGTTGGAGCTCTCCGTGCGCCCCGGCTGGTGGTGGCTCCTGGTGGGCATCATCATCGTCACACCGTTCCAGGCGGCGGGGGAGGAGTACCTCATCCGAGGTGTCCTGAACCGGGGCATCGCTTCACTCATCCCGCCACGCGTGGCAGGCGCCGTGGTCGGTGGCGTCGTCAGCAGCGTCGTGTTCATGCTCCTGCACGGAGCTGGCGACGTCTGGCTCAACATCACCTACTTCTCCATGGGCATGCTGTTCTCCTACCTGACATGGCGCACCGGTGGGTTGGAGGCGGCCGTCGCCATGCATGCGGCCAACAACCTCATCGCCCTCGCACTCCTGCCGTTCCAGGACCTGAACGAGGTGTTCAACCGTTCTGCCGGGACCGGTGACCCCACCGTGCTCCTGCAGTTGGTGGTGCTCGGTGCTGCTGCGGCCGTGATCGTCCACATGGCACGCCGTCGGCGTGTTTCCCGAACCGGGGCGCCAGCGGCCGCGATACCGGGCGGGATCACCGCGACCGTCGGGTGATCCCTGATCCGACGTCGGTTTCCAACCCGCGCGGTGCAGGCGACTGAGCATCGGGTTCAGGAACGAACGTCCGCGGATCAGCGTGGAGGCGGTGGCTGACGTGAGCCTGCCGACCGCAGTTCGTCCTCGATGAACCAGGTCTTGCAGCACTTGATGCCCACGAACGTCATGGGGATGACGAGGATGAGCTGGAAACCGATGGACCAGCCCCAGTTCTGCGTGCTCGCGTGCAGCACACCGACGATGAACGGGCCGCTGGCGGCGATCAGGTAGCCCACGGATTGCGCGAACCCCGACAGTGCGGCTGTGCCGCTTGCGGTGCGGGCACGCAGCCCGAGCAGGGCGAGGATCAGCGGGAAGCTCGCGGTGCCGAAGGCCAGGAAGATGGCCCACAGCCAGGGCAGCGTGGTGGGGGCGATCCACAGGCCCACGTAGCCGGCGACGAGGAACACCATGATGGTGAGGAACAACCCCACCGGCTCGGCCTTCCTGCTGGCGTAGATGGGCGTGAAGAACGACGGGATGATGCCGGCGCCGGTGGCAATGCCCAGCATCAGGCCGGCTGAGACCTCGTCGAGGCCTGCGTCGATGTAGATGGTGGGCAGCCAACCGAAGATCGTGTAGGCGTGTGCCGACTGGATACCGAACATCACGGCCATGGCCCACCCCATGCGGGTGCGCGCGACCGCTGCAACAGAGGTGTGGTCCTTCTCCGATGTGATGGAGTGCTGCAACTTGGCGTACCGCAGCATCGGCAGCCAGCACAGCAGCGCAGCAAGTCCGATGGCGGTCGTCGCCGTGAACGCGCCGCGCCAGCCACCAAGGGCCAGTGACAACGGGTAGGTGGCGGCGCTGGCGGTGGTGACGCCAAGGGTCAGCGACAGCGAGTACAGCGACGTGGCAAGCCCGACCCTGTGGGGGAAGTGCAGACGCACAAGACTGGGCAGCAGCACGTTCGACAACGCCATGCCAGCCAATGCCACCACGCTCAGCAGAAGGAACGCCCACGTGGACGGAACCCATGCGCGCCCCGCCTGGCCCACCACGAGCGCCACCAGTGCGACACCGATGGTGCGGTGCGGACCGATCCGGCTGGCGATCGAAGGAGCCAGTGCCCCGAAGAACGCGAAACAGAGCGCTGGCAGCGACGTCAACAAACCTGCCGTGGCACCGCCCATGTCGAGATCGCGGGTGATCTGCCCCAGTACGGGACCCACGGACGTCGCCACGGGGCGGAGGTTGAAGGCCAGGAGCAGGATGGCAACGAGCGCGACGGCGGTATCCCGCGTCATCTGCTTGGTCGGCATTTCTGGATCCTGTCAGTAGAGCCCGCCCACTATAGCTGCGCACCACGACGCCCCGAATGGCTCAGTGGACACCCTCTGGGTTCCACCACCGCTTCTCGCACTGGCCCATTCCGGTCAGAATGCGCCAGGGACCCGTGGTGGACGACGCCACCCGCGGATCCATTCGCGGGGCGATAGTGGTGTGCTCGGCGTGTGGAATGGCCGATTTGCTTGTCCGCTGTGGAACAATGGGTGTCAGGTCAGGTACCGCCGGTGCCAGCCGAGGTTTGTGATGAGTGAGTCTGTACCGCGACGAAGATTCGACCGCGGCTGCTCCTCATGCGAATCCCGAGGGCCGTCAGCTTGGTGTGAAGTTCCAAAGAACTGCGCCATTCCTGCGCGTGAAAGCGCACGAGGAGCCACATGCTCGAAAACGACAACGGCACCACCCCCGCCGAATCGACACCGCAATCCCCTGTTCGCCGCCGCCGTGCGGCATCGCGTCCGGCCGGTCCGCCACCCGAGGTGGCAGCCCCCACCGAGGTCCCGCAGACCGCGGCAGCACAGCCCGGTCCGGTCATTGCGACGGACGCCCCCACCGACGATGCCCCCGCGGCCCTCAAGCGCACCCGCCGCGCCACGCGAGCCGGCGGATCGGTCGAGGCCCCCACCCCCACCGCCGATGCTCCGACCACCGAGGTGGCGGAGGCCAAGGCACCCACCCGTACCCGGAGGGCGCCCGCGAAGGCCAAGTCAGACGACGAGACCACTGCACCGGTGGCAACTGAGGCTCCGGCTGCTGACGAGGCCGCGCCGGAGAAGCCGAAGCGCACCCGTCGCGCCACCCGCGCCTCCGCACCTGCAGCGGAGACCACGAACGCCGAGGCATCCGCTCCTGATGCGCCCGGTGCTGTCGAGGCTTCCGCCGCCGCTCCCCTGGTGACGCCAATAGAGTCACCTGCGCCCGCAGCCGAGGACAAGCCGGCCGCGCGTCGACGCCGCGCTTCGCGTCCCGCTGCCGCGCCCGAGCCGGCGGCAGAGAGCAATGATGTAGAGAGCCTTCAGGACGTGCTGACCGCGGCCCCCCGCAACGAGGACGCCGAGCAGGAGTCCCCACCGGCCGAGAGGCCCGCGACCCGACGTCGCCGCGCCACCCGTGCCGCGGCCCCCGCTGAAGCCGCCGACGAGGTCGGCCGCTCCGGTGGGGATGTCGCAGCAGCGCTCGATGCCCTGACCGCACAGATCGCCTCCACGGACCAATCCCCGGCCGCGCCCGACGAGACTGCCGGGACAAAGTCCGCAGACAACGAGCGGCCGTCGCGTCGACGTCGCTCATCGCGACCCGCTGCTGCGCCCCCCGTTGTGCAGGAGGATTCCGACGAGGACCAGGAAGAGCCGGAGATGGACGGCATCAGCGCCGCCCTGAAGATGGCAGAGGATGCGGCCAAGTCCCGCCGCTCGATCGTGGCGGACCCGTTCAAGGTCACCGCAGCGAGCCGTCAGGTCCATCTCGACCAGTTGGCCCAGTCCATTGCTTCCGGTCAGGACGACGACGACGACGAGGACGACGAGGACGAGGACGACGAGGACCAGGACGTCACCGACGATTCGGAATCCGAGGAATCCGACTCTGACTCCGGTGACGACGATGATTCGGATGATTCGGATGATTCGGATGACTCCGATGCCTCCGAGGGCGACGAGCGAGGCAACCGCCGCCGCCGCCGCCGCGGAGGGCGTCGCCGTCGTCGTGGGGGCGCCGGCGGACACCGTGACGATTCGAGCGACAGCTCGGAGGAATCACGAGACGACGAAGAGTCCGAATCCGACACTCCCGTCGACTCCGACACGGAGAAGACCGACGAGGCCAGCCAGGACGACGATTCCGGCTCCGACGACGACTCCGACAACGGGGACGACTCCAGCAGCGGCACCACTCGCCGTCGCCGTCGTCGTCGCCGCTCCGGCAGCGACCAGGATTCCTCCTCGTCCTCCTCCGCTTCCTCCAGAGGCACGGGCGACGACGCCATCACCGGCATCGAGGGCTCCACACGCATGGAGGCCAAGCGTCAACGCCGCAAGGACAACCGTGCTGCGGGTCGCCGACGCGCCCCCATCCTCAGCGAGGCT
>JBBSRQ010000099.1:0-11468 GCA_038242845.1 Propionibacteriales bacterium | reverse complement strand
GCTGAGGGTTGCCGAGGAGATCACGGAACTCAACTGCGCCGACGGGCGAATCCACGATCTCCGGGGGCTGGAGGCGTTCCCGAACCTCACGTATGCGGACCTGAGCTACAACCAGATCAGCGACCTGACGCCCCTGAAGGGGTTGCACAACCTCGAGATGCTTGCGCTGTTCCACAATGACCTCAGAGACGTGAAACCGCTGGCCTCGTTGACGGGACTGACAGTCCTTGATCTCAGCGACAACCAGATTTCTGACATCTCACCGCTGAAGTCGATGACCGGGCTGGAGCAGCTCTACATCAGCACGAACAAGGTCACGGACCTCACCCCGCTGCGAAGCCTCAAGAACCTCGGAGCCCTGGTGGCCACCGACAATGGCCTCTCGACGCTTGGCAACCTCTCGGGACTCACCAGCCTGACCTACCTGGACGTGAGCTACAACAGCCTGACCGACGTCAAGGGCGTCGTTGCCCTGCCGCAGCTCGAGGCTCTCACCATCTCGGGGAACGAGATCAGCGACCTCGCCCCGTTGGCAGGGCTCACCCGGCTACAGGGCCTGGACGCCTCCAGCAACGGCATCAGCAACGTGTCCCCACTCGCGTCACTGAAGGCGCTCGACATGCTGTTCCTCGACTTCAACAGCGTCACTGACGTCGCGCCCCTCCAGGGTCTGACTGGGCTGACGGTGCTGGGGTTGTGGGACAACGAGGTGGCCAACGTCACGCCGCTGGCCAAGCTGGTCAACCTGCAGTCCCTGATGCTCGCGTACAACAACATCGTGCAGGTGGCGCCCCTGGCCACGCTTCCGAAGCTGCAGGAGCTGTTCCTCTGGGGCAACTCGATCCTCGACAGGGACACGCTGCAGCCCCTGCTGGACCGTGGGTGCGAGGTCTACTTCGATGAGCCGGACTTCATGATGATGTCTGGCGCCGCCGCTGCGCCGAACTGGTCCGACGCCCTCGAAACAATGGGGGTCACCTCAGCGTTCTGACTTTCGACGACCATTGTGCAACCTGCGTCCCGCCGCCCGATGGGGGCCGGGGGGACGCAGGTCGCGGAACCGGCGTCGCGTCGGGGCGGGCAGGCGTGTTGGACTGTCTGGTTGGATGGAGTTCATGGGAGCCAACCTGACGCGTGACGAGACAGCAGACCGAGCCCGGGCCGTCGTGATCGACCGGCAGAGGGTGAGTGTCGACGTGCGCGATGCCACGGATCTGTCGCAGCCGACGTATCCCGTTGCCTCCACCATCACCCTCACCACGAGTGAACCGAGCACGTGGCTGGACTACCAGGGGGATGCCGTGACGGCGCTGCTGGTGGACGGTGAGGCGCGCCCCGTCGACTTCGACGGGGCTCGCATTCAGCTCCGTGGCCTGCCGACGGGGCGTCCCTGCACCATCGAGGTGCAGGGTGCGAGTCGCTATTCCCGGTCAGGGGAGGGCATGCACCGCTTCCTCGATCCGGTCGATGAGCAGACGTACCTATACACCCAGTACGAACCGGCAGACGCCCGTCGCGTGTTCCCCTGCTTCGAGCAGCCGGACATCAAGCCCCATTTCACCTTCGAGCTCACCGGCCCAGCGCACTGGCAGCTCCTGTCCAACCAGCCCGAGGTGTCCCGCCAGGACGTGGGCAACAACGTGGCACACGTCACGTTCGCCCAGACACCGCCGCTGTCGACCTACCTGACCTGCCTCGTCGCCGGTCCGTACCACCGGGTGGATGACGTCTGGCACTCCACCAGCGGAGACGTGGAACTGGCGTGGCTGTGCAGGGCATCCCTTTCCCCGCACCTCGACGCCGACGAGCTGTTCCGCATCACCTCGTCCGGCCTGGACTACCTCGAGGTCGCATTCGGGGAATACGTCTGGGGCAAGTACCACCAGGTACTGGTGCCCGAGTACAACCTCGGCGCCATGGAGAACCCCGGCCTCGTGACGTACACGGAGGCCTACGTCTTCCGCTCCGCGGCAACACCCGCGCAGTACCAGCAACGCTCCAACACCATCCTGCACGAGATGAGCCACATGTGGTTCGGGGATCTGGTCACGCCGCGCTGGTGGAGCGACCTGTGGCTGAAAGAATCCTTCGCCGAGTTCATGGGCGCCCACCTGTCGAAGGAGGCCGCAGGGTTTGAGGACGCGTGGCTGAACTTCACGGGTGGCCGCAAGGCGCGCGCCCACGTCGCGGACTCCATGCCGACGACGCACCCGATCGTGGCCGACATCACCGACCTCGAGGCCGCCAAGAACAACTTCGACGCCATCACCTACTCCAAGGGGGCCTCCGCGCTCACCCAGTTGGTGCACTACGTGGGGTTGGAACCGTTCTTCGCGGGCTGCCGGCTCTACTTCGAGCGGCACGCTTTCGCCAACGCCACCCTCAACGACTTCCTCGCCGCGTTGACGGAGACCTCCGGGCGCGACCTCCAGTCCTGGGCCGACGCGTGGTTGCAGACCCGGGGACATGACGAGTTGACGGCGGACGTCGAGGCCTCCGGTGGGCTCATCGACCGGCTGACCATCCGCCGTGGCCCCGGCGCCATGGATGACGGCACCCGTCCCCACGCCACCACGGTTGGCCTCTACGACGTCGTCGACGGGCGCCTCACGCTGAGGCAACGCCACGACGTGCTCATCGAGTCCGACGCCACGAAGATCCCGGCTGCCGCCGGCCGGGCCGTGCCGGCTGCCGTCCTTCCCAATGACACGGATCAGACCTTCGTGGGCGTCCGGCTCGACGACCGGACGCGCGCCGCCCTGCTGGCGGGCATGGGCGACCTCGAGCCCCTGGTGCGCGCCACCTCCTGGGCTGCCCTGTTCTCCGACGTGCGTGATGCAGTGCTGCCGGTGGAGGACTACGTCGCAGCAGTCGTCGAGCATGGTCCACGGGAGGACCGCACAGGGACGCTGGCGGCGCTCATGGGACACGTCGAGGATGCCCTTGAACGCTTCGCGCCCGGCGACACCGCCCTGGCGTCGCGTTGGAGGGACACGTGCGCAACGGTCGCGAAAGCTGCCGAGCCGGGGTCGGTGCGGCAACTGCAGTGGGTCAAGGCGCACGTGCGCGCGGCCGCGTTGGCGCCGTCGGACCTGCGGTGGATCCTCGACGGTGACCTGTCGGGTCTTCACGTCAGTGAAGATCTGCGATGGCTGATCTGGCAGTCCTTGGCCGCCCAGGGAAAGGCCAACGCAGAGGAGCTCGACCATGCCCTCACGCTGGACGACACCGCGTCCGGGCGCGTCGCCCACCTGGAGGCCTGGTACGCACGACCGGAGGCGGGGCTGAAGCAGGAGGCGTGGCGTCGCGCGCACACCATTGACGGTGAGACGAACGCTGATGTGGACGCGTTGCTGAGCGGTATCTTCGCGCCCGGCCAGCAGGATCTCGTCAGCGAGTTCGCGGAGACGTACTTCACCTCACTGGTGGACGTCTGGCGGGACCACCCCATCGAAATCGCACGTCGACTCGTGGTGGGTGGCTTTCCCACTGACGTGGCACAACGGGGACGGGCAGCGTCCTGGCTCGACGAGAACCCGGACGCCCCCGCGGCCCTGCGCCGGCTGGTGGTGGAGCGTCGCTTCGAACTGGATGTGGCGGCACGGGTGCAGGCGGCTCGGGGCTGACGTTTTCCCCGACGCCGGCCGGCGCGCTATCGCTAAGGTGCAGCAATGCACCGACCCGATCTCGATGACGCCAAGAACACCGCGCACAAGGTGCAGGCGTCGTCCTCCTACCGGTTCCTCGTCAAGGGTGGGCTGGTGGCGTTTGGGGTGGTCCACCTCCTGATCGCCTATCTCGCGGTGCGCCTGGCACTGGGTTCCACCTCGGAGGATGCGTCCCAGACGGGGGCGCTGCGCGAGCTCGCGAAGGCGCCCCTGGGGCCGGTGCTCCTCGGAGCCGTCAGCGCGGGGCTGTTCGTCATTGCGCTGTGGCAGCTCCTCTCCGCCTTCGTCGGGCACCGTCACCTGTCCGGCAAACTTCGCAAGAGGCGCCGGGCCGTCTCCGTCGGCCGGATGGGGCTCTACGGAGTCCTCGCCGTGAATGCAGCCATCGTCGCCATGGGTGGCAGTGGTGGGGACGGCGGCGATACCGCGTCGGCCACCCTGCTCTCGCTGCCCTTCGGCCGGGCCATGATCGTCATCGTCGGGGTGGTGGTGGGATCCGTCGGCGTATCGCAGGTGATGCGCGGCATACGCGACAAGTACAAGGAGGAACTCCAGGGATCCCTTTCCGGGCTGCAGCGATGGATCGCCCGGGTGGGCCACGTCGGCAAGGGTGCCGCCATCCTCGTCGTCGGGGCGCTGTTCATCTGGGCCGCCTGGACCTACGACGCCGAGTCCGCGGGTGGCCTGGACAATGCGCTGCAGACGGTGCGCAACGCCCCGTTCGGTGCCATCGCCCTGGCAGCCATCGCGGGCGGGTTCGCCTGCTACGGGGTGTACTGCTTCATCTGGGCGAAGCACGCCCGGTTCCACTGACGCGCGACGCGCTCGCCACTCGCGGTGCCGACCGGTAGATTGGCCGCGTGGCCGACACCGTTGAAGACGCAATCAGCACCCCCGACGTTGAGCAGCCGTACGCGGCCCTCGGAGTGAAGGACGAGGAGTACGCGCGCATCCGTGAGATCCTCGGCCGCCGGCCCACCAGTGCGGAGCTCGCGATGTACTCGGTGATGTGGTCCGAGCACTGCTCCTACAAGTCCTCCAAGGTGCACCTCAAGCATTTCGGTGAACTCAGCCAGAACACCCCCCGCGGGCCACTGCTGGCCGGCATCGGTGAGAACGCTGGCGTCGTTGACATCGGGCAGGGCTGGGCCGTGACCTTCAAGGCCGAGAGCCACAACCACCCGTCGTACGTGGAGCCCTACCAGGGCGCCGCCACAGGTGTCGGGGGCATCGTTCGCGACATCCTCGCAATGGGTGCCCGTCCCATCGGCGTCATGGACTCGCTCCGCTTCGGTCCGTTGGATGCCAAGGACACCTCCCGCGTGCTACCCGGCGTCGTCGCCGGCGTCGGTGGCTACGGCAACTGCCTGGGGCTGCCCAACATCGGCGGCGAAGTCCAGTTCCACGAGTCGTACCTCGGCAACCCGCTCGTCAACGCCCTGTGCGTGGGCGTCCTTCGACACGAGGACCTCCACCTTGCCCACGCCTCGGGCGTGGGGAACCAGGTGATCCTGTTCGGTGCCGCGACGGGCGGCGACGGCATCGGCGGTGCCTCCATCCTGGCGTCTGAAACCTTCGACGAGACCGGCCCCGCCAAGCGACCAAGCGTCCAGGTGGGCGACCCCTTCATGGAAAAGCTGCTCATCGAGTGCACGCTGGAGCTGTTCCGGGCGGGCATCGTCAACGGCATCCAGGACTTCGGCGCCGCAGGCATCTCCTGCGCGACCTCCGAACTGGCTTCGGCCGGCGACGGCGGCATGTTCGTCGAACTGGATCGCGTGCCGCTGCGCGACTCCTCGCTGGCTCCCGAGGAGATCCTCATGAGCGAGTCGCAGGAGCGCATGATGGCCGTGGTGGAGCCCGGCAACGTCGAGCGTTTCATGGAGATCTGTGCCAAGTGGGACGTGCTTGCAACCGTCGTCGGCGAGGTCATCGAGGGTGACCGCCTCATCATCTCGTGGCACGGCGAAACCATCGTCGACGTCGACCCGAAGACCGTGGCGCACGACGGGCCGGTCTACGACCGACCCTTCCACCGTCCCACCTGGCTCGACGCACTCAATGCCGACCGCGCGGAAACCCTGCCCCGCGACAACTCGGCGGAAGGGCTGCGCGCCGCACTGCTGCAGGTGATGTCGCACCCCAACATCGCAGACAAGTCGTGGGTCACCGACCAGTACGACCGCTACGTGCGTGGCAATTCCGTCCTTGCACAGCCGGAGGATGCTGGCATGCTCCGCATCGACGAGCAGTCCGGGCTGGGCATCGCGCTCGCCCTGGACGCCAACTCCCGCTTCACCCACCTCAACCCCTTCCTGGGGGCGCAGTTGTCGCTGGCGGAGTCCTACCGCAACGTCGCTGTCACCGGCGCTGAGCCGGTGGCCATCACCGACTGCCTGAACTTCGGGTCCCCCGAGGACCCCGAGGTGATGTGGACGTTCGTCCAGACCATCCTGGGGCTGGTTGATGGCTGCAAGCAGTTGGGCGTCCCGGTGACCGGCGGCAACGTCAGCCTGTACAACCAGACGGCTTCCACGCCGATCCTCCCCACCCCCACGATCGGTGTCCTGGGGGTCATCGACGACGTTGCCACGCGCATCCGCTCCGGCTTCGCCCATGCGGGTGACGCCATTGTCCTGCTGGGTGCCACGCGCGAGGAGCTCTCCGGTTCCATCTGGGCCGACGCGCTCCACGACGGACACCTCGGTGGCATGCCGCCCAAGGTGGACCTTGCCGCGGAGCAGGGACTTGGGCGCGTGATGCGTGCCGCGGCCCGCGAGGGCCTCCTGACCTCGGCGCACGACCTGTCCGAGGGCGGGCTGGGCGTCGCCCTCGTGGAGTCCGCGCTGCGCAGCGACTGCGGCTTTGCGGTGACGCTGCCCGAGGACGACGCGACGGTGGCGCTGTTCTCCGAGTCGGCGGCCCGCGCCGTCGTCTCCCTGACCGGGCAGCACCTCAAGCGCTTCGAGGAACTGTGCGCCGAGCACGGAGTCGTGGTGACCCGGGTGGGTGAGGTCACTGGCGACGCTGACGCCGAGTTCGTGGGGGAGTTCACAGTCCCGCTGGCGGAGCTCCGTGACGCCTGGCAACGCACGCTTCCGGACGCCCTCCAGGGCTGATCACTGCTTGTGGGGCCCCGATTGCAGCACTGCCGGGGCTTCCCACTAGCATTCGAGGACTCAGCGCGTCGGCGCCGACTTCTCGAAGGGATCGCCCATGATCCGGCGCCTGCTCGCAACCGCACTCTGCCTCGGCATCGGTGTCCCACTCGGTACCCCGCAGTCCGCAGAGGCGGCGCCGCCCGTCCAGACCATTGACGTGCCTTCAGCCCGCGGACCGAATGCCTCCGACCTGATCGCGGTGGCCGACGGCCAGTACCTCTTTGCCGACGGCAGCATCTATGACTCCACAGGCCTGGTAGACGTCGTTGACGAAGTGGTGGGAGCGACCCTCGCCGAGTTCACGGGCGACGAAGTCGTTCTGACACGCGGCGTCTCCGGGGCGTTCGAAGTGGTCCTCGTGGATCTGGCGGACGACACCGTCACGGTGGCCGACGTGCCGCACGGGGTCCGGGCCGCGGGTGTCGAGGGCTGGGTGGTCGAGAGCGTTTTCCATGGTTGGGACGCTACGAGCTGGCCGCTGCCCGACATGGAGGGAATCGTCACCCAACAGGTGCGTGGCCGCTTGGTCTTCGGTGCCTGGAACACCCTTGCCGTCCTCGACATTGCCACGCGTGAGGTGCGGGAACCGGGCCCGAAGGGAAACTCCCAACAGATCGGCAATGACGGGCTGGGCTGGCGAGCGCCAGCCCAGGACTGCTACTGGAGCTGGGACGAGACCGATCCGACGTGTGTGAGCCGCACCTGGGGCAGCAGCGGTGGGCGCCTGGGTCGCAACACCACGGTGTCCATGACATACGCGGAGTACCCCCTTCCCAGCCGTATCACCGACCATCGCGTGTGGGTTGCCGGCCGATGGGTTCCCGCTCCCGCACCTGAGGGCGTCCGCGTGACGGATTGCCAGGTCCCCAGCGTGGACGCGGTGTGCGTGGGCTCCAGCGCCAATGGTCGCAGCGTGTACATCATCGAACCCGACGGTACTTGGACGACCGCCGTGGCACTTCCGGGCGAGCCTGTGGAAGTCCTGGACATCGCGCTGACTCCCGATGCCCTGTACGGCGCCGATGCCCGGGGCACGTCCACCACCACAGCGGGAGCATGGAGGCGCTCCGCGAGCAACGCGTTCGCGACCGAGAAGCGCCTGGACGCTGCCGGCGACGTGGATGCGTCGGCGGGCCGTGCGCTCATCGGGTTGCAGTGGTTCGACGGCGAGAAGCCCGGACCGGGACGGCTGCCGCAGTTCGGGCTTGAGCGCACGAGAATGTCCGGAACCCATGTCCTGCTGCGGCGCGACAGCAAGCTCTTCGATGTTGCGGGGCGCAACCTCATCGCCGGCAGCAGCAGGATCCCCGTCGACATCTTCGGCACCGCCCGGTTGTACGACGGCGCACTCGAAGATGTTGGTGGCCAGGACTACGGGACGATCCACGTCGCGAAGGAGAACCACACGCTCGAAGCGGTCTGGGGGCCGTGGGTGTCCAGCTATGTCAGGAACAGTGGTGGCGGCGTCCACATCACGAACCGGATCACCAGCACGACATCGCGGGTGGACACGGGCCTGCATGGCCCTGTGTGGGGGCTCGGTGACGGCATCGCCGTCACCCACCAGTCGGCAGAGGGCATCGTCAAGGTGTTCGACACCACCAACGCCACCAACAATGCCTTCCTTGTCCCCAAGTTCTCCTTTGAGGGCACCCCGCGCTCCATTGACCGCAACCGTCTGGCGTGGACCACACCCGACGGTGGCATCAGGATCTCCACGTTCCCCTTCGGCGGGGCATCAGACCCGATGATGTTGGGGCTCACCGGCGACCCGATCGGCCGGAGCACCAGCGCGCCTTGGACCCCCGCCTTCGACTTCTCGGCGCCCCTGGCCAAGGGACAGATCGTTGTGAAGAACCCCAAGGGAGCGGTGGTGCACACCATCGACACCCCGGCCAGCACCAGCGGGTCCCTGCGTATTTCGTGGAACACGCTCAACAAGGCTGGGAAGGCAGTGCCCAACGGTGGATACACGTGGGAACTGGTGGTGAAGGATCCTGCCGGAAGGCAGGCCACGCGCGTCAATCATGTGTCGCGCGTCACGGGCGTCCTCACCATCGGAGAACCGTTGGTGAGCGTCGCCACCGTCGCTCCCACCTGGGAGGTGCCGTGTGGCGAGACGGCCGCACAACTGACCATTCCGGAGGTCTTCGGGATCAGCTACGTGGCGAGTATCACCAGCGCAGTCCGCACCGTCACGGCCACGGCGAACCCCGGCTTCCAGCTGACGGGAAAAACGAGTTGGCAGTTCACCACGCCCACCCGACAGTCCTGCAACGGGACTGCACCCGCGCCGACGTTCGTCGACAAGCCCGGCACGGGCGATGACCGCGTGGTTATTCCGCGCACCACCGGGGACGTCACCCACTACTCCCTGGACGGTGCGGTCTCTCCGGCGGGCACGTACATCGTGTTGCCGGGGGACACGGTCGTGGTGCAGGCCCACTTCTGGAACCCGGCCATGAAGCCCGCCGAGTGGCGCCACACCTTCTCGATGGCCGGGGCGCCCACTGCCAAGCCGCAGGACCCGTACAGCGAGACGGGTGAGTACCTCATCAACGGACGCAAGTGGCGCACCACCTGCGAGCCCTACTCGATCACCAGGCGCTGCCGCACCGAGATCTGGGGTACGCAGACCAAGGAGGTCAAGGGCAGGTTTGTCTCCACCAACGGCTGGGTCTTCAACAACCTGACGTACCTGGCGTCGCCGCGTGCGACGTGGAAGGGCAACCCACTGGCGACGACGAAGGAATGGACTGCTGCGGATGGTCGGAGATGGCGCACTGAGTGCGACACCGCACTGACCGGCCGCAACGGCTGCCGCAGCTTCGTGGAATCCCGCGTCATTGAGGCGAAGGCCAAAGCGGGCGGCGGCTACACCTACAGCTGGCAGCCCCGCTGGGTCTTCAACAACATGGTGCGCTTCAACTGAGGCCAAACGTGTTCCGGCGAGCCGGAAATGCGGGTGCGCGCATGCCGGTGGCGTGGACTCCCGGCCCGTGACGAACGGGCACGGGCTGCTGACATGAGCACAGGCATAGGGTGGGATGGGACATGAGCCGAACCTTCGCCAGCCTGCGCATCTACAACTACCGGTGCTTCGCCGCCGGTGCGCTGGTGAGCAATGTCGGCACCTGGATGGCCCGCACCGCGCAGGACTGGCTGGTCCTCACCGAGCTCAGCGACCACTCGTCGACGGCGCTCGGCCTCGTCACTGGTCTGCAGTTCCTGCCGATCCCACTCCTGGCCCCGTACGCGGGGCTGATCGCCGACCGGATGAGCAAGATCCGGCTGCTCAAGATCACCCAGGCTGCGTTGGCACTCAACGCCCTGGCCCTGTTCTTTCTTGTCGCCACGGACACGGCGCAACTGTGGCACGTCTACCTGCTGGCGTTCGTGCAGGGGATTGCCGTGTCGTTCGACAACCCCGCACGCCAGGCGTTCGTGAACGAACTGGTGCCGCACGAGTTGGTGCCCAACGCGGTCGGGCTGAACTCGGCATCCTTCAACAGTGCCCGGCTCTTCGGACCTGCGGTGGCGGGCATCGTGATCGGGCTCTGGGGTGTGGCGCCGGCGCTGGCGATCAATGGCGTGAGCTTCGGCGCCGTCCTGATGAGCCTGTTCCTGATCCGCGAGGCGGAGCTGCTGCTGGCGCCTCCGCGCAAGACGCGGGGCACCGTCGCCGAGGGTATCGCCTACGTCCGGGCGAGGCCCGACCTCGTCCTCATCTTCGCCGTCATCTTCATGCTCGGTACCTTCGGCATGAACTTCCAGATCACCATGGCACTGATGGCCACCAAGGTCTACGACAAGGGAGCGGCGGAGTTCGGGCTGCTGGGGTCCTTCATGGCCGTCGGTACCCTGGCCGGTGCACTGCTCGCTGCCCGACGGGGAACGCCCCGCCTGCGCACGCTGCTGGGGGCGTTGGGCGGGTTCTCCATCGTCTGTTTCCTGGCCGGGTTGGCACCCAGCTACACCACGTTCGCGCTGCTTCTCATCCCGTGTGGCTTGTTCGCCCTCACGGTCATGACGACGGCGAACTCCACCGTGCAACTGTCCACACGGCCCGAGTTCCGGGGCAGGGTCATGGCGCTCTACATGGCCATCTTCATGGGCGGCACCCCCCTGGGTGCCCCCCTCATCGGTTGGGTGGGTGACGCCTTCGGGCCCCGCTGGACCCTGCTCGCCGGGGCCATCGCCTGCTGGCTGACGTTCCTGGCTGTGGGATGGTTCCTGATCTTCCGCCGCAACCTCCGGGCCCGCCTTCGCTTGCGCTGGCCGCTGCGCCTGGAGGTCTGGCACAAGGAGGAGTGAAGTGCCCAAGCAGAGTGCAATCACGGTTGGTAGTCCAACTACGATTGCACTCTGCTTCCGACGTCCTCAGCCACAGCGCCGGCATCGAACCGGATTGCCGGTCCATCCGCCTCAATGCAGTGCCGTGGCAACGTGAGACGCCACGCGGCACGGGTTGTCAACGACAGCCAGCCACCCAAAGCGCAGGGTGGTGAACGAAGCCAACACGTGACGGTTGTCGCGCTCCATGTCCAGGGATGCGGCCAGCCCCTCGTGCCAGATCTTGCCGTCCAGTTCCACGAGGAGGCGGTACGGCAGGTATGTGGCATCGCTGCGAGTCCCGCTG
>JBBSRQ010000098.1:0-11653 GCA_038242845.1 Propionibacteriales bacterium | reverse complement strand
CTCCCGAATGTGTGGGCCATCGGCGACGTCACGGGACGCAGCCTGCTCGCGCACACCGCCTACCGGATGGGTGAGGTGGCCGCCGCAGGAATTCTCGATCCCGAGGCCCACCGCCGCGGAGAGACCATGCGCTGGAACACCGTGCCGTGGGCCGTGTACTCCAACCCGGAGGCAGCCGGCGTCGGTATGACCGAGGAACAGGCCACGAAAGCAGGACACAAGACACTCACTTCGGTAGTTCCGGGATTCATGTCCGGTCGCTTCGTCGCGGAGAACGGCTTCCGAGCCCCCGGTGGCGCGAAAGTCATCGTCGACGCCGACACCCTCCAGGTGCTGGGCATCCACGTGCTCGGCTCCTACGCCGCCGAAATGATCTGGGGTGCCTGCGCGGTGCTCGAGACCGAACTGGACCTGCACGATCTGCGCCAGATCGTCATCCCCCACCCCACTGTCAGCGAACTCATCCGAGAGGCGGCCTGGGCCATCAAGGCCTGAGGACGCCCGCGAACTGGAGAAGAACACCACCATGACACGCTCACTCATCGTCGACCCCACCACCGTCCGGGCCAAGGGCGCCGTCAAGACGCCTGACATCCCCGTCAACGCCTACGAACCCGACTTCAAGGCCGAACTGGCCACGCACGGCAAGGATGGCCTCGTCGACATCCTGCACGACATGATCGCGGTGCGGCAGTTCGAGACCATGCTGAACTCCATCAAGATCAACGGTTCGTGGAACGGTGTGGAGTACAACCACCGCGGCCCCGCGCACCTGTCGATCGGTCAGGAGTCCGCCGTCGTCGGACAGGCGTCGCAACTGGAGCCCACCGACTTCATCTTCGGCTCGCACCGCAGCCACGGCGAGATCCTCGCCAAGTGCTTCTCCGCGGCACGCAAACTCGACCCTGCCGCGCTCGAATCCATCATGAAGACGTTCCTGGACGGCGAGACGCTGACATTTGCCGAGCAGATCAGCAACGACGGCCTGACCGACGTGGCCGAGAACTTCATCCTCTACGGCACCGTTGCCGAGACCTTCGCACGCAAGGCAGGTTTCAACCGCGGCCTCGGCGGGTCCATGCACGCATTCTTCTCGCCGTTCGGCTCCATGCCCAACAACGCCATCGTGGGCGGCTCCGCGGACATCGCCACCGGCTCGGCGCTGTTCAAGCTGGTCAACCGTGAACCCGGCATCGTCATCGCCAACATCGGCGACGCCTCCATGGGCTGCGGCCCCGTCTGGGAGGCCATGATGTTCGCGGCCATGGACCAGTACCGCACCCTGTGGAACGACGGCGTGCAGGGCAACCCGCCCATCTGGTTCAACTTCTTCAACAACTTCTACGGCATGGGTGGCCAGACCTCCGGCGAGACCATGGGCTACGACATCCTGGCCCGCGTCGGGGCCGGGGTGAACCCCGAGGCCATGCACGCCGAGCGGGTCGACGGCCTCAACCCGCTCGCCGTCGCGGACTCGGTCCACCGCAAGCGCAAGCTACTGGAAGCTGGCCGTGGACCGATCCTCACGGACACCATCACCTACCGGTTCTCCGGTCACTCCCCCTCGGATGCGTCCAGCTACCGCAACAAGGACGAGGTGGAGATGTGGGAGCAGCACGACGGCCTCAAGAACTACGCCGCCTACCTCGTGGAGAACCACGTCATCGGGCAGAGCGAGGTCGACGACATCCAGGCCCGCTTCGACGAGCGCCTCACCAAGGTCATCGCTTTGTGCACCAAGGACGAGGAGACCTCCCCGCGCGTCCACATGGACTTCATCGAGTCCGTCATGTATTCCAATGGCAACAAGGAGAGGATGGCCGAGGGCGAGCCCGAGCTGCTGGAGCCGCTGGAGGACAACGCGCGCGTCCAGTCCCTGAAGAAGAAGGTGCGCACGGCGCTCGACGCCGACGGCAAGCCCGTCAGCAAGGCCCGCGCGTTCTCCTACCGCGACGCACTTTTCGAGGCCATCGCGCACCGCTTCGCCACGGACAAGACGGTGGCAGCCTGGGGTGAGGAGAATCGCGACTGGGGAGGCGCGTTCGCCGTGTACCGCGGACTCACCGAACTCCTGCCGCACCACCGGTTGTTCAACTCGCCCATCTCCGAGGCCGCCATCGTCGGCACCGGCGTTGGGTACGCCCTCTCGGGTGGCCGGGCCATCGTCGAACTCATGTACTGCGACTTCCTCGGCCGTGCCGGTGACCAGATCTTCAACCAGGCTGCCAAGTGGCAGTCCATGTCCGCCGGGCTTCTCGAGATGCCGCTGGTGGCCAGGGTGTCTGTGGGCAGCAAGTACGGCGCCCAGCACTCCCAGGACTGGGTGGCGCTCTGCGCGCACATGCCCGGCCTCAAGGTGTACTACCCGGCCACACCCTACGACGCGAAGGGCATGATGAACCTGGCGCTGCGCGGCACCGACCCCGTGATCTTCTTCGAGTCGCAGCTGCTCTACGACCGTGCCGAGGAATTCGAGGCTGACGGTGTCCCGGAGGGCTACTACGAGGTGCCTGAGGGCCAGCCCGTGATCCGTCGGGAGGGCACGGACCTGACCATTGGTGTCCTGGGTGCCACCCTCTACCGGGTGATGGAGGCCGCCGCGACGCTCGAGAAGGATCACGGCATCTCCACGGAGGTTATCGACCTGCGGTTCGTGGCGCCCCTGGACCTTGGCCCCATCGTGGGGTCGGTGAAGAAGACGGGCCGACTGCTGCTGACCTCCGATGCGGTGGACCGCGGCTCGTTCCTGCACACCGTCGCCTCCAACGTCACCACGCTGGCGTTCGATCACCTCGACGCACCGGTGACGGTGGTGGGGTCGAGGAATGCCATCACCCCGGCCGCCGAGCTGGAGAAGGAATTCTTCCCGCAGCCGGAGTGGCTCATCGATGCCATCCACGAGCGGATCCTGCCGCTGGAGAACTACACGCCCGGCACGAACCAGACCGAGGCAGAATTGGCGCGACGGTCACGCCGGGGCGTGTGATCGTGACAACCGAGGTGATGAACGACCCGTCGGCGGCAGCTGATCACCGGGTGGGGGCGCTGAGGCGGTGGCTTGACGCCGGCCAGGACCTCCCACCCCTGACGCGGGAATCCAACAACCACATCCACACCATCTACAGCTTCAGCCCCTACACACCCACCATGGCGTGCCGACGCGGCCGGGAGGCAGGGCTTCAAGTGGTGGGGTCCGTGGACCATGACTCCGTGGCTGCTGCCGGGGAGATGCGTGACGCGGGCACCATCCTCGGCATGGGCGTGGTGACAGGCTTCGAGTGCCGGGTGATGCTGCATTCCGCCGATGAGGTTGCCTCGGGCCGCGCCCCGTTCGCGGAGCGAAAGCTGAACAACCCCGATTCTGTTGGTGTCGCCTACATGACGGTCCAGGCCATTCCGGCGCACGCACGGCAGGAGGCGGAGGAGGTCCTCCGCCCCATCCGTGCGGCGCGTCTGGAGCGGACCCGCCGCATGACCGAGGGTGCCAACGAGGTTCTGGGCGCACTGGGTGCACCAACGCTGTCCTTCGAGGAGGACGTCGTCGGCATCTCCCAGTTCGCCTCGGGCGGCACCGTCACGGAGCGGCACCTGCTCTATGCCATGTCGGGGGCACTCATCACCTGCTTCGGGCGGGGTGAGCCCCTCACCGACGGGCTGCAGGAGATGGGCGTCGTCATCCCCGCCCCGCTGCGGGATGTCCTCGCCGATCCCGACAACCGCTTCCTGCAACACGACCTCCTGGGGCTGCTCAAGGCCGAGTACCTCGAGCGCTTCTACGTCCAGCCAGAACGCGTGGCGGAGGGGGGTGAGCTACCGGATGCCAGAGACGTCGTGGAGTTCGCCCTGCGCATCTCGGCCATCCCCTGCTACGCCTACCTCGGCGACGTGTCGGCGTCGCCGACCGGTGACAAGCGGGCGGAGGCGTTCGAGGACTCCTACCTGGACGACCTCGTCGCGCACCTGGGAGACCTCGGGTTCCCCGCCATCACGTTCATGCCGCCACGCAACTCGGCCGCGCAGTTGGATCGCGTCGCAGCGCTGGCGGATGCACACGACATGATCCAGGTCTCGGGCGTCGACATCAACCAGCCCCGGCAGGTGTTCTCCTGCCCCGAGCTGGGCGAGGCCCGCTTCGCGCACCTGAACGACTCCACCTGGGCGCTGGTGGCACACGAGGTGCTCTCGGACGCTGACCCGCGGTGTGGGCTGCTGCATCGCGAGAACCCGATGGCGGCCCTCCCCCTGGCCGAGCGCATCATCGCCTACGGCGCACTGGGTCGCCAGCTCGTCGCCGACCAGGGAGCAACCCCATGAGAATCGACGAACTGCTCGTCCTGCTGCGCGGCGTCCTGGTGGCCCTCCACGCCACCCCCGTGGTGCTGACGGCCACGCACGAGGGGCCGACGATCACCATCGACGTCGACGCTCCTGATGCGGCCAGTGCGGCGCTCCTGCTGCGCAACGCCCTGCCCGCCGACCTGGTGCTGCCCACCACCTTCTGCCTCACCAGCGGCCAGCACCGGGCCACGGTGACGGCGCAGCACCTCCCCGGTGCCGTACCGGTCCCTGATCCGCGGGATGCGCAAGCCGGTCAGGCCTCGTCGAGGGCTGGTGTGGTGGCGGGTCGTGTCGCCCTCGTGACGGGGGGTGCCCAGGGCTTCGGCGAGGGTATCGTCCGGGCGCTGCACGCCTCCGGCGCCTGGGTGGTCATCGCCGACCTCAACCTGGCCGGCGCCACGGCACTGGCTGAGGAGCTGGGGGAGCGGGCCACACCCGTGGCCTGCAACGTGGCTGATGAGAACTCGGTGGAGCAACTGGCCGCGATGATCGTTGCCTCCTGCGGCGGGGTCGACCTCGTGGTCTCCAACGCCGGCATCGCCCGCGCGGGTTCGGTCCTGGAGCAGGACCTGAAGGCGTTCGCGCTCAGCACCGACGTCAATTACACGGCGTTCTTCCTCATCACGAAACACCTGGGACGAGTACTGCGCCTGCAGAACATCGCTGCACCCGGTTGGGCCACCGACATCGTTCAGGTCAATTCCAAGTCCGGACTCGTCGGCTCCAACCGCAACGGTGCCTACGCTGGCAGCAAGTTCGGCGGCATTGGGCTGGTGCAGAGCTTCGCACTGGAACTCGTGGAGCACCGCATCAAGGTCAACGCCATCTGCCCCGGCAACTTCTTCGACGGGCCCCTGTGGTCCGATCCGGACAACGGGCTCTTCGTGCAGTACCTGCACTCCGGCAAGGTCCCGGGCGCCACGACCGTGGAGGAGGTGAAGGCTTTCTACGAGGCAAAGGTCCCCATGGGGCGGGGAGCGCTCGGAGCCGATGTCATGCGCGCCCTCTACTACATCGTCGAACAGGCCTACGAAACGGGCCAGGCCATCCCCGTCACGGGTGGCCAGGTCATGTTGAGCAGCTGACACACACAGCTTCAAGCCCCGCACCACCCGAAAGGTGAGAACCGTGAACCACGGATCACAGACCCAGCACGCCATCCAGTTCACCGGGGTGGGCGAGGTCGTCCACAACGAGGCCAAGCCGGTGGATCCGGTGGGCCCGCACCAGATGATGCTGCAGGTAGAGGCGTGCGGGATTTGCTTCAGCGACACCAAATTGTTGAAGGCTTTCGACTCGCACCCGCGCAAAGCGGCAGTGGTCAGCGGCATCGACCTCGACGCCCTCACGGAGATTCCCGGCTACAAGCCCGGTGACGCACCCACGGTGCCGGGGCACGAACCCGTGGGCTGCATCATCGAGGTGGGTGGTGCGGTGACGCACTTCGAGGTGGGGGACAGGGTGCTGGTCCAGGCGGACTGGAAGCACATGCGCACCGCGACGTCGAACGCTGCGTTCGGGTACAACTTCGAGGGCGCCCTGCAGGAGTTCGTCGTCATCGACGAGCGGTGCGTCGTCACGCCTTCGGGGGAGGAGTTCCTGATCCGGGTCAGCGACGGCCCCTCAGCCGCAGCCGTGGCACTCATCGAGCCATGGGCCACCGTCGAGGGGTCCTACGCCTGGCGCGAACGCAACCACGTCCTCGCCGGTGGTCGGATGCTGGTGGTGGCCGACGGCGAGGCCCACGGGCTCGACGACCTCATCCGCGGCAACGAGCCCGCCGAGACGATCCATGTGTCACCGGGTGAGGCACTCAACAGGTTCGGGGACGCAGTCTTCGACGACATCATCTACTACGGCCACGACGCGGACCTCGTCGAGGTGTTGGCCCCATTGCTGGGCACCCGGGGGATGCTGTGCGTGGTGTTGGGTGGGGGGAGGCTTGGCCGCACCGTCGCCCTGGACATCGGTCGCGTGCACTACGACTTCATCCGGTTCTGCGGCACTGGGGGCGGCGACCCGAGGGACGGGTACTCGTGGGTCCCGTCGACCGGGGAGTTGCGCGAGGGTGATCGTGTACTGATCATGGGTGCGCCCGGACCCATGGGTCAGATGCACACGATGCGTGCGCTCTCCTCGGACATCCCCGGCCTCACCGTCGCCTGTACCGGGCGCGGTGACGAGCGTCTCGCGCACCTGAGCGCGCTGGTGGACCCGATGTCCAGGGCCAGTGGCGTGCCCGTGGAGACCATCAACGTCACCTCGGTCGAGCTTCGGCCCGGGTACACCCACATCAGCTGCATGGTCCCGGACGCCGCGCTCGTGTCCCAAGCGGTCGACCTGGCGGGTCACGGCGCCATCGTCAACGCGTACGCCGGAATCCCGGCGGGCACGCTGGCGCACTTCGATCTCCAGGGCCTCATCGAGCGTCGCGTGTTCATGCTGGGGACCTCCGGCTCCGACGTCTCCGACATGCGCACCGTGCTGGACAAGATCGAGAGGGGCATCATCGACACCCACATCTCCCTCGACGCGGTGGCGGGGATGGCTGGCTTCCGGGACGCCATCGACGCCGTCCTCAACCGCACCTCAGGCGGCAAGATCATGGTCTACCCGATGCTGCACAACCTGCCGCTGACCCGGCTGGTGGACATGCCCGAGGTGCTGCCGCACGTGGCGGCCAAGCTGAAGGACGGCGTGTGGACCAAGGAGGCCGAGGAGGCACTGCTGGCAGGCCGCTGACGCGTGGCATGCTGGGAGTCATGAGACTCAGGCGACGCGGAATGCTGGCGGCGGCAGCGGCCGCGACGTTGGCCGGGTGCTCGCCCGGGACCCAACAGGACGCTGCCGGGATGCCGTCCTCGTCGCCGGCGTCGACGCTGCCTCCGAGCCCAACGCCCACGCAGTCACGGCGGAGTCGTCCGTCGCCATCCCCGAGCCCCACGCCGTCGGTGCCGACGGTGCCGACGCGCGCTGAGATGGTGGCCGAGTTCACGAACCAGTCGTCGAACCAGTGGGGCCTCGAGGTCGACGGCGTCGTGCTGCGCTCGGCGGCGCCCGCCATCTGCCTCACCTTCGATGCGTGCGGCGGCCGCCACGGCTCGGGTGTTGACGAGGACCTGGTCGCGGCGCTGGTGAACACGGACACCCCGGCAACACTGTTCCTCAACTCCCGCTGGATCGAGGCCAACCCACAGACCACCCGCGACCTGATGGCCAACCCACTCTTCGAGCTGGCCAACCATGGCACCGCACACGTGCCGTTGTCGGTGAACTCGCGGAAGGCCTATGGGATTTCCGGCACGGGATCGGTGGGGGAGATCTACGACGAGGTGATGGAGAACCAGGCGGTGATGACGTCCCTGCTGGGTGAGCCACCGCGGTTCTTCCGGTCAGGCACCGCTCACTTCGATGACGTCGCTGTGCGCGTCGTGCTGGCACTGGGGCTGGTCCCCGTCAACTTCGACATCAATGCGGATGCGGGAGCGACGTTCACCAGCCGTCAGGTCCGTGCGGCAGCCCAGGAGGCCTCGGAGGGCTCCATCTGCATCGGCCACTTCAACCAACCGGGCTCCGGTACCGCGGACGGCATCGCCGAAGCCATCGTCGCCATGACGGCGCGTGGAGCCACGTTTGCGAGGCTCGGCGACGTGCTGGCTCAAGCGGACAACGCCTGAAACGCGCAACCGAAGCGACCAACACGGGCTGAAACGCCGGTTGTCGTTGACGGGGCCGTGAAGCACCCGCAAGCATGGCCGCGACCTTCAACGGAGAAAGGCCTCCCCCATGCGCCTGCGCACACCCTGGAAAATCCTCACGGCCAGTCTGGCCGTCCCGGCACTCGTGGCCACCTGTATCACCACGCTGCCGGCCCAAGCCGTCGACGTCGGCGACAACCGACACGGCACCACCGCGATCAGCCCCAAGTCCGTCGGACCCGAGGTCCCGGTTGATGTCTCCGGCGTCACGCTCGGGGCCATCAACGCGTCCGCGGTGAACGGCAACACGGTGACACTCACGGCGGAACGTGGCAAGTACCGCATCACGTTCCTCGACGGCGGTACCTTCCGCGTCGAAGCGACACGCGGCACGTTCACGGACCCCGCCAACTCCCCGTCAGGCGATCCCGAGCGCACCGCAAACATCGTGGTGGGCGCCGCGAGCTTCGATGGTGCAACCGCCACCGTCACCGACGGCGCCACCATCAAGGTGGCAGCCGCGGGCGGAGCCAGCATCGAGATCGTCAAGGCGACCGGTGCGATGACCGCGAAGGCGGCCGACGGCTCCGTCCTTTTCTCGGAGAAGTCCGCCATGACGTTCGGCGGCACCTCCACCACCCAGCACCTCGCCGTCGGCGCGGATGAACAGTTCCTGGGTGGCGGCATGCAGAACGGCCGTTCCATCCACACCGGCGCCACCATCAACATCGCCGCCAACTTCGACTGGGACGACGACGGCTACCCCAACGCCGTTCCCTACTACATGACCTCCGCGGGCTACGGCGTGCTGCGCAACACCTTTGCGCGCGGCAGCTACGACTTCGCCAAGGGCACCACCACCCACCAGGAACAGCGCTTCGACGCCTACTACTTCGCCGGCGACTACAAGGGTGCACTCGACTCGTACACGACTCTGACCGGCCGGCCCATGATGCCGCCGGTGTACGCGCTGGAGTACGGCGACGCCGACTGCTACAACCGCAGCAGCCCCACGTACCAGGGCTCCAAGGACCCCAACAAGCTGAGGACGCCACAGGCGCTGGACGTGGCGAAGAACTTCGTCACCAACGACATGCCCGGTGGCTGGATGCTCGTCAACGACGGCTATGGCTGCGAGTACCAGGACCTCCCCGAGACCGTTGAGAAGATCAAGGCCGAGACCGGCCTCGAGACGGGCCTGTGGACGCAGCGCTCCCTCACGAACCAGCCGTTCGAGGTCAAGGATGCAGGCATCCGCATGCGCAAGCTCGACGTCGCGTGGGTCGGCCAGGGCTACCGCATGGCACTGACCGGCTGCGAGGCCGCGTTCAACGGCTTCGAGGACAACTCCGACGCCCGCGGCACGTCGCTGATGGTGGAGGGCTGGGCCGGATCCCAGCGCTGCGGCATGCAGTGGACCGGCGACCACTCCGGCGACCTCGACTCCGTCCGCTGGCAGGTCTCCGCACTGACGGGATCCGGCAACTCCGGCCTGCCCTTCACCACCGGCGACGTCGACGGCATCTTCGGCGGCTCCCCCGAGAGCTACGTCCGTGACCTGCAGTGGAAGGCCTTCGCGCCAGCCCTGTATTCGATGAGCGGCTGGGCGGGCACGGACAAGCGTCCCTGGCTGTACGGCGAGGAAGCCACGGAGATCAACCGTGACTACCTCCAGCTCCGCCAGCAGTTGATGCCCTACATCTACTCCTTGTCGCAGAACGCGCACGCCACCGGCACCCCGGTGATGCGGTCGCTGGCCATGGAGTACCCCGATGACCTCGGCGCCTACTCCGTCGAGGCCAACAACGAGTTCCTGCTCGGCACCGACTACCTCGTGGCCCCCGTCTACACCAAGACGACGGTGCGCGACGGCATCTACCTGCCCGCCGGCGACCAGTGGGTCGACTGGTGGACCGGACGTGTCCACGACGGCGGCCAGGTCCTCAATGGCCACCCGGCGCCCCTCGACAAGCTGCCGATCTTCGTCCGCGCAGGCGCAGTTGTGCCGCACGGCATCATCGCCCGCAACGCCTCGCTGGTCCCGGAGAACTCCGAATTGACCGTCGCCGTCCACCCCAAGGGCACCTCCGCCTACAGCCTGTACGAGGACGACAAGGTCACCCGCGCCTATCGCGAGGGTGCGAACAGCACACAGGAGCTGAAGGTCACCGCCCCGGAATCGGGACCCGGCGACGTCACCGTCACCATCGGCAAGCGCGAGGGCACCTACGACGGCAAGGCGGCCACCCGTCCCTACCGCGTCGTCGCCCACACCAACAGCGCTCCGTCATCCGTGACCGTGGGCGGCACCGCCGTCACCAAGGCCGCCAGCGCGGTCGCGTTGGAAAGTGCCACCACCGGCTGGTTCCACGATGCCGCAACCGGCACCGTCACCGTCAAGACCGGTGAGCTCGCCTCCTCCGCCAGCACGATTGTTGTCCTGAAGAACACCAGCGCCGTCGGCGGCGTGGATCCCGACGCCATGGCCGCACAGGCCAGCGTCTCCGTGCCGGGCCGCGTGTTCCGAGGTGCGGACACGGACGTCACCGCCACCTTCAAGAACACTGGAACCAAGACCAAGACGGGCGTCGCTTTCACCCTGGAACTCCCCACGGGGTGGACCGTGGTGTCCTCGGGTGCCGCGCCCGGCAGCGTCGCTGCCGACGCGACCGCCCAGCAGAAGTTCGTCGTCAGGGCGAACTCCGCCGCCACGGCGGGACAGGCCGTCATCAAGGCCAGCGCGAGCTACACCGATTCGTCCGGGTCCGCCCAGGCGACCACCGGTGCAGTCACCACGGAGCTGACCTATGGCTCGCTGGCAGATGCTTTCAACCTGGTGTCCATCACCACGGCTGAGGGTGCAGCCACGGGCAACTTCGACGGCAGTGGCAACAGCTTCTCCGCAACCGCGCTCGAAGCGGTGGGCGCCAAGGCGGGGGAGAAGGTGACGATTGGCACCGGTGACGATGCCATCACCTACGACTGGCCCGCAGCGGCCGATGTCCCCAACTCCGTGGTCCCCTCCAACCAGACGATCGCGCTGTCGGGACAGGGGTCGCACCTGTCCGTCCTGGCATCGTCGTCCGCGGGGCAGGGCACCAATGCCACGGTCACGGTGAACTACACCGACGGCACCACCGGCAAGGGCTCCATCGGCGTCCCCAACTGGTTGCCGCAGGGCGCCAACACGGCCACGGTGGCGCTGAGGTCGATGGGCCGCAACTCGAAGGACAACGGCTACGAGTACGGGACCTACGGCTACCAGATCTACCAGGCCAAGATGATCATCAACCCCGCCAAGACGGTGCAGTCCGTCACGCTGGGCAACAACTCGCAGCTGAAGATCTTCGCATGGACACTCATTGACGAGGACCTGCCGACGCCTCCCTCAGAGGACGTTTTCGCTTCTGACCTGGACTGGCTCTCGGCCACCAACGGCTACGGCTCCATCGGACTCGACGTGGCAAACCTTGACCCGGGCCAGACCCAAGCCCAGGGCCTACCGCTGAAGAGCAACCACACGGACTCGGAGACGGGCGCCAAGAAGGTCTTCGAGAAGGGGCTCGGCGTTCACGCCAACGGCACCATCACCTACTACCTCGGTAGTCAGTGTTCCG
>JBBSRQ010000097.1:0-11718 GCA_038242845.1 Propionibacteriales bacterium | reverse complement strand
CCACGGCCTTGCCGAGCAGGATGCCCGATTTCCCCAGCGGTGTGGCGGCCAGCCGTTCCAGAACGTTGTAGCGGCGCTCAAAACCGGTGGCAATTGCCAACGAGGTGAAGCAGGAGGACCAGATGGCCAGTGTCAGCACCGAGGGTACGAGCGTGGGGAAGTCCAGGCCGAGGCGTGATCCGAGGAAGCGCCCGGCCACGAGGATTCCGATGGGGATGACGAGTGCCAACAGCGCCTGCTCGCCGTTGCGCAGGATCAGGGTTGCCTCGGTCGTGGCGTGTGCCCAGATCTGGCGGGACCGCGGCGCAGCACTGCCAGCCGGGGTGAAGTCGAGGGCCGTCATGCGTTGTCCTCTCCAGGGGAGGTGTTCGCGAGGAAGACGGACTCGAGGTCCCCGCCCCGCGTCAATTCTGCGACGCTGCCGTGCACCGTGATGCGGCCCCTGTCGATGATGTGGACGTCGTCAGCAAGGTTCGCGGCCTCGTGCATGTCGTGGGTGGTCAGCAGCACGGCGACACCCGCGTCCCGCACCTGCCGCACCAGGTCCCAGACGGATCGCTTGGCCCGGACGTCGAGGCCCGCGGTGGGCTCGTCGAGGAAGACCACGTCGGGACGGCCGATGAGTGCACCCGCGAGGTTGACAAGTTGTTGCTGACCACCGGAGAGCCGCCGATACGACGTGCTGGCGAAGCCATGGATGCCCAGCGTCGTCATCAATGAGTCGACGTCGAGTGGGTGCGCGTAGAGCCTGGAGAGGTACGTCAGAAGCGGCCGCGGCGCAATCTGCGACCACGCACCTGTCTGCTGGGGCATCAGACCCACCCGCGACAACACCTCCGGGGAGCCGGGCGCCTGACCGAACAACTCCAGGGATCCCGCATTCGGCTGCACAAGCCCCGTGCAGCAGCGGATGAACGTGGTCTTGCCGGCACCGTTGGGGCCCAGCAAAGAGGTCACACGCCCCGGCTGCACCTCCAGCGACATACCATCCAGGGCAGACCGCGATCCGAATGCGACACTCAGCCCCCGGGCAGAAACGACGGTTGGTAGCGACACGCGGCCAGAGTACCGCCACACCCGTGGACGCGCCCAGCCGTGTTGTGCCCGCGGTCGGTATCCGATTCTCAGAAACCGTTGCATGCGACCCCATCCTTGTCGTACATTCAATGCAAGCGCTTGCACAGATCGAAGTTGACCTGTCGCACTGCGGAATACGGCAAGGTCGAAGGAGACCGGCATGACGAGGAACATCTACGCGGTGGCCGAGATGGCGGGCGTGTCCACGTCCACCGTCTCGCGTGCGCTGCGTGGGGATCCCCGCATCCGACAGAGCACCCGCGAGCGGGTGGAGCAGGCGGCCGCGACGCTGCACTATGTCCCGCAAGCGGCGGCACAGAAGCTCGCGGGGGCCTCAGTCCGTGCTCTCGGCGTGGTCCTCCCTCGCATCGGCGGCACCTACTACGCACAGTTGGCCGTGGGGTTCGAGACCCGGGCCAGTGAGCTCGAGACCTCGGTCCTCCTCCTGCTGGCCAACCCGAAGACCGACCAGCGTGCGGCCGTGCAGAGGCTCATGGGGCAGGTTGACGGCGTGGCGTTCATGGCCATGAGTGCCGCTACCGACGAACTCGTCTCCCGGATGGCCGCACGGATGCCCGTGGTCACAGTCGCCCGGACCAAGCTGCCCGGCGTCCCGGCGATCTATGCCGAGTCCAGGGCGTCCGCGGAAGAACTGACCTCCCACCTGCTCAACCTCGGCCGGACCCGTCTGGCATTCGTCGGGCAGGTGGATCCCGGCTCCGACATCGAGGCCCGGTATGAGGGGTTCTGCGCGGCGCTGTGCCGTGCAGACCTGCCGGTACCACCGGCCCTGAGCGTCGCCATGGATGAGGACACCGGTCGGGGGCTGGCCCGCGACATGGTGGCCGAGGGTCTCGAGTACGACGCCCTTGTCTGCGGCAACGACGAGATCGCGGTGGCGCTCGTCCACGAGATGCAGGAACTCGGGATCGACGTACCCCGGCAGATCAGTGTCGTCGGCTGGGACGACATCCGGGCATCCCGGTACCTGCGCCCCGGTCTGACCACCGTGAGCCAGCCCGTTGCACAACTGGGTGCCATGGCCGCTGAGCACCTCCATCACCTCATGGCGGGAGAAGCCGTGAATGACCGGACTGTCCTGTCCACCACGATCGTGCACCGACAGTCCTGCGGCTGCGGTTGCACAACGAAGAACCGAACCACCACTCAAGGAGGAGAATCATGAACAATCGAACTAGAGTTGCAGCAGCGCTCGTGGGGCTGGTTGCACTCGTCGGCATGTCCGCATGTGGACGCGATGACGGAGGCGGCACAACGGATGAACCCACGCAACAAGCAGTGGACGAGGGGAAGGCCAGCGGCACACTGACGATGTGGGCCATGGGCGCCGAGGGTGAGAAGCTGCCCGACCTGATCAAAAAGTTCGAGGCTGACAACCCGGATGTCCAGGTGGAGGTCACCGCCATCCCGTGGGACTCCGCCCACGACAAGTTCACCGCCGCCATTGCCGCAGGAACGACGCCGGACCTCGCCATGGTGGGGACCACGTGGATGGGTGAGTTCATCGGTCTCGGTGCGCTCGACCCGACGCCCGAGATGATCGATCCCTCGAAGTTCTTCGAAGGAGCGCAGGCCACTACCGTGGTTGATGATGTCTCCTACGGCGTGCCGTGGTACGTGGAGACCCGGGTCGTGTTCTACCGCACCGACATCGCCGAGAAGGCCGGCATCACCGAGGCGCCGACGACATGGGAAGGCCTGAAGGACATGGCCAAGGCCATGCAGGAGAAGGGCGGATCCGAGTGGGGCATCAGCCTGCAACCCGGTGCGACCGGATCCTGGCAGACCGTGGTGCCCTTCATGTGGTCCAACGGAGGCGAGATCGTGAATGACGACATGACGAAGTACACCTTCGACGAGGAGGAAAACGTCGAGGCGCTGGCCTACTACCAGTCATTCTTCACCGACGGCATCGCCAACAAGTCACCCGCGCAGGGAACCACCGAGGCCGATTTTGCCTCGGGGAAAGTGCCCATGTTCATCTCTGGCCCCTGGATGATGGCTGCGGTGGAGACCGCCGGTGGTGATGGCTTCGCCGACAAGTACGACGTCGCCGTCATGCCCGAGAAGGAGATCAGTGCATCCTTTGTTGGTGGCTCCAACCTCGGCGTGTTCAAGAGCACCGAGAATCGGGACGCGGCATGGAAGTTGGTTGACTTCCTGACGACGGACACCACCCAGGTGGAGTGGTTCGGCATGTCCACGGACCTGCCCTCAGTCAAGTCCGCCTGGGACGACGAGGCACTCAAGAGCAACGAGAAGCTGGCCACGTTCGGCACCCAGCTCGACACGGCATTCGCGCCGCCACCCGTCCAGACCTGGGAACAGGTTGCTGCCAAGCTTGACGCGCAGGTGGAGAGAGTCACCAAGACCGGAACTGATCCTGCCGAGGCGCTGAAGACCGTGCAGCAGGAAGCCACTGCAATCGGGATTGGCTGATCCACCGTGTCCACCGCCACCATTGAGCGGAAGCCTCGCTCGCGTTCCGGGAAGAACGGCAACGCTAGCGAGGCCAGGGCCGGCCTCATCCTGGCCATCCCTTTCCTCCTGCTGTTCGGCGTGTTCACGCTGTGGCCCGTCTTCCAGTCGATGTTCATGAGCTTCACCGACACGAGGGTGACGGACATCCGCACCCCGTTCTCGGTGAACTTCGTGGGCCTGGACAATTACGCCAAGGCGTTTGGCGACCCCGTCTTCAGGCGGGCGGCCCTCAACACCGGCGTCTTCGTCGTCGTAGGTGTCCCGTTGACCATTGGGGCTGCGCTCGCCGCCGCGGTGGCGCTGGACAAGGGCATCACAAAATTTCGCGGCGTCTACCGGGTGGGCTTCTACACGCCGGTGATCACGAGCATCGTGGCCGTGGCGGTGGTCTGGAGATTCCTCCTGCAGCCCGACAGCGGACTGGTCAACACCGTGCTGGGCTTCGTCGGGATCGACGGACCGAACTGGCTGGGTAATACGCACACATCGCTGCTGTCACTCATCATGATGGCCACCTGGCGCAACTTCGGAACCGGCATGATCATCTTCCTGGCCGGGTTGCAGTCCGTGCCATGGAACCTGCACGAGGCGGCCTCCCTCGACGGGGCCTCGAGTTGGCAACGTTTCTGGAACATTACGCTCCCACTGCTGCGTCCGACCCTGTTGTTCGTGATGGTCACCACCACCATCGGCTACCTGCAGTTCTTCGAGGAACCGTTCGTGATGACCCAGGGTGGCCCGCTCAACAGCACCATCTCGGCGTCGATGTACACCTACAACCAGTTCGGCTTCGGCAACTACGGCGTCGCTGGCGCCATGGCCTACCTGACGTTCCTCGTGATCGTCGTGGTGACCATCATTCAGTTTCGCGTCACCAGGGAGAAGTGATGGCCCGCACCACGTCGCGCTGGTGGCTCTACGCCATCCTCAGCCTGTTACTGCTGCTGGTCATGACACCGTTCATCTGGATGGTGCTCGGCAGCCTCAAGACGCAGGGGGAACTCCTGCGCGTCCCACCCACGTGGGTTCCGGAGAATCCGACCCTCGACAACTTCGTCCGCCTGTTCCAGCGATTGCCGTTCGCCCAGTTCTTCCGCACATCCGTCATCGTGGCGGTTGTGGTCACTGCTGCGAACCTCATCTTCTGCTCAATGCTGGGGTACGCGCTTGCCCACCTACGCTTCCCGGGCAAGAGGATCGTGTTCGGCGCAGTCCTCGGGACTCTGATGATCCCCGGCCTGGTCACCTTCATCCCGCAGTTCGTGCTCGTGGTGAACATGGGGCTGGCAGACACCATCCCCGCACTGTTCCTCCCCTTCCTGGCGGGACCGTTCGGGGTGTTCCTGATGCGCCAGTTCTTCCTGGGAACGCCACGCGACCTCTTGGAGGCCGGACGACTCGACGGCGCCAGTGAGCTGGGCATCTTCTTCCGCCTCTTTCTACCCCTGGCCACTCCCGCGATGGCGACGCTGGGCATCCTCACCTTCCTCGGGTCCTGGAACAACTTCCTGTGGCCCCTGGTGGTTTCCAGCAGCGAAAAGACCTACACCCTTCCCGTTGCGCTGGCACTGGTCTCGACAGGCCAGAACCAGACCGACTACGGGTTGCTCCTGGCCGGCGCATGTGTCGTCGTCCTTCCCATCGTGATTGTCTTCCTGTTCTTCCAGCGCTACTTCATCGAGGGCGTCGCGAGCACGGGCATCAAGTGATTCCCCTTCCACCCCACAAGGAGTTCTCATCATGACGCATTCCCTTTCACGGCGCGCACTGCTGGGCGCCACCGCCGGCGTCGGAGTTGCCGGCACCCTCTCCGCACTGCCAGTGACCGCAGAGGCGCATTCCGGACACCACAAATTTCCGAAGCACGACAAGCAGTTGTACACGTGGGCCAAGGACACATGGCGCTCCCTCGATGCCATGGCGGACGAGAAGTCCGGGCTGGTGGCTGACAACATCGACGGTGACCTCACAACCCGCAGCGGCTACACGTCGCCGACCAACATCGGCGGCTACCTCTGGAGTTGCATCGTGGCTCGCGACCTCAAAATCATCAATCCGGGCGTCTGCCGCAACCGCATCAACAAGACGCTGCGCACTCTGGCGCGGATGGAGAAACACGAGCCCAGCGGAATGTTCTACAACTGGTACGACGAGGCGACTGGTGAGGTGCTGCATGTCTGGCCGGAGGACGGCAACACCGTGTACCCGTTCGTCTCCAGCGTCGACATGGGCTGGCTCGGTGCGGCCCTGCACCTGGTCACGCAAGCGGATCCTTCGAACCGCAAACCGGCCCAGCGGCTGTTCGATGCCATGCGGTGGGACATGTTCTACGACAAGGGCTTTGGCCCGAGCGGGACGGATGGCCCCACCGGAGGTATCTACGGCGGCTTCTGGACCGCCGACCCCCAGCGTGGCGATGCCACGCTGCTGCCATCCACCATCGGGGAAGGCGCGGATGTCTGGTACACCACGTCGCACCACTACGACACGACCATCTCCGAGGCCCGAATGGTCACGTATCTGGGGATCATTCGCCGCCAGATGCCCGCCAAGGTGTACTTCAGCACGTACCGAACCTTCCCCCCGGAGTTCACGTGGCAGGAGATGCCGCCCGTCGGAGAGTGGAGCACACAGTTCGGTGTCCGTTTCTTTGAGGGTGCCTACACGTACCGCGGGTTGAGGGTGGTGCCGGGGTGGGGCGGTTCAATGTTCGAGGAACTGATGCCCGACCTCTTCGTGCCCGAGGCCAAGTGGGGCCCCGACAGTTGGGGGAGGAACCACCCGCTCCACGTGCGCGCCCAGAGGGAACACGGACTCGACGACGCCAAGTACGGCTACTGGGGATTCTCCCCGTGCTCCAACCCGGCTGGTGGCTATCGGGAATATGGCGTAGATGCCCTGGGCATGAATCCGGAGGGCTATTTCTCGGATCAGGAGAACACGAACTACGACCACAAGAACCCGCCCACCAAATACGGCGACGGCGTCGTCACGCCCCACGCAGCGTTCCTGGGGATGATGTACGAGACCAGGAACGCCACGGCCAACCTCGCGAAGCTGCAGGCAAACTTCGACTGCTATGGCAAGGGCGGCTTCTACGATGCCGTGGCCGTTCGCAGCGGACAGGTGGCACGTCGTCATCTCTCGCTGGACCAGTCGATGATCATGGGGGCTCTCGGCAACGTCATGCTGGATTGTCGCATCCGGCGCTACTTCGCAACGCGTCAGGTGGAGCGGGCGCTGAGGCCAGTCATCGGCATTGAGGAGTTCAATGCGGGAGCCTGACGTGGACAGGATCGAGCCCATCACTCTCGACGGTGTGACCTTCCGTGATCTCAATGCAAACGGTCGTCTCGACCCGTTCGAGGACCCCCGGCTCTCCTCGGACGAGCGCGCGGCTGACCTGGTGCAGCGGCTGGACATCAACGAACTGGTGGGTCTCATGTTCCACACCGTGGCCGAGGCCGGGACCGACGGGGAACTCCTCGTCGGCCCCGGCCGGATCGCCAAGTCCGGTACCCGTGAGGTGGTGCTCAGCAAGCACATCACCCACTTCAACATCCATGCGCTGTACGATGCGCGCACGGCCGCGCGCTGGTCCAACCGGATCCAGGAACTGGCGTGCGAAGCACCCCACGCCATCCCCGTCACGATTTCCACCGATCCCCGGCACTCCGTCGCGCAGAACGCGGGAACCAGTTGGGCCTCGACGTTCTTCTCGCAGTGGCCTGATCCCATGGGCATTGCCGCGTTGGACGACGTGGACCTGGTGCGGCGGTTCTTCGAGGTGGTGCGGAGGGAGTACGTCGCCGTCGGCATCCGCGCTGCGCTGCACCCCACGGCCGATCTCGCCACCGAACCACGGTGGGGAAGGCAACGGGAGACGCTGGGCGCCGATCCCGGCTTCGTGGCGCGGTGCATGGAGATCGCTGTCCGGGCGCTCCAGGGTGAGAGCCTGGGACCTGATTCCGTCAGCGCCACCACCAAGCATTTCCCAGGCGCGGGGCCACAGGCGGGTGGCGAGGACGCCCACTTCCCCTATGGCCGAGACCAGGTGTACCCGGGAGGACGATTCGACGACCACGTGCGGCCGTTCGAGGCAGCCATCGCAGCAGGGACCGCCGCGATCATGCCGTACTACGGCCGTCCTGTCGGTCTGGTTCTCGGAGGGGAGCCCGTCGAGGAGGTGGGCTTCGGCTACAACCACCGCCTGCTCACAGGGTTGCTTCGCCACGGCCTCGGTTATGACGGCGTCATCCTGTCGGACTGGGAACTCGTCAACGACAACGTCGTGGGGGACCAGGTGCTGCCCGCGCGGGCCTGGGGCGTGGAGCACCTCGACCGGGAGCAGCGCATGCTGATGCTGCTGGACGCGGGCATCGACCAGTTCGGTGGTGAGGAGTGCACCGACCTGTTGCTCCACCTCGTGGAGACAGGCATGGTGACACGCGCCCGCCTCGAGCAGTCGGCCCAACGCCTGTTGCGCGTGAAGTTCTCCCTCGGCCTGTTCGATGACCCTTTCGTGGACGAGGACGCAGCCGAGGCTGCCGTGGGACGGCCCGCCGATGTGGAACTGGGGTGGCGAACGCAGGCGCGCTCGGTGGTGCTGTGCACCAACGACGGGACCCTGCCGTTGGCGTCGGACTCGACAACCCGGGTCTGGCTCGAGGGATTCGCCGCTGAGGTACTGCCGGAAGGCTTCACGTCCGCGACCAGCCCGGAGCAGGCCGACGTGGCGCTCGTCCGTCTCGCAGCTCCCTTCGAACCACGGGATGACCTGTTCCTGGAGTCGCAGTTCCACCAGGGGAGCCTCGAGTTCCCGCCGGGACTCTCGCACCGCCTGGGCAGGATTGCGGCCCTCTGCCCGCTCGTGGTCGACGTGACGGCGGACCGACCCGCCGTCTGCACACCCCTCCTCGGGGTTGTTTCGGCGCTCACCGTCTCCTTCGGGGTGGGCGATTCGGCGTGGCTGGCCGCTGTGACTGGCCAGGTGGCGCCGGAGGGCAAACTGCCGGTGGAGTTCCCGTCCTCGATGGAAGCGGTGAGATCCTCCCGGGAGGACGTGGGCGGCGACACCGCTTCACCCCTGTTCGCAGTCGGACATGGCCTCCGTCTGACCCCGTCTCCTGCAAGGAGTGAAGTCCCATGACCACTGCCATTTCCGTGTCGTTCACCTCCGCAGGTGTCCCGCAGCGATTGCAGGCTGGGGACCTGAGCATCCTCCAGTACCCCGGCAGTGAACTCGAGGCCGGCCCCCACCAGGTGTGGCTGCGTCGCCGGTCCCCTGACGGTGGCCACACGGCGCTGGGACTGCTCGGTCCGGCCAGCGGGGCGAAAGTCGCCGTGAGGGATGCGGCCATGGTTGCCCGCGGCACGGACGGAGACGTCGCGTGGTGCCTGTGGTGGGACCAGCCCGCCGACGCCCTGTTCGGCTGGACCCTGCGCCTGACCAACAACGGCGCCGACACCGTCGAGCTGGATGCCGTCTGCACCCTCGACGTGGCACTGACGCCGTGGGATGCGCTGCGCCGCAACGAGTTCTACGTGTCCCAGTACCTCGACCTGACGCCGCTCGGCGACGACACCACGATCCTCGCCATCCGGCAGAACATGCCGGGCCCCACCACCCCATGGTTGGCGCTGACCTGCACCCGGCCGGTGGCCGGATGGTGCACCGATGCGCGTCAGGTGGCTGCGGCGATGCCCGGCACCGGCCTCGACCTCACGAGGGACCTGCCGTCGACGCGTCTGCAGCACGAACACACTCTTGCGTCACTCCAGAGCGAGCCGCTCGTCCTCGCGCCCGGGGGGACGACCACCGTGGGCTTCCGTGCACTCGTGGTGGAGGACCACCCCGACGCATCATCCACCGCGGACGTGGCGCTCGTCGGGCGACGACTGGCAGGGGCGGCCTGGTCCGAGGATCCACCCGCTCTCGGCGATGGCACCCCTGTGGTCCCGACGCCGTTCAGTCCTCCGGCGTGGCTCCATGGAGAGGATTTGGAGCCGTCGGAGTTCCTCGGACTTGCAGGAGACCCGGCAGACAACATCGAGGAGGATCCTGACCGTGCGCCCTGGGCCTACGACGCCGGCGCCGCACATGTCGTGGCCGGCGCCAAGGAAAGGGCGGTCCTGCGCCCCCACGGACACATCCTGGTTGCCACCGAAGGACCGGGACCGGCAGATGCGGCCTCGGCGGTGACCGTCTGGATGACCGGGCAGGTCGCATCGCAACTGACGCATGGCCATGCCGATGCTGAACCCCTGCTCAGCGTGCGGCGTAGCCAGCTCGGTCTGACGCTCGCCGAGGGGGTCCGGCTGTTCGCCGACGCCGGGGACGGATCGCTGCTGCTGGGAGTGCCGAGCGCCTGGGCGGTCACGGCGGACAGTGCACGGTGGTGGTGGCGCTGGCGGGGCCGCACCATCACGGCCCGCACCACGATCACCACCGCAGAGTTGTCCATCGACGTCCACGTCGATGGCGATCCGCTGGAGATGCTGCTGGCGGCCCGCACCACGGGTGTAGTGGACGCCGGGCGGAATCCCACAGCTGCGGAATTCACGCTCGGTGAGGAGTGGCTCACACGGAGCTCCCGTGACGGGGCCATCGAACTACGGTTGGCCCTGGCGGCGAGGACGGTGGACGCTTCTCGGGCGAGCCTGCTGGCGGCGACGCCACGAGTGACGGGTCCACCGGCAGCGCACCGCCTGTCCGCGTTCCTGCCCTGGCTCGCGCAGGATGCCCGCATCCACTACCAGGTTCCCCGCGGCCTCGAACAGTTCACCGGTGGCGCATGGGGAACACGGGACGTGTGCCAGGGACCTGTGGGATTGCTGGTGGCGTCGGGGCGGCTGGAGTTGGTCCGCGAGGTGCTCGTCGTGGTCTTCGGTGCGCAACAGGACAACGGCGACTGGCCACAATGGTTCGAGTACCTCCCCGAGCGGCGGGCACCGGGCCACCGGGACAGCCACGGCGACATCGTCTACTGGCCGCTGCTGGCTCTGGGGGAGTACCTCGCGATGACCGGGGACACAGCCATTCTCGACGAACCCGCAGCCTGGGTGGGGGAGCACACTCTGCTGGAGCCCAGCCGGATCCGTGGGCATGTCCTGGCCGCCGTCGAGCACCTCGCCAGCCATCGCGCCCATGACACCAGGCTGCCCGCCTACGGGCATGGCGACTGGAATGATTCACTGCAACCGGCCGATCCCAAGCTGGCCGGCTCGATGACCTCCACCTGGACGGCGGAGCTCGAGATCAAGGCACTCTCGACGCTCGCCAGCGCCATCAAGGGCGTGGAACCCGAACTGGCGGCCCGGCTGGAGGGTGTGGTCGAGGACACGGGGCGCGCCATCCGTGAGCTTCTGCTCGTGGACGGAGAACTCGCGGGGTACGCGATCCTGGACCCCGCCGGCGTGGAGGTCCTGGTCCATCCCCTGGATCGTCGGACGGGTCTGGCACACGGATCGCTGCAGATGATCCACGCACTCGCCGACGAGTTGCTCACCCCGGACGAAGCGCAGGCACATCTGGCGGTGATCGACCAGCATCTCGCCGGACCCACGGGCATCCTCCTGTTCGACGCACCGGTGGCCTATCACGGCGGTGAACTGCACATGTTCGTCCGTGCCGAGGCCGCCACGTTCTGGGGCCGTGAGATCGGGTTGATGTACACCCACGCACACCTGCGGTGGGTCGAGGCGTTGCTGCGGCTCGGGGACGCTGAGCGTGCCTGGTCCGCTCTACAGCTCGTCATCCCCACCGGGCTGGGCGCGGCCGTCCCCGGGGCAGGTGCGCGGCAGTCGAACTGCTACTACTCCTCCATCGACGCACGTTTCGTGGACCGCTGGGATGCGCAGGACCGGGCGCAACGGATGTTCGACCCGGACTTCGGGTTCGATGGCGGATGGCGGGTCTACTCCTCCGGTCCCGGACTCGTCCTGCGCCTCGTCGTCGAGTCAATGCTGGGCCTGCGCTGGCAGTCCGACGGACTGGGGGTTGACCCCGTTCTCCCGGCAACGCTCGACGGGCTTCTTGCCACCGTCAGGCTCGATGGCCGCGAGGTGCGAGCCCACTACGCGGTGAACGGACCGGGACACGGTGTGCGAAGCGTCCGGATCAACGGATTGCCGGTGGTG
>JBBSRQ010000096.1:0-11803 GCA_038242845.1 Propionibacteriales bacterium | reverse complement strand
TGGTACAGGTCCTGGGAGATGCCGACGGCATCGGTCCAGCGCTTGGGGATGAACAGGCCCACGAGGTGTCCGCCCAGCACCACGAAGAGCGCATAGTGAAACATCGGGGAGGCGATTCGCAGAATTTTCGACTCGTACAGCTGCGAGGAACGCGTGGTCCAGCCGAACTGGTCGTAGCGGTATCGCCAGAACAGCCCGCCGAAGAAGACCAACGCTGTCAGATAGGGCAGCACGCCCCACAGGAACACATTCATGTCAGCCTCCGGTACGGGTGGGGAGCATCGTCAGAAACGTCAGGCCGACGGTCTCGGGGTTCTCAGTCGCCCGCAGCATCGCCTTGGCGTCGTCGCGGGTCACCGGCGAGGTGCCGGGCAGCGTGGCACACACTGCGGTGAGGACACCGGCCTGGGCCAGGCCGTCATCGCTCACGCTGATGCGCAGCATCTCGATCTCCGCGCGATGGCGCTTCAGCAGCGCGAAGCCCGCGTCCTCGTCGATGCAGGCGGCGAACTCCAGGATGGCCGGCAGGTAGTCAGGCAACTCGCCGTTGCCCGTGAGGTCGACGCCGCTGGCTTTGAAGGCATCCTTGTAACCCAGCAGTTCCATGCCCCGCTGCCGGGTGTCGCCACAGGACCAGTAGCTGAGGTGGAGACTGTGGCGCCGCGAGAGGTCGAACTCCTGGATGTAGTTCGACTGCAGCTCGCTCAACGGCGTCGTGGCCAGCCGGTCCAGCCAGGGCTGGAAATGATGGGCGAGTCCCGTGCCCTCCAGCGCAGAGCGCAGCAGGTCGAGACGCCCCACCAGTTCCTCGGTGGGGTAACAGAGCAGCAGGTTGGCTGCCTGGTAGACGGTGGCACGGCTGCTCATGATCAGTTTCCGTCCCAGTTCTGCTCGCCGGTGCGGTCGCGCAGTGACTCAGACGACGCTGCGGTGTCGGCCGTGGCACGGGCCCGGAGGGCGTTGAAGCTCTCGATGGCCACGGGCACGGGTCCGCCGGAGGCTTCTCCGAAGGGGCCGGAACCACCCATGCCCGGACCGCCCTCGTCCTCCAGCGAACACCCCATCTCCTCGAGGTTGTGTGCCTGGTCAAGGTGGGCGGGGGGGATGACGTAGCGCTCGTCGTACTTGGCAATGGCGAGCAGCCGGTACATCTGTTCCATGGCCTTGCCCGTCATGCCGACGGCCTCCGCGAGGCTCTCGTCGCGCTCATTGCGCAACGTGACGCCACGCATGTAGGAGCGCATGGCGGCAAGCTTCTGCAGCACCAGGGTGACGATGTCGGTGTCCCCGGCGGTGAACAGTTCAGCAAGATATTCCACGGGGATGCGGAGCGCATCGATGGCGCCGAACAGGTTGCCGGGGGCCTCGGCGTCGTGTCCCTGCTCGCGCAAGAGGTCGACGACGGGGCTCAGCGGCGGGATGTACCAGACCATGGGCATGGTGCGGTATTCCGGGTGCAGTGGCAGCGCCACCCTGAAGTGCTTGATGAGCGCATACACGGGGGACTTCTGGGCTGCCTCGATCCACTCGTCGGGGATGTCGCCGGCCTTGGCCCCGGCGATCACCTCGGGGTCGTGGGGATCGAGCATGATGTCGAGCTGCGCCTCGTAGAGTTTCTTCTCATCCTTGACGGCGGCGGCCTTCGTGACGGCGTCCGCGTCGTAGAGGATGATGCCGATGTAGCGGAGCCGACCCACGCAGGTCTCGGAACACACCGTGGGCAGACCCACCTCGATGCGGGGGTAGCAGAAGTGACACTTCTCGGCCTTGCCCGAGCGGTGATTGAAGTACATCTTCTTGTACGGGCAGCCGGTGATGCACTGCCGCCAGCCGCGGCACTTGTCCTGGTCCACGAGCACGATGCCGTCCTCGGCCCTCTTGTAGATGGCGCCGGACGGGCAGGCAGCCATGCAGGACGGGTTCAGGCAGTGCTCGCAGATCCGGGGCAGGAAGAACATGAAGGACTTCTCGTACTCCAGCCTGATCTGCTCGACGGAGTCCTTGCGGAGCTTCTGCAGGATCGGGTCGTTGGCCAGCGTCTCCGCGGTGCCGCCCAGCGAGTCATCCCAGTTGGCCGACCACTCGATCTTCGTGTCCTCGCCAGTGATCAGGGACTTGGGCCGTGCCACAGGGAAGTCGTCGCTCAGCGGGGCCGAGACGAGGTTCTCGTAGTCGTAGGTCCAGGGCTCGTAGTAGTCGTCCAGCTTGGGCTGGACGGGGGAGGCGAAGATGGACAGCAGTTTCTGGAACCGGCCGCCGCTGCGCAGGCGCAGACCTCCGGTGGCCGTGCGGACCCAGCCGCCCTTCCATTTCTCCTGGTCCTCGTACCGGCGGGGGTAGCCCTGCCCGGGACGGGTCTCCACGTTGTTGAACCACACGTATTCGGTGCCGGCCCTGTTGGTCCACGCCTGCTTGCACGTGACCGAACAGGTGTGGCAGCCGATGCACTTGTCGAGGTTCATCACCATCGCAACTTGTGCCATGACTCGCATCAGTACGTCACCTCCTGGCTGCGGCGACGGATGGTGGAGACGATGTCTCGCTGCACCCCCGTCGGACCGAGATAGTTGAACGCGTACGCCAGGTGGGCGTACCCGCCGATCAAATGTGTGGGTTTGAGCATGATGCGGGTCACTGAGTTGTGGATACCTCCACGCTTGCCGGTGGCCTCGGACTTGGGTACGTCGATGGTGCGTTCCTGGGCGTGCTGGATGTAGGCGATGCCCGGGGGCAACTTGTGCGTGACCACGGCGCGGGCCACGAAGACCCCATTGGCGTTGGTGCACTCGATCCAGTCGTTGTCCTTGACGCTGATGGACTTGGCGTCCTGCTCCGAGAGCCACGCCTGCGGCCCACCTCGTCCCAGCGACAACATCAGCAGGTTGTCCTGGTACTCGGAGTGGATGGACCACTTGTTGTGCACGGTCAGATACCGCAGGGTGATGGCCTTCTCCCCGTTCGGGCCGAGTTCTGGCTCGCCGAAGTTGCGGGACATGTCCAGGGGTGGACGGTAGATGGGCAGTTGCTCACCCGCGTCGATGAGCCAGTCGTGGTCCAGGTAGAAGTGCATCCGGCCTGACAGAGTGTGCCAGGGCTTGAGGCGCTCGACGTTGATGGTGAAGGCGGCGTAGCGCCGCCCGCCTTTCTCCGAGCCGGACCACTCGGGCGAGGTGATGACCGGTTGAGGGGCCGCCTGGGTGTCGGCGAAGGTGATGCGGTGGTTCTCCTCGTCCGACGACAGGTCCGCGAGTTCGCGCCCGGTCTTCGCCTCCAGGTCCCGGAAGCCCTGGGTGGCCAGTTTGCCGTTGGTGGTGCCGGAGAACATCAGGATCGCCTCGGCGAAGAGGTTGTCCTTGTGGATCGTGGGCCGGCCGTCGGCGACGCCACCGGTGACGGTGCCGTTGATCGTCCCCAGTTCCGCGGCGGCCTCCTTGACGTCGTAGGTGACGTTCTTGACCGTGAAGCCCAGCCGGTCCGCGAGCGGGCCCACGGACGTCAGCTTCTCGGCGATCTGGGTGTAGTCGCGCTCCACCACGGACAGGGCAGGCATGTTCTTGCCGGGGACGCCCTCGATGTCCGTGCCGCGCCAGTCGGCCGCACGACCGCCCGGGTTGGCCACCTGCGCGGGGGTGTCGTGCTGGAGGGCAGTGGCCACGATGTCCTTGCGGACACCCAGGTGGACCTTCGCCATCTCGCTGAAGCGCTCCGCCAGTTGCACGAAGAGCGTGAAGTCAGAGCGGGCCTGCCACGGCGGGTCGATGGCGGGTGTGAACGCATGCACGTAGGGGTGCATATCGGTGCTGGACAGGTCGTACTTCTCGTACCAGGTGGCGGCCGGAAACACGATGTCAGACAGCAGCGTCGTCGACGTCATGCGGAAGTCGGCGCTGATGAGCAGGTCGAGCTTGCCCTCGACGTCCTCCTCGCGGTATTTCACGACGGTGGGTCGCTGGTCCGCCCCGTGTTGGTTGGGCATGAGGTTCGAGTGCGTGCCCAACAGATGCTTGGAGAAGTACTCGGCACCCTTGGCGGAGGAGCCGAACAGGTTGGAGCGCCACAGCATCATGGTGCGCGGCCAGTTCTCGGGCGCGTCGACGTCCTCGACCGAGGACAACAGGGAGCCGTCCTTCAGCCGGCGGGCCACGTAGGTGCTCACGTCCGGAGCGTCACCGGCCTCGACAGCCGCCGTCGCCTCGTCTGCCAGGTCGAGCGGATTCTCGTTGAACTGCGGATAGAACGGCATCCAGCCGAGCGCCGCAGACTTGGCAATGGCGTCCGCGTTGTGCACGCCGTCGAGGTGTCCCATGGACAGGGGGGAGGTGATGGCATCGGCAGAGAAACCATCCGTGCGCCACTGGTCGGTGTGCATGTACCAGTAGGCGGTGCCGATCATGGTGCGCGGTGGCCGTGACCAGTCCATGGCGTTGGCGAGGTTGAACCAGCCCGTCATGGGGCGGCACTTCTCCTGTCCCACGTAGTGGGCCCAGCCGCCACCGTTGCGGCCGATGCATCCGGTCAGCATGAGCAGGGACATGATGGAGCGGTACGTGGCGTCGGCGTGGTACCAGTGGCAGATGCCGGCGCCGATGATGATCATCGTGCGACCGTGCGATTCCGCGCTGTTGTTTGCGAATTCCCTTGCAGTGCGCGTGCAGACATCGGCGGGGACCGACGTGATCTCAGCCTGCCAGGCAGGTGTGTAGGGGACGGTCGGGTCGTCGTAGTCCGCAGGCCAGACACCGGGCATGCCCGGGCGTTCCACACCGTACTGCGCAAGCATCAGGTCGAAGACCGTGGTGACGAGATGGCCCTCCACCCGCACCGTCGGTACTCCTCGTCGCAGGATGGATCCGGCACCGCGTGGGTCCTCGAAGCATGGCAGCGCCAGTTCCGTGGGCTGGCTGCCAGCGACGTCGGCGAGACTGAGGGTGGGCTCGAGCCCGTCGAGGTCCAGGTTCCAGTCGCCCTGCCCGGACTCGCTGTAGCGGAAGCCCATGGAGCCGTTGGGGACCACCAGAGCACCGGTGGCCTTGTCCCACATGATGGTCTTGAAGCCGGGATCCTCCGCGTCCTTGAAGTGCGGAAGGTCGGCCGCCGTCAGGAACTTGGAGGCCGTGAGGCCGTGGCCGTCCGGATGTTCCGCAAGCGTGACCAACATGCCGAGGTCCGTGTACTGCTTGACGTAGCCGTCGAAGAACTCCACCGACTTGTCGACGAAGTTCTCCTTGAGGATGACGTGCCCCATCGCCATGGCCAGTGCGGCATCGGTGCCGGCCTGGGCGGGCAGCCATTCGTCGGCGAACTTGACGTTGTCGGCGTAGTCGGGCGCCACGGTGACGACCTTGGTTCCGCGGTAGCGGACCTCCGCCATCCAGTGGGCATCCGGGGTGCGTGTGACGGGGACGTTGGAGCCCCACATCATCAGGTACGTCGCGTCCCACCAGTCGCCCGACTCGGGCACGTCCGTCTGGTCGCCGAACACCTGGGGGCTTGCCACGGGCAGGTCGGCGTACCAGTCGTAGAACGAAGTCATGGCGCCACCCAGCAGGTGAGTGAAGCGCGTTCCGATGGCGTGGGAAACCATCGACATGGCAGGGATGGGGGAGAACGACACGAGTCGGTCGGGGCCGTAGGTCTTGATGGTGTGGACGTAGGAAGCGGCAGAAATCTCGAGGGCCTCGTCCCAGTCGATGCGGATCAGCCCACCCTTGCCGCGGGCACGCTGGTAGCGGCGGCGGCGCTCGGGGTCACCGACAACGTCGGCGAAGGCCAGCACCGGGTCGCCGAGCCGTTCCCTGGCGTCGCGGTACATCTCGATGAGCACGGCGCGTCCGTACGGGTAGCGCACACGGGTGGGGGAATAGGTGTACCAGGAGAACGCGGCGCCACGAGGGCATCCGCGCGGCTCGTAGTCGGGGCGATCGTCGCCGGTCGAGGGATAGTCGGTCTGCTGCGCCTCCCAGGTGATCAGGCCGTCCTTGACGTAGACCTTCCAGGAGCAGGACCCGGTGCAGTTGACTCCATGGGTGGAGCGCACCACTTTGTCGTGGGCCCAACGCTCGCGGTAGAACGCATCACCCGCGCGTCCGCCTTCCCGGAAGACAGCGCGCCCGTCGTCGGACTCCTCCCAACGGGTGAAGAATTGCCCAAGTTTCAGTAGTGCCTGTTCAGCCGGACCGTCAGCGGTGACCTTGTTCGCCATGGAAGGTATGGAACCACACCACCGATGTAGTTTTTGGGGCGGGGTCAACTTCCCAAGGTGTCGCCGGTACCGTCGACGGTGAACCCATGGACCTTCCGGCGTCAGGAGCCGACGTGACTGATCACATGCCCGACGAAATTTCCGCTGTGGGCAGGGATCATCGTGCCTACACCGACGAGCTGCGTGCCCAGCACGCTGTGGTCAGGAACGTGGCGGGGGAGTGGGTGCTTCTGCGGCATGCCGACGTGGTGGCAGCTGCGATGGATGACGAGCGGTTCTCCAGCAGGGTGTCGCGCTATCTGCAGGTTCCCAACGGCCTGGACGGTGATGAGCACACTGTGTTCCGGGAGGTCATCGACAGGCACCTGAGCGAGGAGGCGTTGACGCCGTTCCTGCCTGCCTTCCAGGAGGTTGCCGCCCTTCTGGTGGCTGAACTGCCGACAGGCGTGGTGCTGGACGCCGTCAACGACATCGGTGCCGTGTTCGCGGTACGCGCGCAGTGTGCGTGGTTGGGCTGGCCGGTGGAGTTGGAGCCACGGTTGTTGGAGTGGATGGCCGACAACCACTCCGCCACCCGCTCAGGGGACCGCGCGTGGATGGTGGACGTGGCTGACCAGTTCGACGAGATCATCCGGTCCGTCATCCTGCCCCGCCGCGCCGCGGGTCCTGACGCGCCGGATGACGTGACCACTCGCCTGTGCCACGACGAGGTGGAGGGCCGTCGATTGACGGAGGCCGAGCTCGTTTCCATCCTGCGCAACTGGACGGGAGGGGACCTCGGTTCCATCGCCCTGTGTGTGGGCGTGATTGTGGCTCACCTCGCTGAGGAACCACCACTTCTGGAATGGCTGCGCGTAGCCACGGACAGCGAGATGGACGCCATCATCGACGAGATTCTCCGCATGGATGACCCGTTCGTGTCGAACCGCCGCATCACCACCTGTCCGGTGACCGTGGCCGGGCAGGAGATTCCCAGTGGGGCAAGGGTGAAGTTGCACTGGACCTCGGCGAACCGCGACGAGGACGTGTTCGACATGGGCAGCTTCGACCCGGAGGGCCACGCGGAAACGAATCTTGTCTACGGCATCGGCAGGCACGTCTGCCCGGGAAGGTTGTTGTCCACATGGGAATTACGGGCCGCGGTGAGGGCCCTCGTCACATCCGTCGACTCCATCGACATGGTTTCCCACGACGCACTTGAACGCGAGATGGCGCCTGTTGGGGGATACCAGCGGGTGCCGGTGGTGCTCCGCTGACGGCTGTGCGACTCGCGACGGGAACGATGAGAACTACTCCCGGGCGACGGTGCCGAGGGTGAATGTGCGCTCGGGTGTCACGAGGTACTGGAAGCCCAGTGGGCTGGTCCACACTATTTCCCCGGGTGCCCGTTGCTGGGCGTGCCAGGCGGTCACCGTTTTGGCGTGGTGGACCTTGTGACACGAGGGCGTCAATAACCCGATCCCGGTCTGCGCATCCCGGCAGGAGTTTCGGTAGGCATCTCGTAACAATTTCACTCCGTTTTGGGCGCTGCTTGGTGCAGACGTTTCAGGCCCAGGATCCTGTGCGTCGATGGTCGTGCACTTCACAGATGAGAATCGCGCGCTGGTGGAAACCGCAGTTGGCAGTGCGCGATGAAACCGCGAACGAGTACCTGTGGGGACCCTGGGACTCAGTGAACGTTCTCCGTCAGCTTCTCCTCTGCCTGGGGCGTCGCCGCCACCTTGGGGGAGATGGGCCAGTCATCGGGATAGCGGTAAGCGAGTTCCGCGGACTGCTGGTCCAGTTTGCGGCGAGAGCGGGCCGACAGCCGGTCGCCGAACACCATGCCGTTGAGGTGGTCTGTCTCGTGCTGGAAGCAGCGGGCCAGGAAGCCGGTGCCCTCCAACTCGATGGGATTGCCATCCGCGTCCTGGCCGGTGCAGCGCGCCCAGTTGGGGCGGGCCAGGGACTGGTAGCCACCGGGCTGCGACAGGCAGCCCTCGTCGCCGGCCTCGAGTTGGCGATCCTTGCCTGTGGGGAGTTCCACCTCCGGGTTGCACACCACGCCCGCGTGCACGACATCGTCGGCGTCGGGGCACTCGTAGATGAAGACCGCCAGGTCCACGCCCACCTGGGTCGCGGCAAGGCCGACACCTTCGGCTGCGTGCATGGTGGCGAACATGTCGCGCACCAGTTCGTGCAGCTCCTCGCCGAACTCGGTCACCTTCCGGGTGGGTGCGTGCATCACCGGAGTGCCCCAGCGTGTGATGGGACGGACGTTGCCCCCGGATGTCAGGTCTGTTGCCATTGCTTCTCCTGTAGTGACCGCTTGTGTCGGCACCCAGTATGCCGTCGGTGCACACTGTGTGCATGTCATCGGGTGCCTGGGACGCTTTGCTGCGCGAGTACGCGGAGTACTTGACGCTGAGCCGCCAGTTGTCCACGAACTCGGTGCGCGCCTACACAGCGGACCTCCGCGGAATGGTCGCCGCGCTGGATTGCCCACCCGGCGACGTCACACTGCAGGCGCTGCGACTCTGGCTGGCTGAGCTGATGGAGACGGGTGCTGCATCCTCCACTATCCAGCGTCGCGTCTCGGCGGTGCGGGGTTTTTTTGCCTGGTGCGATGAGCAGTCCTTCATCGATGCAGATCCTGCGGCCCGGTTGAGGTCGCCCAAGCGGACACGACGCCTGCCTGTAGTGCCCGGCAGGAGAAACGTCGAGGAGTCCATCCTCTCCACGGAAGCTCGTGCTGGGGAGGGGCCGTTGGCCGTGCGTGACGTGGCAATGCTTGAGGTGCTGTACGGCGGAGGGATCCGGGTGGCCGAGCTCTGCGGGTTGGACCTGCAGGACATTGACGAGGAGCACGGCACGCTGAGGGTGGTGGGCAAGGGGGACAAGGAGCGCTCGGTACCGCTTGGTGCCCCCGCACGGCGGGCACTGACTGCCTGGCGGACCGTTCGTCCGCTGATCGCAGGGGCAACCAGTGCCGACGCGCTCTTCGTCGGCGCCCGGGGCGGGCGGATCGATCCCCGCGTGGTGCGGCGCATGGTGCATGAGGCCACCCGGGCAGGGGGCAGCGAGGTGGCCCCCCATGGGTTGCGCCACGCCATGGCCACCCATCTCCTTGAGGGCGGCGCCGACCTCCGCAGCGTGCAGGAAATCCTGGGTCACGCCTCCGTGGCAACGACGCAGCTGTACACGCACGTTTCGGCCGAACGTCTGCGCGCCGCGTTCAAACAGGCGCACCCAAGGGCCTGAGCCGGTCATGCCGATCCGGGAGGGGTCCATCAGCCCACCAGAGTGAGCGGATCCAGCAGCGCATCGTTCCTCCACGCCATCCAGTGGAGGTGGCAGCCGGTGGACAGGCCCGTCGATCCGACAGCACCCAGCCGTGCCCCAGCAACCAGGTGATCCCCCAGCCCCACCTCGAGCCCGCGGAGATGGGCGTACGCGGAACGAAGACCGCCGTGCTCCAGGATGACGCGGTAGCCGTAGGCAGAGTGGAACGCCGCGCCCACCACCCGCCCGGACCACGGGGCGACGACGGGCGTCCCGCAGGGAGCCGCGATGTCCGTGCCGTCATGCAGTTTCCGGACACCGGTGATGGGGTGGGTCCGCATCCCGAACGGTGACGTGAAGCGACCCTGAACCGGTAGGCCCCCCGCGGGAAGAATTGACACACGTCGAGGCCGGGGTTGGGGCGTGCTGCCGTGGGGCAGCAACCGGATGGCTGGCGCCGCCAGGTGGGCGAGTGGATCGAAGTGATCCACTCCGTCGGTCAGACCCCAGTGCAGGCACGCTGAGCGGCAGTGGAGGTCAGCGCCCACGGACCCGATCAGCTCACCCGGGCGTACATGCGCACCGATGGCCACTGCTGCGACCACTGGCGTGTAGGTGGTCCTCACTCCGCCCCCGTGGTCCACTGAGACGGATGGTCGCCCGGCGACCGTCCCGGCGAAGTACACCGTTCCAGCGGCGCTGGCCGCCACCGTCCCACCGGGGGAGGCGGCGAGGTCGACGCCCCGGTGACCGGCGGAGTAACGCGAGACGTCTGCGTCGAACAACTCCATCACCGCGCCCGGGACGGGGGCCTGTAGTTCCAGGGGTGCGGCGTGCGCGGGTGTGGCAAAGGACACCAGCAGGCCTGAGAGCAGCACCGCGACGAGGGTTCGCATACCCGGCACTGTGGGCAGTGGTACTGGATGGTCTTCAGCTGGAGGTTGTGTGTGGGGACAACCCTTCGGCCCGAGTTGGTCGCGGTGGCGTTGAGCGTCTAGGATCGCGGATGCAACCGGTATCGATTTACTGGTTGACATCGCATGCGCTGCGCGGGAGACCGCCGGTGGTCGCGTGGTCCCCAACCGCCAGGGTGGGGTGCCGCCGCCGGGCGTATCAGGAGGGCCCCACCGTGGAGCCCAGGACAACCACCCCGTGGGGCGTCGCCCCACACGACATCTGGGCGCAGCTTGCGCCCGCGAAAGGAACGGCCATGGCCGTCGTCACCGCACGTCAACTCCTTGAATCCGGAGTCCACTTCGGACACCAGACCCGCCGCTGGAACCCGAAGATGAAGCGTTTCATCTTCGCTGAGCGCAACGGCATCTACATCATCGACCTTCAGCTGTCGCTGGGCTACATCGACCGGGCCTACGCCTTCGTGAAGTCCACCGTGGCCCGCGGCGGACAGGTGCTGTTCGTCGGCACCAAAAAGCAGGCACAGGAAGCCATTGCCGAGCAGGCTATGCGCGTCGGTATGCCGTATGTCAATCAGCGTTGGCTCGGTGGCATGCTCACCAACTTCCAGACCATGACCAAGCGGATCCAGCGCCTCAAGGAGCTCGAGGGAATGGACTTCGAGGACGTGCCCGCCAGCGGCCTGACCAAGAAGGAACTGCTGCAGCTGGAGCGCGAGAAGATCAAGCTCGACAGGACCCTCGGTGGCATCCGTGAGATGGGCCGCACCCCGCAGGCCGTCTGGATCGTCGACACCAAGAAGGAGCACCTGGCCGTTGATGAGGCGCGCAAGCTGCACATCCCCGTGGTCGGCATCCTGGACACCAACTGTGACCCCGACGAGGTCGACTACGCAGTCCCCGGCAACGATGACGCGATCCGCTCCGTCGCGCTGCTGACCCGCATCATCGCCGACGCCGTCGCCGCAGGCCTCATGGAGCGCTCCAGCGGACGCTCCGGCGAGGAAGCTGTCGCCGAGCCCATGCCCGACTGGGAGCGCGAGCTCCTGGCCAAGGGTGACGAGGCCAAGCCTGCTGATGACGCCGCTCCGGCCGCTGATGACGCCACCCCGGCCGCTGATGACGCCGCCCCGGCTGCTGACGACGCCCCGGCCGCCGCTGAAGACGCCGCCCCGGCCGCCGCTGAAGAGCAGCCCGTCGCCGACGCCGTGACCAGCGAGGTCGCTGCCGATGCCGACGTCGCCGCCGCCGAAGAAGCAGTCGAGGCGGTTCCGGCCGTCGAGACCTCCGAGACCGACGAGACGGTTCCTGCCGCCCAGCCCGAAGAGGCCGAGGCAGCCGAAACCACCGAATCCAACTGAAACGACGGGACGAACAGACTTATGGCAATCACCGCCGCAGACGTGAAGAAGCTCCGCGACGCCAC
>JBBSRQ010000095.1:0-11941 GCA_038242845.1 Propionibacteriales bacterium | reverse complement strand
GGCACCAAACTGCCGAGCCTCGGACACATCACATTCGCCGAGATCCGCGACGCCTACCAACTCCAGATGGAGGCCATGGTGGCCGGCGGGATCGACGCCGTCCAGATCGAGACCAGCCAGGACCTGCTGCAGGCCAAGGCTGCCGTCATCGCGGCCAAGCGCGCCCGCACCAAGCTCGGCGTCGACCTGCCCATCTTCGTGAACGTCACCGTCGAGGCCACCGGCACCATGCTGCTGGGCTCGGAGATCGGCGCGGCACTGACCACGCTGGAGGCACTCGGCATCGACGTCATCGGCCTCAACTGCGCCACCGGCCCCGCCGAGATGAGCGAGCACCTGCGCCACCTCTCCCGACGCGCACGGATCGCCATCGGCACCATGCCCAACGCCGGCCTGCCGGAACTCACCGCCGACGGTGCCCGCTATCCGCTGGGCCCCGAGGGCCTCGCGAACGCCCTGGGTGATTACCTGCGCGACTACGGCCTCGCCGTCATCGGCGGCTGCTGCGGCACGACGCCCGAGCACATTCGCCTGCTGTCCGAGCGCTTCTCCCATGCCCCTGTGATCCCGCGCGACGTGGAGGTGGAGAACTCGGTCTCCAGCCTCTACATTGACGTGCCGCTCGCTCAGGACGCCAGCTACCTCAACATTGGTGAGCGCACCAATGCCAACGGCTCGAAAGCGTTCAAGCTGCACATGCTGGACGGCAACTGGGACGAGTGCGTCGAGATCGCCAAGTCCCAGGCCCGGGACGGCGCCCACGTGCTGGACCTGTGCATTGACTATGTGGGACGCGACGGCGCCGCCGACATGGACCTCATGGCCGCCCGCCTCAACACCGCCGTGACGCTTCCGGTGGTGCTGGACTCCACTGAGCCGCCCGTCATCCAGGCCGGCCTGGAGCGACTCGCCGGGCGCTGCACCATCAACTCCGTCAACTACGAGGACGGCGCCGGCCCGGAGTCCCGCTTCGGTCGTGTGATGCCGATGGTGCAGGAGCACGGCGCCGCCGTCGTCGCCCTGACCATCGACGAGGAGGGCCAGGCACGCACCGCCGAGTGGAAGGTGCGCGTCGCCTCCCGCCTCATCGAGGACCTCACCGGCAACTGGGGCATGGACGTCGGCGACATCCTCGTCGACTGCCTCACCTTCCCCATCGCCACCGGCCAGGAGGAGACACGCCGCGACGGCATCGAGACCATCGCGGCCATCCGCGAGCTGAAGCAGCGCTACCCGCGGGTGCGCACAACTCTCGGAGTCAGCAACGTCTCCTTCGGCCTCAACCCGGCCGCCCGGATCGTCTTGAACTCCGTGTTCCTCAACGAGTGCGTCGCCGCCGGTCTGGACTCGGCCATTGTGCACAGCGCCAAGATCATTCCCATGGACCGCATCCCCGACGAGCAGCGCGAGGTGGCCCTGGATCTGGTGTGGGACCGCCGCCGCGAGGGCTACGACCCCCTCACGAAGTTCCTCGACCTGTTCGAGGGCGTCACCGCCGCCTCCGCCCGCGCCTCCCGCTCCGCGGAACTCGCGGCCCTGCCACTGGCGGAGCGACTCCAGCGTCGCATCATCGACGGCGAGGGCAAGGGACTGCAGGCCGATCTTGATGAGGCGATGGAGTCCAAGCCACCGCTGGACATCATCAACAACGACCTCCTGGCCGGCATGAAGGTGGTGGGCGAGTTGTTCGGCTCCGGCCAGATGCAGCTGCCGTTCGTGCTGCAGTCCGCGGAGGTCATGAAGTCCGCGGTCGCCCACCTCGAACCCCATATGGAGAAGCAGGACACCGCCGGCAAGGGCACCCTCGTGCTGGCCACCGTCCGTGGAGACGTCCACGACATCGGCAAGAACCTCGTGGACATCATCGTCAGCAACAACGGCTACACGGTGGTCAACATCGGCATCAAGCAGCCCATCAACGCCATCATCGAGGCGGCCGAGAAGTCCGGAGCCGACGCCATCGGCATGTCGGGGCTGCTCGTGAAGTCGACGATCGTGATGAAGGACAACCTCGCGGAGATCAACCGGCTCGGCCTCGCGGAGAAGTACCCCGTGCTGCTGGGCGGTGCCGCCCTGACCCGGGCATTCGTCGAGCATGACCTCGGTGACATGTTCGAGGGTGAGGTGCGCTACGCACGCGACGCCTTCGACGGGCTCGCCCTCATGGACGCCGTCATGGCAGTCAAGCGGGGTGTGCCGGGGGCCGCCCTGCCCGCCATCAAGCCCAAGCGGGTGTACAAGAAGGTTGTCGAGGAGATCGAGGAACCCGAGTTGGGTGTCCGCTCCGACGTGGCGCGCCGCATCGACGTGCCCACCCCGCCGTTCTGGGGATCCCGCGTGGTCAAGGGCATCTCTCTGGCGGAGGTTTCCGAGTGGCTCGACCACCGTGCAACCTTCATGGGTCAGTGGGGTCTACGTGGGGTGCGCGGCGGCGTCAGCTACGAGGAAATGGTGGAGACCGAGGCCATGCCGCGGCTGCGGATGTGGATGGATCGCATCAAGACAGAAGGGCTGGGTACCTTCGGCGTCGTCCACGGCTATTGGCCCGTGCACAGCAAGGATGAAACGTTGATCGTCGGTCACCCGGACGATCCGACCAGGGAGCTGACCCGATTCACGTTCCCGCGCCAGCGTCGCGACAGGAAGCTCTGCCTGGCCGACTACTTCCGTGACGAGGAGGAAGCGGCAGAGTTGGGGCCCGACGTGCTCGGCATGCAGTTGGTCACCATGGGCCCGGACGTGGCGAAGGCTGCGAACAAACTCTTCGAGTCGAACTCGTACCGCGACTACATGGAGCTCCACGGGCTGTCCGTGCAGCTGACGGAGGCGCTCGCCGAGTTCTGGCACCACCGCACCCGCATCGAACTGGGGCTGGTCGCCGAAGACGGCGACGTTGACGACGCCATCCGTTCCCAGGCCTACCGTGGTTCGCGCTACTCCTTCGGCTATCCGGCCTGCCCGGACCTCGAGGACCGCATCAAGCTGGTGGGAATGTTGGAGCCCCACAGGATCGGCGTGGAGCTGAGCGAGGAACTGCAGCTGCACCCGGAGCAGTCCACCGACGCCATCGTGGTGCACCATCCCGAGGCCAAGTACTTCAGCGCAAAGTGATACCTCAGAGCACAGTGAGCTCCGAAAGGCACTCCATGACCAATTATTCCGGTATCCGACGCGGCCCCCTCGAAGTGGGGGAGCGCGTCACTCTCACCGACGCCAAGGGGCGGCGCAAGTCGCTGCTCCTCAAGGAGGGCGGTGTCTGGCACACCACCAAGGGGGCCGTCAGCCATGACGAGCTCATCGGCGGTCCCGAGGGCGTCACGATCAAGTCGGTCGGGGGAATGCAGTACCTGGTGCTGCGTCCACTGCTCAGCGAGTTCATGGTTGCGATGCCCCGGGAGGCCGCCGTCATCTACCCGAAGGATGCCGCCCAGATCCTGATGTGGGGCGACATCTTCCCCGGCGCCCGGGTGCTCGAGGCCGGCGTCGGGTCCGGCGCCCTGTCGCTGGCCCTGTTGCGCGCCATCGGGCCGGAGGGCCAGCTGCACTCCTACGAGCGTCGCCAGGAGTTCGCGGACGTGGCACGGCGCAACGTCGAAACTTTCATCGACGGCGAGCACCCCGGCTGGCGGCTCAGCGTTGGCGACCTGGTGGAGGAGATTCGCGACGACCGGCTCGACCGCGTGATCCTCGACATGCTTGCCCCGTGGGAGTGCATCGAGGCTGTCGGTGAGCGTCTTGAGCCGGGTGGTGTCGTGTGTTGCTACGTCGCCACGGCCACCCAACTGGGTCGCGTCGCCGACACGTTTCGCGCCCATGGCGGGTTCACGGAGCCGCACCTCACGGAGACCTCCGTGCGGGACTGGCACGCCGAGGGTTTGGCCATCCGGCCCGGGCACGCCACCAGCGCCCATACGGGGTTCCTGGCCATTTCGCGGCGCCTGGCCCCGGGCATTTCGGCACCCATGCGCAAGCGCCGCCCGGCACCCGGAGCTTACGGCCCGGACTACACGGGCCCCCGTCCCGCCAACATCCCCGGAGTTGCGCGCGTGCAGGGGTGACTACTCAGTGCCGAAGTGGTGGAACTTCGGGACGCTGGAGGGATCCTGCGGGACTTGCGGACCGTTGTCGTAGGGCCCCGACTTCTTGAACTTCTGTCCACCGCGCCGACGGACGATCCTGCCCTCCGGGGCATGCGGACCATCCGCCAGTGGGGCTGAGGCCCGGCTCCTCGTTCGCAGGTTGTAGGCAAGGACGCCGAGCGCGAAGAGCGCGATGACACCCAGCAGGCTCCACAGCCACATGAGGCTGGTGGCGTTGCTGGCGGTGGCCGTCAGGCCGTCACTGTCGGTGTAGTCCTTGGGGTCGCTCCAGGTGACAGTGGTCCCGTCCACCGTCGAGGAGCCGCTGTGGGTGAGCACCTTGCCCGGGAATGTGACCGACACGCTGAACTCCGAGAAGGCGTCCGGCTTCATCTGTTCTCCCCGTCCACCCTCCATGGTGAACGCCCAGACGTCGTCGTCGAGGGTGAAGAGTGTGTTCTCGGGCTTGTCACTGATCTTTGCGGTGCCCACCTGTCGGCAGCCGGTGTAGCCCTGTTTGCCGTCCTCGACGTACTGCTCCACCGTGAGGGTGTCCGTTTCCACCAACCCGTTGTTGGCGCACAGGTTGGGGTCGTTGCGGTCCTTGTCCTTGATGTACTCGTTCTGGACGCCGATGTCGACGGACATCCTGATCTCGTCGTCACCGATGATCTCGTAGTGGGACTGCATCCGGACGCAGGACGACAGCACCAGGACGATGGGGATGGTCAACAGGGCAAGCAGACGCCGAAACTTCATGCTGGATACCGTACTCGGCCTGCGTCAGGGGTGGCGACGACGGTTGAGCACGAGCACGGCGACGACTCCGGCGCCGATCACCACCACAGACATGGCGATCCAGAACCACGGCACTGCAGCGTTGCTCAACGTCGGCTCCGGGTTCTCCGCCGTGGCCTTGAGTCCTTCCTTCGTGAGGAGATCTGCCGGGTCGGACCATGTGACCGTCGTCCCCTCGACGACGGATGCGCCGTTGTGGGTGAGGACCTCGCCGGGGAATGTGACCCGGATGAGGAAGTCAGAGAACATGTCGGTGGTCATCAACGAGCCCTCCATGGAGTCATTGCCCTCCATGCGAAACGTCCACGTGTTGTCGCCGTCCAGCAACAGGCTGGTGCCACTCTGGTCGTTGAGGCTCGTGAGGGTCGTGGTCCCCGTGAGACGACAGCCCGTGTAGCCCGCGTCCCCGTCCTCGGAGTATTCCTCCTTGGTGACGCCCTCGGGGTCCATCAGGCCTTCCTGTTGACAGAAGTCGGGCACGTCGTCGCCCAGTTCTGCCAGGGCATCATTCCTGGCACCGACGTCGATGGCCACCTCCACCTTGTTGTTTGACAGGATCGTGTAGTCCGCCTGCAGCCGGACGCAGCCCGACAGCAGCACCAGTGTCGGGATGGTCAGGAGAGCGATCAGGCTGCGGGGGAGGCGTGGCATGGGGACACCGTAGCCAAGAATGGCCACTGCAGGCTGCTCAGGCGGTAGCCCCCCGACGGCTCCGCACCAGGCGGGCCACGAGTCGCCAGCCGAAGAAGGACGAGAACAGGAAGCCAGTTGCCACCAGCACGAATGCCAGTTCCGCTGTCCCACCGGCGACGATGCGCAGTCCCATTCCTGCGAGCACCGTCACCAGCCACACCACCAGAGCGGCGCGGGGCCCGTAGCCGGTGTCGTCGAGAAGGTTGACGACCACCCAGCCGAAGAGGCAGGCAACCACGAACGGCCACGCCGTCTGCGCGATGCCTCCCAGAGTGAGGGATTCGGCGTGGCTGGCACGACCCACCATGGCGAAGATGAGCACGAGCACGAGGTCGAGGACGGCGGGGAGGATGCGGACCATGGCGGCAACGGTATCGCTCCTTTCAAGAAGCACTAGGATCAGCCGGAGCCGTTTTCAGCAGCAGGAGACCCAGTGGTTGAACACCCCGTCGTGACCGGACCCGTCCTCGTGATCGGGGCGGGGCTCGTGGGATCGTCCCTCGGCATGGCCCTCGGGCGTGCAGGTGTTGACGTGATCCTGGAGGACCTGCGCACCTCGCACGCCCTCGTTGCTGCCAGCCTCGGTGCTGGCCGCGTGTCGAAACTCGACCCCGGGGACGTGGCCGTGGTCGTGGTCGCCACTCCGCCAGCAACCATCGCCTCCGTGGTCTGCCGGGCACTGGAGAGATTCCCGCACGCCGTGGTGACCGACGTTGGATCCGTGAAGGGGCCCATCGCTGAAGCGGTGGGCGAAAAGAGCCCTGACTTCGCACGCTACGTGCCCTCGCACCCCATGGCCGGATCACAGTTCACCGGGCCCATGACCGCCTCGGCCGACCTGTTCCGGGACCGCACCTGGGTCATCACCCCCGCTGCGGGCAACACCGAGGAGTCCCTCGACGTCGTCCGTGCTCTCGCCCGCATCACCGGTGCAGTGGTGGTGGAACTCGATCCTGACCTCCATGACGAGGCGGTCGCCCAGGTGAGCCATGTGCCCCACCTCATGAGCATCCTGACCGCCAGCCATCTCCGGGCCGTGCCCGGGGAGAACCTGCGCCTCGCCGGTCAGGGCATCAGGGACGTCACCCGCATCGCCGGCTCCGATCCGGTGTTGTGGCGGCAAATTTTGACCACCAACGCCGATGCCGTTCGCGAGGAACTGGAGGAGGTGGCCGAAGACCTCTCCTACCTCATCGGCGTGCTGGACAAGCCTGATGAGCTCGAGGCGTTCCTGCGGATCGGTCAGCACGGCGCACAGGCGCTGACCGGCAAGCACGGCCGCGAACCGCTGGACGTCGTCAGCGTCACCGTCGAGATCCCGGATGAGCCGCGGGCACTCGCGCGCCTGTTCGGGAACGTCGGCGACTTCGGCTTCAACGTCGAGGACTTCGAACTCACCCACGACGCCGTCCGCGAGGTGGGCTACTTGTCCATCTCGGTGGAACGCGCTCAGGCTGAACAGTTGCGCGCCAACCTTGTCAATCGGGGATGGCGTGCGTGGTCCCATTCCGGTGTTTGAAGGAGAAGTTGTGAGCCATTCACTGCTCATCGCCATTGACGGTCCGAGCGGGTCAGGGAAGTCGACCACCGCTCGCATGCTGGCTGACCGCCTGCGGGTGGGGTATCTCGACACCGGCGCCATGTATCGGGCCGTCGCCTGGGAGTTCCTCCGCACCGGTGGCGCAGCTGACGACCCCGATGCCATCGTCCAGGTCACACGGGAGGCCATCCTGCGCGTCTCAACGGATCCGGATGCCCCGCTCGTGACGATCAACGGCCACGACGTCACGGCTGCCATCCGTGAGCCCCAGGTCTCGGCGTCGGTGTCCGTGGTTGCCACCAACGCCGACGTCCGGCGCATTCTGACGAAGAAGATGCGCGAGATCATCGCCGCCCATCACCGACGCATTGTGGTGGAGGGTCGCGACATCACCACCGTCGTCGCCCCGGATGCTGACGTGCGGATACTGCTGGTTGCCGATCCGGAGGCACGTGTCGCGCGTCGGGCCGCGGAGCTGGGGGAGTTCGTCGACCACCATGCAGTGACCGATCAGGTCATCCGTCGGGACCGGGACGACTCGACGGTTTCCAACTTCACCGAGGCCACTGATGGCGTCGTCGTGATCGACTCCACCTTCCAACTACCCGACGAGGTTGTGACACACATCCTCACTCTGGTGGAGACACTTCCAGCGGACAGCAGACCGGCGGTCCGCTGAACTGGCAGGGTGATGCCATGTCAGCACTCGATGTTCTGGTGTTCTACGTGCCGGTCGCGCAGACCGATGCCGTTCTGGCGGCGCTGTTTGCCGCAGGTGCTGGCCGTATAGGCGACTACGACGAATGCGCCTTTGTCCTGGAAGGCCAGGGCCAGTTCCGACCGTTGGAGGGTGCCAACCCCACCATCGGGGACGTGGGCGAGTTGCGGCTCGTGCGAGAGAACAGGGTGGAATTGACGTGTCCCCGTGTGATCCGCGACGTCGTCGTCAATGCCCTGCGCACGGCCCACCCATATGAGGAACCTGCATTCCATGTTGTGGAGAATGCAGCCTCGGTGGACCGCCGATGCATACGCCCGGACCACTGAGTTCGCCGGGGTCGAGAACATTCCGGTGTCGTGAACCAACGCGATAGTTGTTGAACCCAGCCGATTCAGGCGGCAGCAGTGCTGGGCGGGTCCGTGGATGATGGGGTGACGCGTCCCAGCCATGGCCTGTCCGGGTCGATGCATCTGGGTATCGGGGGCCGGGGTGGTTTCACATTGGGTGGGATCTCCAACCACTGCGTGTCACAGGTGTCACCGCGCAAGACGTCAGTGTTCGCAGGTGTCGGTGGCGGCGGTTGAGGGGGTGGCCACGGCTTCACCGGGCCGATCAGGTACCCGCGGCGGGTGGTGAACACCAATCCATCAGGGACCACCGGCGTTCCCGTGATGGTGAACACACCCCGGTGAGGAGCGAGGTCTTCCCGACGCCGCTGTCACCCACCAACGCCACCCGGCGTCCTCCGGTGAGGTGGACGCTATGGTTGGTGCCCACGAGCTCCGCCAGACGTCGCCCCGCAGCGGCGTGCGGGTCGATGATGTCGACACGGATGTGGTCGTCGTCACGCACCGCCTCCTGAGCGCGGTCCAGCCGATCGCGCGCCTTCGCAACTTTCGCGGCCGCTTTGTTGCGCTCTGCGGCCATGACCTTCTCGGACTTGCTGGCCCTGTTGTTCATCACGACCCGTGGAGCCCGCTTGTTGGCAAAGTCCTTCTTGCTCTTCTGTTCGCGGCGAGCCATCGCCGTCTGCATGTGGTCACGGTCCCGCTGCTCCACCCTGACACACTGTTGGGCGGCACGCACGGCCTGCTGTGCGGCCCCCTGCTGTGCTGCGAGATGGTTCCTGTAGTCGTCGTAGGTGCGGCCCCACAGTGTGAGATCGCCTGCGCGGACCTCGCAGATGGTGTCCATCCGGTTGAGCAGCGCGACGTCGTGGCTCACCACGAGCAGTGTTCCGGTCCAATCCTCGACCGCCTCGTACAGTCGTTCCCGCGCACTGGAGTCGAGGTTGTTGGTGGGCTCGTCCAGTACGGAGATGGACGCCCTCAAGAGCTCCAGACGGGCAAGCGCCACCAGCATCAGCTCCCCGCCCGACAGCGTGGCGGCGCGCCGATCGAGGGCGTTGTCGACTTCGAGGCTCGGCACCCGCCTCGCCAGCAGCGCGGTGGCGCGAGCCTCGATGTCCCAGTTGGCGCCGATCGTGTCGAAGTCGGTTGTTTCCACGCTGCCCGCTTCGACGGCGGCGATGGCGCGACACACGCCGTCGGTGCCCAGGACCTCGGCCACGGTCCTGTCAGGACGCTGGAGCGAGCATGGATTCTTCGGCACGAACGGCCCGATAGGATGGCGCGGTGCCGTCGAGGCACAGTTGCTATGCCGTTGGAAGGATCATTCATGAGCGAGCCCACCACCATCAAGCCGGTGGTTGCCGTCGTCGGACGACCAAACGTCGGCAAGTCCACGCTGGTCAATCGCATTCTGGGCCGCCGCGAGGCGGTCGTGCAGGACACCCCCGGCGTGACCCGGGACCGCGTCTCCTATGACGCCAACTGGGCTGGTCGCGAGTTCGTCCTGGTGGACACCGGCGGCTGGATGTCCGACGCCCAGGGCATGGCGGCGCAGATCGCCGAACAGGCCGAGCTGGCCATCTCCATGGCCGACGCCGTGATGTTCGTCGTCGACGCCACAGTCGGCACGGTCGACGAGGACGAGGCCGTCGTGAAGGTGCTGCGTCGCTCCCAGAAGCCCGTCATTCTTGCGGCAAACAAGGTGGACGACCAGCGCCACGAGGTGATGGCCTCCACGATGTGGAATCTGGGGCTCGGCGAGCCGTACCCGGTCTCCGCCATGCATGGCCGCGGCTCCGGTGACCTGCTGGACGCCCTCCTCAAAGCGCTTCCCGAGGCCCCGGCCGAGACTTTCGTCGAGGAGGCTGGTCCGCGACGCGTCGCGATCGTCGGCAAGCCGAACGTCGGGAAGTCCTCGCTGCTGAACAAGCTGGCGCAGCAGCAGAGGGTCGTGGTCTCCGACATCTCCGGCACCACCGTCGACCCCGTCGACGAGATCTGCGAGGTGGGTGGCAAGATCTACCGTCTCATCGACACTGCCGGCATTCGCCGTCGCGTGAAGGAAGCCTCCGGCCACGAGTTCTACGCCAGTCTCCGTACCCAGACCGCCATTGAGCGTGCGCAGGTGTGCGTCGTCGTCGTCGACTCCTCCGAAGAGTTGACGGAGCAGGACCTGCGGATCATGAGCAACGTCGAGGAGTCCGGCCGTGCGCTGGTGGTGGCGTTCAACAAGTGGGACCTCACGGATGAGGAGCGACGCCGCTACCTCGACCGCGAGATCGAGCGCGACATGGTGCAGTTCACCTGGGCGCCCACCGTCAATATCTCCGCGTTGACCGGCCGCAACGTCGACAAGCTCAGCAAGGCTGTGGAAGCCGCGGCGGAGGGCTGGGAGACCCGCGTCTCCACCGGCAAGCTGAACGCCTTCTTGGGACGCCTCACCGCATCGCACCCGCACCCCGTGCGCAGCGGCAAGCAGCCCCGCGTGCTGTTCGGCACGCAGGCCCAGAACTGTCCGCCCACCTTCGCGCTGTTCACCAGCGGGAAGCTCGACGACGGCTACGTGCGGTTCGTGGAGCGACGCCTCCGCGAGGAGTTCGGGTTCGTCGGCTCACCCCTCCACATCGAGGTTCGGGCCCGCGAGAAGCACAAGGACCGCGCCTGATCCGCTGACATCATCCGGGGCGGGGCCGGTGGCAGTGTCTGTGCGTGAGCATTATGTATTGCACTGCCGCCAGCCTGGACGGGTGCATCGCCGACGATGACTCCAGCCTGTCGCGGCTGTTCACGATGTCCGACGCGGATGTTGCCCGGTCCGACAGGGGCGATCCCCTCCTGCAGGGACGTTGCTGGCCAATGCGCCGACGCGGGACTCCGGGACAAGGTGTGGGTGCACGTCAATCCTGTGTCCTTGGAGGCAGGCACACCGCCGCTGCCACGTCGTCTCCGGCTGCACTGGGAACGTGTGAACGCGAGGGGCAGTTCACCTCGATCCCGTTCTCCGTGGCGGGCGAGTAGCCTCGCGATCCACTGTGATGAACCGCCGTTGGCCTCGATGTGCCAAGACGGCCCAGACTCGCTAAGCTACTCAAGTTGTCACACGATGACGGCGGGCTGTAGCGCAGCTTGGTAGCGCACCTGACTGGGGGTCAGGGGGTCGCAGGTTCAAATCCTGTCAGCCCGACAAGGTGTTTTTCCTTGTCAGATGTACATTGGTCGGACTCGTCTCGAGCCGTGCATGACTCATGCATGACTCAAACTTTTTTGAGCCCAATCGAGGTGTATGAAGTGATACGACTCCGGTGACTTCAATCTGCTGTAGCGGGTTTTGAAGCCTGGTGGGCTTCTCTCGGTTGTGTTGTCCTTGGACGGCGTTGTCCTGAGCGCTGGCGTGTTCACCAGAGCAAGGCCTGAGAATGACAACCCCATTTGACCCGGTGTGATGTTTTGATCTGGCCCCACGCTTGGACGTGTGTGTTGCGGGCCGGGACGTGGTCCGTGTCTCGGCGAGGGTGAACCCTGTCAGGTAGTGGCGGCTCCTTTCTGTTTCGCGCGGGTTGCGCGTAGCCGGTAGGAGGTGGTGCCGGTGTTGATGATGTGGGCGTTGAAGGTGAGGCGGTCGACGACGGCGGCTGCCAGTCGTGGGTCTGTGAAGGTGGTGCCTCATTCAGAGAAGGGGGCGTTGAACGCGCAGGCAATCGATGCCGGTTCTTCTCGATCGGTGATGATCTGGAGCAGCAATTCTGCGCCGCGATGGGTC
>JBBSRQ010000094.1:0-12025 GCA_038242845.1 Propionibacteriales bacterium | reverse complement strand
GCTACGCGCTGAAGGACACCTGGGTCTTCAACAACATCGTGCGCTTCAGCTGACCAAATCCAGCTGACAGCGCTCAACAGCCGCCGTGCATCCACTGGATGCACGGCGGCTGTTCTGCGATCTCGGATACCTCCGAGCCCCGTGGAGCGTCCCGACGGATCAATCGCCTACCGCTGCGCAGGCCCTGGACTGGTTGCTACCGGCCTGACACCGCGTTTGACGTGACACCGAAAGTAGTCGGCTCCGTCGACCAAAGAAAGGACATTACACCTGTGAACACGCCTCTACTTGAAGAATACATTTAGGCTGTTCGAGCCTGACACGGTGGTCTGGCCGTGAGCTCAGGAAGAAAAAACTTCATGAAGAAGCTCTATGCGGGAATCACCGCAAGTTTGATGCTGGCCGCCACCGCCTGGGTCGGTGCCACCGGGCCTGCACTGGCGGACTAGCAGTCCGACCGGGTGGCGCTGTGTGGGCCGGGGGACACCAACAACTGCTCCATCACGATCCGCGAGAATGACTGGGATCTCGTCGAGGGCGTCAGCAGCGCGATAGTGGACGTGGTGGGAACACCGGGCGTCCCCAGTCACCTGAAGATGTACACCTTCGTGCTGTCCCAGCTCCCCGGATCCCTGGACCGCATCAAGTCATGGGGCGCGCCGGTGCAACCTGACCTACAAGGAAGCCCCGCGGTCGCTGTGGGCGGGCAACCCGTTGGCCAAGACGGGCCAGTTCACCAGCAACGGACGCCAGTGGCGCACAGAGTGCGACACGAAGGTCTCGGGTGGCAACGGTTGCCGCAGCTACATCATCTCTGACGTGGTGCAGGCCACGAAGAAGGGCAACAGTTACACCTACAAGGTGGTGCGCAAAGAGGTCTTCAACAACATCGTATTGTTCGAGATCCCTGCCTGACCTGCGTCAGGTTGCGGGACCCGAATTCGAGTCCCGCAATCCCGCTGGTCGCGCCCGTTTTTAACCGGGGGCGGCCACCCCGCGAAAAAGGCCCCATGGTTGGATGGGGACCATGAGTCCACGAAAGATCGGCGTCACCGAGCTTGCTCTCCGCGACGCCCACCAGAGCCTGATGGCCACCCGCATGGCCATGGAAGACATGGTCGATGCGTGCGAGGACATCGACAAGGCCGGTTACTGGTCGGTCGAGTGCTGGGGCGGCGCAACGTTCGACGCCTGCATCCGATTCCTCAACGAAGACCCCTGGGAGCGCCTGCGCACCTTCCGCAAGCTGATGCCCAACTCGCGCCTCCAGATGCTGCTGCGCGGCCAGAACCTGCTGGGCTACCGCCACTACGAGGACATGGTCGTCGACGAGTTCGTCGAGAAGTCCGCCGAGAACGGCATGGACGTCTTCCGCGTGTTCGACGCGCTGAACGACCCCCGCAACATGGCCCAGGCCATGGCCGCGGTCAAGAAGGTCGGCAAGCACGCCCAGGGCACCATCTGTTACACCGTCTCCCCGGTCCACACCCCCGAGGTGTTCATCAAGCGTGCCGGACAGCTCCTCGACATGGGTGCCGACTCCATCTGTCTGAAGGACATGGCGGCGCTGCTCACACCACAGCCGGCCTACGACATCGTCAAGGGCATCAAGGACACCTACGGGGACGTGCAGATCAACGTCCACTGCCACTCCACCACCGGCGTGACGCTGGTCAGCCTCATGAAGGCCATCGAGGCCGGCGCCGACGTGGTCGACACCTCCATCTCGTCCATGTCACTCGGCCCGAGCCACAACCCCACCGAGTCGCTGGTGTCCATGCTGGAGGGCACCGAGTACACCACCGACCTCGCCATGGACCGGCTGCTGCGCATCCGCGACCACTTCGCCGGGATCCGCCCGAAGTACGCAGAGTTCGAGTCGGCCACCCTCGTGGACACCAACATCTTCCTGAGCCAGATCCCCGGCGGCATGCTGTCGAACATGGAGGGCCAGCTGAAGGCCCAGGGTGCCGGTGACCGCATCCGTGAGGTCATGGAGGAGCTCCCACGGGTCAAGGCCGACGCCGGACATCCGCCGCTGGTGACCCCGTCGTCGCAGATTGTCGGCACCCAGGCCGTCTTCAACGTCCTCATGGGTCGCTACAAGGTCATGACGGGCGAGTTCGCCGACCTGATGCTCGGCTACTACGGCACATGCCCCGGCGAGCGCAACCCCGAGATCGTCGAGATGGCCAAAAAGCAGTCGAAGAAGGACCCCATCACGGTGCGTCCCGCTGACCTGCTGACGCCTGAATGGGATGAACTCGTCGCCCAAACCGAAGGCCTCGAGGGCTACAACGGCACCGAGGAGGATGTGCTCACCAACGCCATGTTCCCCGGTGTTGCCCCCAAGTTCTTCAAGGAACGTCCCGAGGGTCCCAAGAATGTGGGCAAGACCACGGAGCAGCTGAAGAGCGAGAACGCAGCAGCCAAGGCCAAGTCCCAGGGCATCTCCGGCCCCGCCAAGTACAACGTCACCGTCGGCGGGCGGTCGCACAGCGTCTCCGTCGAGCCAGTCTGAGGAGTGGAATAGATGAGCAAGCAACACACAATGATCGAGCGCCTCGAGCAGCTCGACGAGCGTCGTGCGCACGTCGAGGCCGGTGGCGGTCAGGACAAGCTGGACAAGCAGCGCGCCAAGGGCAGGATGACCGCCCGTGACCGCATCGCCTCCCTGATTGACGAGGACTCCTTCCAGGAGACCGGCGCCTTCCGCACCAACCGGACCATCACCTTCGGGATGGACAAGGCAGACATGCCCGCCGACGGCGTGGTCACCGGTTCCGCCTACGTGATGGGACGCCCCGTCCACCTGGCCAGCCAGGACTTCACGGTCATGGGCGGATCCGCCGGGGAGGCGCACTCCATCAAGGTCACCGAGGCGCTCAAGGCGTCACTGATGACCGGCACCCCGTTCATCTTCATCAACGACTCCGGCGGCGCCCGGGTCCAGGAGGGCATCGATTCCCTGTCCGGCTACGGCAAGGTGTTTTACGCCAACGTGCTGCTCTCCGGCGCCGTCCCGCAGATCTCCATCATCGCCGGCCCCTGTGCCGGTGGCGCCGCCTACTCGCCGGCACTGACGGACTTCATCATCCAGACCCGCAAGGCCCACATGTTCATCACGGGCCCCAGCGTCATCAAGCAGGTCACCGGCGAGCAGGTCACCCAGGACGAGCTCGGCGGCGCCGACGCGCACATGGCACGCTCCGGCGTGGTGCACTTCGTGGCCGACGACGACGAGCAGGCCATCCTCATCGCTCAGAAGCTCCTGAGCTTCCTGCCGCAGAACAACACCGAGGACGCGCCCATCGTCGATCCCGACGACGGTGTGGGCTCCAACCCGAAGATGCGCGACATCATCCCTGTGGAGAGCCGTAAGGGCTACGACATCCGCAAGGTCATCACAGAAATTGTGGACCACGAGGACTTCCTGGAGGTCCAGGCGGGTTTTGCCCAGAACATCGTGGTGGGCTTTGGCCGCGTCGTGGGCCGCACGGTCGGCATCATCGCCAACCAGCCCTCGGTCATGTCGGGGTCCCTCGACATCAACTCCTCGGACAAGGCGAGCAGCTTCGTCCGGTTCTGCAACGCCTTCAACATCCCGCTGGTGACGCTGGTCGACGTGCCCGGCTTCCTGCCCGGTGTTGCGCAGGAGCACAACGGCATCATCCGCCACGGCGCCAAGATGCTGTACGCCTACTCCGCAGCCACCGTTCCGAAGATCACCGTCGTGCTCCGCAAGGCCTACGGCGGTGCCTACCTGGCGATGTGCTCGAAGGACCTCGGCGCCGACAAGGTGTTTGCCTGGCCGACCGCGGAGATTGCCGTGATGGGTGCCGAGGGGGCCGCAGGCGTTGTCTTCCGCCGCGAGATAGAGGCGGCTGAGGACAAGGATGCGCGTCGCAGCGAACTGGTGGAGGAGTACCGCGAGACGTTCTCGACGCCGTACATGGCTGCCAGCCGCGGACTCGTCGACGACATCATCGACCCCGCCGACACCCGTCACCAGATCGCCATGGCCCTGGAACTCCTCGTCGGGAAGCGCGAAATCCGCCCCGCGAAGAAGCACGGCCTCGGTCCGGCCTGATCAAAAAGGTGAAACCATGAACGACATGTCACCCGAGGAACTCAGGGCAACCATTGCGTCGCTGACCCAACAGATGCAGGCTCTGCAGGCACGCGTCGAAACGTTGGAGGGTCACGAGCAGGTGCCGGAGGCAGACCTCGTGCTCATCGGGGCGGCTGTTGCTGCGTACTTCGGCCACAAGGCCAAGGTGCGGGCCATCCGCTACGGATCGCAGGGCCGTTGGGCCGCTGCGAGCCGCGGTCGGGTCCACGACCGAACCGTCCCCCATTCACGCTGATCGACCCCAGGAGAATTTGAGATGAAGCTGTTGGTGACCGTCAACCAGACGGAGTACGAGATCGACGTGGAGGTGGAGGAGGAGGAGCGACAGGGCCTCGGCCCCATCATCATCGGCGGGACCGGTAACCATGCCGTTCCCACCACCGCCTCCGTGAGCGCCGTCAGCTCCAACGCCGTCGTGGCCCCGCTGGCCGGGTCCGTCGCGAAGATCAACGTAATCGAAGGTGACGAGATCGAGGCCGGACAGGTCCTGCTCGTCCTCGAGGCCATGAAGATGGAGACCGAGATCACAGCACCTGCGGCCGGCAAGGTGTCCGCCGTCCTGGTGGCCACTGGTGATCCGGTGCAGGGTGGACAGGCGCTCATCGAGCTCTGACCCAGAGACAAGACAGACGCCCCGCCAGCTCCCAGTCGGCGGGGTGTTGTCGTCACCGAGGCATGCCTGCGGCATTGATGGCACAGTGACGTCCATGAGCGACTTCACGTTTGCCACGGCCACACGGATCGTTTTCGGCCCCGGTACGGTGGCGGAACTGGGCCAGCACAGCAGGCGGTGCGGGAGCCGTGCTTTCGTGGTCACCGGCGGTGCCCCGGACCGCACAGCGCGCCACACAGCATCGCTGTCGCCGGCCGGCTCTCACGCGCTGATCGGTGAGCCCACGTTCGACGATGCACGGCACGCCGTCGCGGCAGCGCGGGCCGCGCGGGCCGATCACATCGTCGGTATCGGCGGGGGAGCGGTGCTGGATCTCGCCAAGGCGGTCGCGATCCTGGCTGTCTCCGACGCCGACCCCATGGAGCACGCCGAGGTGATCGGCGCCGGCAGACCACTGCCGCACCACGCCTTGCCGTTCATCGCTGTCCCCACGACCGCCGGGACGGGGGCCGAGGTCACCTCCAACGCGGTTCTCACCTCGAGAACACACTGTGTCAAGGTGTCCCTGCGGTCACCGGCGATGCTGGCTGACGTCGCACTCATCGACCCCGAGTTGACGCTCAGCTGCCCGGCCTTGGTGACGGCGCAGTCCGGCATGGATGCCATCACGCAGTGCCTGGAGCCGCTGACTTCGCGGTTCGCCAACCCCGTGGTGGATGCCCTCGCCGTGGCTGGCCTGCGTGCAGGGGGCCGCAGCCTCGTGCGGACCGTGGAGCACGGCGAGGACCTCGATGCCCGCACGGACATGGCGTTGTGCTCCCTGATGGGCGGCCTGTCGCTCGCCAACGCGAAGCTGGGCGCCGTCCACGGACTCGCGGGGGTGTTGGGTGGGGTGACCGGCGCCGCACACGGCGCGGTGTGTGCTGCCCTGCTGCGCGCCACCACGGCCACGAACATCGCGGCGCTGCGGGAGCGTGATCCCACCAACCCGGCCCTGGCGGCCTACGCCGTCGCGGCAGAGGCCGTCACGGGGGAGCACAACGTGGCTGCCCTGCTGGACTGGCTCGCCGCGTTGGAGGCCAGGCTGCCGCTCCCCACCCTGCGTGTTGATCGGGGGGACGTGGAGGCCGTCGTGGACGGGGCGCTGCGCGCCAGCTCCATGAAGGGCAACCCCATCGAACTCACACGCGACGAATTGCACCACATCCTGCGGGTGAGCACCGGCCCACACCCCGGATGAACCACTCAGGAGGTGCGGTGCACCGTCTGTTGGTTGGCCTGGGCGCGGGGGCGCACCACCACGGAGTCGATGTTGACGTGGGAGGGTCGCGTGGCCACCCAGACGATGACGTCGGCAACGTCGTCGGCCACCAAGGGGTGCGCCACACCACCGTAGACGGCGTCGGCGCGCTCGACGTCCCCGTTGAAGCGGGTGAGGGAGAACTCATCGGTGTGCACCATGCCCGGTGCGACCTCGCAGAACCGTACCGGCTTGTCGACGAGTTCCACCCGGAGAGCGTCCTTGACGAATTTCTCGGCCGCCTTGGCCCCGCAGTACCCGGCACCTCCCGCGTACGCGGCCTCCGCGGCTGTGGAGGTCACGAACACGGCCACACCCTCGGCCGAGACGAGTGCTGGGAGCATCGCCTTGGTCACGCGGGTGGTGCCCACGACGTTCAGTGCGAACATCTGTGACCAGGCATCGAGATCGGCCTCGGCCACCGGCTCCATGCCGAAGGCCCCCCCGGCGTTGTTGACCAGCACGTCCAGGCGAGGACCGACGGCGTCCACCAGCCTCGCGACGTCCTCGTCGGAGGTGATGTCGCAGGTCACTGCGCGTCCGCCGATCTCGCGGACCAGCTCTTGGATGCGCTCGCTGCGGCGGGCGGCGCACACCACGTGGAAACCCTCGGCGGCGAGACGACGAGCGGTGGCGGCCCCAATTCCGGAGGAGGCCCCGGTGACGACAGCAATTCGGTTGTTCATGGGCTGGTGCTACTTCTTGCCCTGATTCTTCACGGCCTCGATGGACGCGGCTGCGGCCTCCGGGTCGAGGTAGCGGCCCCCGACGGTCACGGGCATGTGGTCGTCGTTCAGTTCGTAGTACAGGGGCACACCGGTGGGAATGTTCAGGCCTGCGATGTCCTCGTCGGAGACGTTGTCCAGGTGCTTCACGAGCGCGCGCAGCGAGTTGCCGTGGGCAGCCACCAGGACGGTCTTCCCGGCCTCCAAGTCGGGGATGATGTCGGAGGACCAGTACGGCAGCATCCGCTTCACGACGTCCTTGAGGCACTCCGTCAGCGGGCGCTCAGCCTCCGGGATGTCGGCGTAGCGGGGGTCATTGAACTGGCTGAACTCGCTGTCCTTCTCAATCGGAGGCGGCGGGGTGTCGTAGCTGCGACGCCACTTCATGAACTGCTCTTCGCCGTACTTGTCGCGCGTCTGGGTCTTGTCGAGTCCCTGCAGCGCGCCGTAGTGGCGCTCGTTGAGTCGCCAACTGCGGCGAACGGGGATCCAGTGGCGGTCGCAGCCGTCCAGCGTCAGGTTGGCGGTGTGGATGGCGCGACGCATCAGCGAGGTGTGCACGACGTCGGGGAGCAGGCCCTCGTCCTTCAACAGCTCGGCTGCACGCCTGGCCTCGGTCTCGCCCTTGTCGTTGATGTCGACGTCCACCCAACCGGTGAACAGGTTCTTGGCATTCCATTCGCTCTCGCCGTGGCGGAGCAGGATGAGCTTTCCAGTCATGGTGACCACCCTATCGGCATCGCGGGGACAGTCTCAGGACAGGGTGCCGAAGTCGTACCCGGCCGCCCTGTACGCCTCGATGATGCGGGGCATCGACGCCACGGTCAGGTCCTTGCCGTGGGAATCGTGCGCGAGCATCACCACCACCTGCATGCCGTCGGTGATGGGCTGGGTGGCCATCGTGACCATGGCGTCCACGGTGGCGGGGCGGCGCTTCTTGGGCTCCGCGTCCCCGGTCATGGCATTCCAGTCGAGCCAGGTGGCGCCCCTGGCCTCGAGTTCGGCGTCCGATGCGGCCATGTTCTTCCAGGACATGTGCCCGCCGGGGTAGCGCCACGCGGTGGTGGTGAAGTCCTTCCCCAGTACGGCGCGGACGGCGGACATCGTCTCGTCGAACTCAAGTGCCACGCGCGCTGCGTTCGCGCTGCGGCCCGGGTACAGCTTCTTGTAGTCGTGGGTCAGGCTGTGAAGGGCGATCCTGTGTCCCTCGTCGATCTCACGCTTCAGCACCTCGGGGGCGTCCGGAACCTCGTTGCCCACGACGAAGAAGGTGGCGTGCACGCCAGCGGCCTTGAGGAGGTCAAGGACCTTGATGCTGGTGGAGGTGTTGGGTCCGTCATCGAAGGTGAGGAACACCAGCTTGCCGGGGGCCGACGTGGGGTCCGTCACCCAGGCGTGCACGTCGGAGGTGGCGTACACCCCGGACGCACCCGGCGTCAGGGTTGTCCCGGTGGGCGACGGGTCGAGGGCGGAGGCAGGTGGGGTGCTCGCCGCCACAGGCGGTGCTGAGGATGGCGGTGCTGAGGATGGCGGAGCCGACGTCGGCGGCGCCGAGGTCGCAGGCGTCAACGCGGCGGCACTGGTGGATGGTGGCGTTGGGGCGGCGGACGATGTGGGGGCGGCAGCGGTGGAGACAACGACGCTCGGGGGTGCAGCACCGGTGGAACACGCAGTCAGGGCAAGTGCGGTCACCACCGCGACAACTGTCACTCTCCTCCACTGCACGCCTCCACCATAGGCTCTCAGGCGTTGGGCCAATCAACGCCCTCAGGCGTGTCACCCGTGATGATGTAGATGACGCGCCGCGCCACGGCCACGGCGTGGTCGGCGAAGCGTTCGAAGTAGCGTCCCAGAAGGGCGGCATCGACGGCCTGCTCGGTGGTGCCTCCCCACTCCCCGGCCAGGATGACGTCGAAGTGTTCGCTGCGCAGCGTGTCCATCTCCTCGTCGATCTCGGCCATCCTCCGTGCCTGCTTGGCGTCGCGGTCCCGCAGGCTCGCAGCGGCCAGGTCGATCATCTCGATGCACACCTCGGCCATGCGCTTGAAGTTGGGCTCCAGGTCGGTGACCACCGCGTGATCGGGGTAGCGCAGCCGTGCGATCTTGGCGACGTGCGCCGACAGGTCGCCCATGCGCGCCAGTTCGAACACCACGCGGATCGTGGACACGATGGTGCGCAACTCCCCGGCGACGGGCGCCTGCAGTGCGAGGAGGGAGAGGCACTTGAACTCCAGTTCCTCGTGCATCTCATCAAGTCGGGCGTCGTTGGAGATGACGCGCTCCGCCTGTGCCAGATCTGGCTCCAGCAGGGAGGAGGAGGCCTCGATCATGGCCGTCTCCACCAGCCCCGCCATTTCGTGCAGCTTGTCCAGCACACTGCTGAGTTCCTCATGGTAATTGGCACGCATCGTTGCCGCCTTTCGTCCGCCGTTGACCCCGATACTAGGGGGACTCCGGTGACACACGGGTTGCACCGCGATGAACTATGGGTGAACGACGTGCGCGGGGTGGGAACGCGGCAGCGAAGCACCCGCGGCCGTGGCCCTAGGATGGCCGACATGCCGCCTGTGCTCGCGGGTCTCGTCGGGGCCCTCACGACGCTCCTGCTGGTGATCCTCGTCCTCGCGATCCGCAGGACTCTCGAGGGGCGCCAGCACCTGAGCGCGCCGCGCGCCGGCAGCGTGGCGTCCACCGACATGTCCAGGGTGGTCGGCGCACTGCGTGCGGGCACCATGCTCGTCGGCTCGCACGACGAGGTGCTCACCACCAACCATTCGGCGCTCGTGATGGGCCTGGCCCGTGGATCCCGCGTCGGCTTCCCCGAACTGCTGGAACTTGTGCGCGGCGTGCGCACGAGCGGGGAGATCTTCCGCGGACACATCGAGCGGGAACGCGAACCCGGTGTCGACGTCGTGCAGCTCATGGGGCGGGTGGTCCCGCTGGAGGACGGCGTCGTGCTGGTGATCGCCGAGGACGAGTCCGCCACCCAGCGCGTCGAGGCCGTGCGGCGCGACTTCGTGGCCAACGTCTCCCATGAGCTCAAGACACCGGTGGGCGCCATCGGGATCCTCGCTGAGGCGGTGGAGGCGGCCAGTGACGACCCCGTGGCGGTCTCCCGGTTCGCCTCCCGTCTGCAGATGGAGTCTGCGCGACTCGCGGAACTGGTGGCCCAGATCATCGACCTGTCGCGTCTGCAGTCATCCGACCCGGCAACTGCACTCGAGACCGTCGACGTCGAGGACATCATCGATGAGGCGATGGCGCGCTCCAGGGCGTCGGCGGAGAATCGGGGGGTCGTGCTGACACGTGCCCAGGACAGGCCCGCCCAGGTGGTGGGGGATCGGTGGCAACTCGTCGACGCCGTGGCCAACCTCATCCAGAATGCCATCACCTACTCCGGCCGCAAGGCACGTGTGACCGTCACCGTGTCCGGGGAGACGGTGGGTCAGGACCCCGTGGTCGACATCAAGGTGTCGGACAATGGCATCGGGATCGCCGTCGACGAGCAGGAACGCATCTTCGAGAGGTTCTACCGGGTGGACTACGGACGAAGCAGGGAGAGCGGCGGCACAGGCCTGGGCCTGTCCATTGTGCGCCACATCGCCCAGGCCCACGGCGGCAGCATCAGCGTCTGGTCCCGCCCCCGGCAGGGATCCACCTTCACCCTGCGCCTTCCCGCCTCGGCGGAAGGGGACACACCGTGACACGCATCCTCATCATGGAGGACGAGGAGTCCTACCGGGAGGCCCTGACCTACATGCTCGGCATCGAGGGCTACGACGTCTTCGCCACACCTGACGGGGCTTCGGGGCTGGCCGAATTCGACAGGACCGGAGCCGACCTTGTCCTGCTGGACCTCATGATGCCCGGCATGCCCGGAACGGAGGTGTGTCGCCAGCTGCGCGCTCGCGGTAACGTCGCCATCGTCATGGTCACGGCCCGTGACTCCGAGGTGGACAAGGTGGTCGGGCTCGAGCTCGGCGCCGACGACTATGTCACCAAACCCTTCAGCCACCGTGAGCTGGTGGCCCGCATCCGGGCCGTTCTGCGGCGGGGGCAGGACCAAGGGCTGCTCAGCACCGTCGTCCAGGTCGACGGCGTCCGGCTCGATGTGGACCGACACCAGGTCACCGTCGAGGGCGTGGAGGTCCGCTTCGCTCTGCGCGAGTTCGAACTGCTCGAATTCCTGTTGCGCAATGCGGGGCGTGTGATGACGCGGGGGCAACTCATCGAACGCGTCTGGGGAAGCGACTACTTCGGCGACACGAAGACGCTGGACGTCCACATCAAGCGGGTGCGCGCAAAGATTGAGAAGGATCCGGCGTCCCCGCGCCGGCTCGTCACCGTGCGGGGACTCGGATACAAGTTCGAGATGTGAGGATCAGGCCTGCGCCTGTGCCCACGCGTCCTTGTAGTCAGCATGCTCGGATGAGATGACGGGGGCCTCCACCGCGGCAGTGGTGCCGTCGCTGAACTGCATCATCACCCTGGCGAGCAGGCCCTCCTGCAGCTTTGCGCCCTCGACGAGGGAATCCTTGCCTCCCAGTTGCAGTCCGTCGTTGACCGAGACATCACCCGTCAGGTCCACGGGTACCGGGTCGGCGAACGTGCCGCCCTCCTGCTCGGCGGAGATGGCCACGTCCGTGAGCTCCAGCTCCTGCGTCGTGAAGATGGAGCCCAGCAGCAGGCCCTCTCCCGAGCTGTCGGCGAGCACCATGAGGTTGCGCACCTTCACTGGTCCCACATCCGCTTGGACACCGGCGGCTGGTGGGGAGTCGTAGCGCCAGTCCCCGACGGTGCAGCCGGATGCCAGGCCGACGACCAGTGCCAGGGCAGCGAGAGAGGTGCCGATGCGACGGCGAGTGGGCATGGTCATCAAAGTCCTCTTCAGATGGGCGGTCGCCGCAATCCTAACCGCAACCACCGGCACGGGGCGTGTAACGACTCGCGATGAAAAAGAGGGCACACTACGCCTTCCGCAAGCTCGTGGCCACACTGTGTCGGCGTGTCGTGCTAGAATTGCCTGTGGAAAGGGGCCAAATATATGACTTTCTCGGTCGGTGAAACGGTGGTGTACCCCAATCATGGGGCCGCACTCATCGAAGACATTGAAACTCGGCAGATCAAGGGAGAGGACCGTCTCTACCTTGTGCTGCGCATCCTTGGACAAAATGACCTCGTGGTGAGGGTGCCTTCGGACAACCTCGACCTCGTCGGGGTGAGGGACGTGGTGGATGCCGAAGGGCTGGAACGGG
>JBBSRQ010000093.1:0-12025 GCA_038242845.1 Propionibacteriales bacterium | reverse complement strand
TGGCCGAGACCTTCAGTCACGGTGCCCAAGACGCCACCCACGGCACCGGCGGCGCCGAGCGTGATCATGGTTGCCAGCACGACGGCGGCAACAACCGAGCCTGCCCACGTGATGAAGCCGTGGATGAAGCCAGCTCGAACAGCCAGAGCACCAGCGACAGCGCCGCCGATGAAGAGACCCAGGACCAGTCCGAGGATGGTCATGATCGTTGCGCCGGTCGAGGAGCCATCGAGCCCGAAGGAGGCCGTAGCAAGAGCGAAGAGCAATACGATCGCCAAGAACGTGACGACCCCAGCAAAGATTGCCCCCCACGAGACGTTCCTCACATCTTCGGAGCGATCGCTACCAAACAGGGTGTCCTTCCACGACAGGTTGTCATCAACAGTGTCTCGATCAACGGTGCTGACGTCACCGACGGCGTGGCTGCCATCGGCGGTTACGGGACGTGTTGCTTTGGGTGTGTTGGACATTTTATTTCTCCAAAATAGTGTGGAAATGTGCCGCGGCCCAGGTTGTGCCGTCGGGGCCCCGGCGGGGCTGAATCCAGCGATTACTGGATCAGCTCGGGTCGTGTTCTTCGAGCTTGAGGGCGACTCCAAGCGCGAAGAACGTGGGCGCCCACTGGCCGACATAGAGGCCCCAACGGTCGGATTGCGCCTTGTTGTTCGGGTCCTTCGTGCCGGCCTTGCGGGCAATGAAGTAGGACACGACGCTCAAGACGATGGAAGCGAAGCCACCGATGTAGGCGTAATCGCTCCGCACACCCGCACCAGATAGTTGTTTGATCACGATTTGCTACCTCCCATGTCACTGTTGGGGTCAGTGCTTTCCGACCACCATCTAGTGTAAGAAGAGCCAAGCTCATTTCGACCAGCTGAGCCCCGATCATCTTGATTCGGTCCTAAAGGGTAGGGGCTGCCGTGCTGAGTAAGAGCGTCTTACCCGAGAAAGTGGCGAACGCGCCAGCGATCACCCGGCACGGCATCACCTCGATGCTGCAAGAGACCGACCCACACATCATCGTGGTGGATCCAGATGAGCAGCCAGCCCACGTGGATCTCACGCTGATCGACACCCTCACGAGCTCAGAAACAAGGCATCGCGGCCACCGGATGCCACCACCAATTCCTTGGCCGGTGACGCGATCATCCTCACCTGAGAGATCCCAAACAAAGTGCTGACGTCAGCGCTCTCGAGGGGGTGCCGCGGTTGCATCGACAAGGCGTCCTCGGGTAAGGACATGGCTGTCGCGATCCGCAGCATCCACTGCGGCGAGATCTTCATTTCGCCCACTCTTGGACCCGCAGACCCTCTAGGCGTCCAACGCAACGGAATACGGCAGTCGTTGACCCCACGCGAGAGCGAAATGATGACCTTCATCGTTGGGGGCTACACCAACACCGAGATTGCCCAGTCCAAGTACCTCAACAACAACACCGTGAAAACCTACATCCGATCGGCCTACACGAAGATCGGGATCGAACGACGCCACGACGGCGTCAGATGGGGCATCGAGCAAGGCTTTCACCACCGCCGGGCCCCCACATTGTCCAGCCCCACATCCACTGACCGCGTCACCACAGCAGCGGGGTTCGAGAATGAAGTGACCGAAGACGACCCCCTGCCGAGTTTCCAAATGACGACCCTACGTGCGACACCCTCGACACGCCGACGAGAACATGTCCAGGAGTCGTGTGAAGAAGGCTCCTGTGTGAGCACGCACTCAGTTCCCTCAGTAGCGTCGCCTGTTTTGGCGTCGAATGCCGAACGCTGGTCCCTCAAACCGGGGACGCAGCCACGGCTCGGAGATGGCCGCGAAGCCGTGTCGGCCACCGACGGCTGCGGCTGGAGCAACGCGCAAAGCCAACAGCGGCTCACAGCGCTCTTCCAGCAGCAACTCCTATAACGGTTCGACGGTCTCGGCAGTTATAGGGAGCGGTCCCACGTTCGAAGGAGATTCCATGTTGGCCTGCGTCTGCAGCAAGGGCACGGCGTCTCATGACGCCGGCGCCAGCGTCACACCCGAATGAGTGGTGGCAGAGACCGCATGTGGCTGTAGCGTTAAGCTGTGATCCACAGCGTGAAGAAGTGCTGTAGGTCTTCTCTGCTCAGGCTGGCAGTGTCGTTCACCGTAACAGGGTCACCGCGAGTGGTCATCCCTGGATACCAGCCCTGCGGGTGCTGTGCCAGCAAGTTTCCTGACGGATCCCAAATCGTCAGGCCCATAGATTGAGGAAACCATGACTGAAAACATTCCCGCCACCGAATCCCCTGCCGTCGCCGACGGCCCAGCTGTCGCGGATTCAAACACGGCCCCGGTCGAGAACCCGGCAGTGGTGGACCCAAGCACGGAACCGGTCGAGAACCCGGCGACGGCTGACCGGCCCCCGATGCCGGCCCCGACTCCGTCTCCGTCTCCGGTGGCCGCGCAGACGAGTATGGCCGCTCCCCGTGGTCTCAGCTACGCCGTGGACATTGTGTTCTGCATTGACGTGACTGGCAGCATGACCCCGATCATCGATGCGGTGAAGGGCAACGCCCTTGGCTTTTACGATGATGTGCAGGCCAACCTGACTGAGAAGGGCAAGAACGTTGCCCAGCTGCGGGTCCGGGTGATCGCGTTCCGCGACTTCGCCGCCGATGGTGATGCCGCCCTCGAGGAGTCCCCGTTTTACGAATTGCCGTCCGAGCGGGCCGGTTTCTCCGAGTTCGTCAACGGTCTGATCGCCCAGGGTGGTGGCGATGCCCCCGAGTCGGGGCTTGAAGCTCTCGCACTGGCTGTGACTTCGCCGTGGACCAGTGTTGGGGACCGGCGCCGCCAGGTCATCGTGGTGTGGACTGACCAGCCCGCCCACCCCTTGGATCCGGGGGTCGTCCCTGCAGATTTCACCTCCCGCGTACCGACGGATTTCAGCGCTTTGACCGACCTGTGGGAGGACGAGCAGGGACCGATGGGGTCTAGTTCCAAGCGGCTCATCCTGTTCGCACCTGATGGTGCGGGCTGGAGTGACATCTCCGCTGTCTGGGAGAATGTCGTCCACAACCCGTCCCAGGCTGGTGGTGGCCTCTCCGAGGTCGATTACGGCACGATCATCGACTCGATCGGTAACTCGGTGTGAATGGAACCGACAGCCGTGGCTTCGGTGCACCGGCGGCGGGGCCGACGGTCTCGTTCGGCTTCAACCTGGCCAAGATCCGCGACCACGGCGAGGACTCCGATCCCATCCTGAGGGACGGCCCCGATTTGGGGTTGTTGGCTGTCTTTGACGGCATGGGCGGCGCAGGGGGCACGGTTTACGACACCGACGATGGCCCCCGCAGCGGCGCCTACTTAGCCTCGCGTATCGCCCGTGACGTGGTGGAGCAGCGGATGCTTGACCTTCTCGTGCCGGACTGGAATCTGAAAGGTGATGATGTCGCAGCTGACCTTCAGCGGTCAGTCAAGGTCGCCCTCCAAGACCAGTTGGCTGAACTGAGGGCACCCAAGAGTGGTTTGCGGTCCCGGCTTCTGAGGGCCCTGCCGACCACGATGGCGGTCGTGGCCCTTCAGCGAACCCATCGCAGTGGTTCCACCTGGTTGGCGCACGTGTTCTGGGCCGGGGATTCGCGCGCGTACGTGTTCGAACCCGATGGCGCCCGCCAACTCAGCACGGATGACTTACGCGATAACGGTGATGCCATGGCCAACCTTCGCGGCGACTCGGTGGTCAGTAACGCCATGTCGGCCGACACTGACTTCCACGTCAGTTACCGCCGTGTCGAGCTTGAGGCCCCGTTCGTCCTGGCCTGCGCCACCGACGGTTGCTTCGGCTACGTCCCGTCCCCGATGCACTTCGAGCAGCTCGTGCTGCAACCGTTGATGTCGGCCAGTAGCGTCGCCGGCTGGTCCCAGACCCTCCAGACCCGCATCTCCGCGGTCACCGGTGACGACGCCGCTATGTCGGTAATGGCCGTAGGTGCCGACTTCGCGGACCTTCAGTCGCTTTACGCACCCCGGGTCACGGAGCTCGAAAGTGACTTCGTCTCCCCCATAGATGAGCTGGGCCACGCCGTCGTCCGGGCCGAACACCAGCTGCAGCAGCTCCGGCAGCAGCAGCACGACGACACCCAGGCTTTGTGGGAGAGGTATCGACCCGGTTACGAGCAGTACCTACGCTGCGCTACTGAACCGGAGCACGCGCGGGAGTCCGAGCTCCCACCCGCCGCGGGACTGGACTCCGCTTCCGTGTCTCCTGCCTTTGGCGTCAGCACGGACTCCACCGCAGAGCACACCCGAGCCGACAAGACGCCCGGTAACGAACCTTCGTCGCACGAGCCGGCGTCACCGGAGCAGGCCGGCTCGTGAGGGCCGGGGACGTGGTCAACGGCTACCTGATCGTGGAGGACTTCAAGGTCGTCGGGGCGGGTCTGAGCAAGTGGACCTTCGCTGAGCGTGGGGGCCGGCAATTTTTCATCAAGGAGTTCCTGAGTCCGACTTATCCCGACGATGCCGCACCAGGCAGCGAGAAGACCAAAACGAAGAAGCGAGCCCGTTGCGCCAAGTTTGAAGCTCAGCATCGTGGCATGCAGAAGGCTTTGGCCCCGTTGTCGATCTATGGCGGCAACCTGATCGTGACCCTCGACTTCTTCCGTTGGGGCGCCAAGTACTACAAGGTCACCGAGAAGGTGGAGGCCGAGGACCTGGGCACCGGAGGGATCGCTTCCCTCGGGCTGCGCTGGCAGTTGGTGTTGATGAAGTCGGTGGCCCACAGCCTGAAGATCCTGCATGACCTGCGGATCGTCCACGGCGACCTGAAACCCAGCAACATCCTGGTGAAACGCACCGAGCTCGGCTTCACCGGCAAGCTCATCGACTTCGACAGCTCCTACATCGCCGGTAACCCGCCGCCGTTCGAGGAGATCGTGGGCACGATCAACTACTACTCCCCCGAGCTGCTGGGCTACATCCAAGATGTCGGCGTCCTCGCATCAGAGCTGGGAGTTGCATCCGACATCTTCGCCTTGGGCCTGATCTACACCGAGTTCCTCACCGGTGCTGTGCCGCCCTTCGACGCCGCCACCTACCACGAGCCCGCCGTCGCCATCCGCAGCGGAGAAACTCTCCGTGTCCCGCGCGCCACCATCACCCCGGAGCTGGCCGACCTTATCGACGCCATGCTGCTCGCAGACCCTGCCCGGCGCCCGACGATCGCCCAGGTCCACGCCACCTTGATGAGTATCAGGCTGCCCAGCGACACCACACCCGTGACGGCCGCTGCAGCCACACCCTCCGGTGCTCTCCGAGGCAAAGGGCTCCGCACCGCGACAACACCTGCGACGCCGCCCCACGCCAGCGGTCTGGTCGGCAAACTCGTCGGCAAGCTGCCCCGCCGACGGCCGCGATGAACCCGGTTGGCCCGGTGTGGCGCTGCCGTGTCTGTGAGGGAGTCAACCGTGACGGCCGAACTTGCACCACCTGCGGGGCAACAGTCCCCGTCGGTGAACCGCTGCGAGCCGCCATCCGCACAGTCACACCCCGCAGCAGCCGCCCCGCAGTGCCCCCGCCCATCCCACCCAACCCCACCCGCCACCAGCTGCGGACCTACCCCCTGCCCGAAGAGATCCACCCCGTCGACTCCGACAGCCCGCTTGACTTCGACAATGGCTTCGACATCCGACCCATGCCGGGGGGCTGCATGCTCAGCTTCGGCCCACGCACCCCCCGATACTGAGCGCAACTGACATAGCGGGCAAGCCGACGACCAGCTGCGGCGAAGACTGACGAAACCCTCAAACGGCGGCTCTGATACCTTTGATCGGTTCGTCAACGCCCCATGGATCGCGGTTGTGAACTCACCACCCATGGGCGCCTGGACCATCCCACAACAGTCCACGCTTCGGGCACCCTAACAAAGGAAACATCACATGCTCACCACCATCCTTGGACTCATCATCGTCGGCCTCATCGCCGGCTTCATCGCCCGCGCCATCATCCCCGGCAAACAACACATGAGCATCCCAAGAACAATCCTCTTGGGGATCATCGGATCCTTCGTTGGAGGCTTCCTCGGCTTCCTACTCCTTGGAGGTGACCCCACCCGCGGATTCCTCCAGACCTCAGGCATCATCGGATCCATCATCGGATCGATCATCGTCCTCGCCATCTACCTCGCCCTTACGGGACGCCGTACCACCCGCTAACGACACGCAACCAGGCGACCACCCGTGGGGCCCCAGTGACGCTCAGATGATCGCCCGGCAACAGGGCCACCTCACACCCGGCAAATATCGCGGCAGGACCAACGCGTATGGCGTTGCTGCCGTCGGGCACCGGAAACCTGCTGGCTCGGAATCTGAATCTGACGCTCGCTGATGTCGCCCACTCGATCGACGTCGCGTTTTCGGGGGTCGAGAGCAACGTCGACCTCGGCATCATCGACATCGAACGCCACGACGGCACCCGAAGCCAGCACGTGTTCGTGGTGATGGCTGGCATGGGTCTGGACGCGAAGATGATCGAGAACACCGACGACGACCTGAAGTCCAAGGCGGGCTGGGTGGCCTACGCCAAAGCAATCGTGCTGTCGCTGCGCGACCCGAACGAATTGCACGTGCGGTTCCAACTCGATGCTGACCGGCGCCAGCACACCACCGTGCACACTCTCATCCTCGGAAACTGTGGGTCACTGCCTGCCAACATTCTGCTGCTACCTGATGCCAAGGTCGACGACGGTCTCTTCGACTTGATGCTGCTGCGTCCGGGCGGGGTGACCGGTTGGCTCCCTGTTTGGTTCACCGTGGCATGGTTCAACCGGATCCTGCGCCGAACCGCCCCTGACTCGCCCATCGGTGAACTGTTCAACGACAGCAACCTGCGGCATCACACCGGAAAACGTCTGACCGCCCGGTTGTCACGGCCGGAGAAGATTGAACTTGATGGGGACGCGTTCGGAGAAGCGACGGCGTTCAATGCGTGGATGGAGCCTGGCGCCTTCACAGTCCGAGTCCCCGCCCCGCGACTGACCCGTCATGATCCTCCACAGCAAGCGCGACGGGCGAGCCCGGATGGACGTGGACTCCGTCAGGGCCGCCCCGCCACTACCAGCGAGACGATCTCCGTAAAGACAGCTTCACGAAACCAATTGAGACTGTCGATCAGCGGAGATCCCTTGGGTCTCGCTGGTTCAAAAAAGTGGCTCATCAAACAGTCGTTTTGCGGCATTGCAAGACGGCCGATCTTGGTCCCTCAGTGCAGCCCACCGCTGCTGATTTCGATGAACCAGTGCAGTCGACTTCAAACGTGGACAGCCGACCATAGCTAGCTAGCGGGCATAGGCCCGACCCCGCTCCCCGGGTCAGGGGAGCGGGGTCGAAGAGGTTCACTTCGGGGTCGGTTCAGTTGAGGGGCAGTAAGCCCATTGCCTCACGTGCCCGAGCGACGGTCTCCAACGCGTCGCCGGACACGGCATCCGGGCCGGCTTGGAGGGGAGGCAGGAGCATCGGGGTGTCCTCCGTGAGCTCGGTGTAGAGCTTCTGCATGGGCGACAGGGTCTCGATGAGTGCATCGGCAACGGTGGACTTCAAGGCGGCCGCCCCGCTGCTTCCCTCTTGGGCCTGCTCAGGGGTGGCCTGGGTCAGCTCGCCGAGCAGAACTGCAAGGTTCGCGACGCCACGTCGGTTCACCGGGTGGTAATTGAGGGTAGGGTCTATCGGTCACGGCTCGGCGCACCTTCGTAACAATCACGTCTGGTTCATCGCGCAGAAAGATGACCCGATGCCGTCAGCTCCGGACATACCCATCTTCGCTGTGGGTATACGAATCCTTGATGCGGGCAGCCTTGTCGTACGCCAGACACGACCAAACCCCAGTCAACTGGCATTTGAGCTAGTCAACTGGGGGTTGCGAATTTGTGCGCGTGAGAGGAGTTGAACTAACATCAAATGCACTCTGACTACGTTTTACACACAATGAAAAATCTTGATTTCCCACGCTGTGCCCACGAAAAAATTCCGTAAGACACTTTCCTCACCCCGGCTCTCAGCTTGGTCGAGTGTACGCCCGCACGGCATGGCGGGACGAGGTTGATGGGGACGAGGACGCTCAACGCGTAAGAGCCCCGTGGAGTGGTGGGGTTTCGGGGAGCGGCGTGGCGTCCTGACATGAGGGGGTCATCGGCGAGATCGTTTCGAGTGTTTACCGCCAAGTACTCATTCGAAAGGATGTCTCACCGATGACCTTGTCCAATTCTGCCGTCTCCGACCTCCTCGATGCACTTCGCAGCGGCGATGGGGTTGATCTCGTCCGCGAGTCAGTGCGGATGGTGCTCCAGGAGCTGATCGAGACCGAAGCCGCCTAAGCGATCGGGGCGGGCCGCTACGAGCGCTCCTCCAGCCGTGTCGCCGAGCGCAACGGCACCCGCGCGAAGACGATCACCACCAAGGGCGGTGACGTCCAGGTCGGGATCCCGAAGCTGCGCCAAGGCTCGTTCTTCCCCAGCATCCTTCAGCCTCGCCGGCGCATCGACCACGCCCTGCACGCGGTGGTGATGGAGGACTTGCGTCCACGGCGTATCGACCCGATCCGTTGACGACCTGGTTCAAGCCTTGGGCGGCACCGGGATCTCGAAATCGGAGGTCTCACGCATCTGCGCTGGACTTGATACCCAGGTCGCAGCGTTCAAGGACCGCAGACTCGATCACGTCGAGTTCCCCTACGTCTACCTCGATGCCACCTACCTCCACGTCCGCACCGAGCAACACCTGGTGGTATCGAAAGCCGTAGTCATCGCCACCGGTATCACCGCCAACGGACGCCGAGAAGTCCTCGGGCTCGACGTCGGCGACTCCGAGGATGAGCTGTTCTGGCGAGGCTTCCTCACGAGCTTGAAGGGCCGCGGACTGGCCGGGGTCAAAGTGGTGGCCTCTGACCAACACGCCGGACTGGTAGCCGCCATCAACCGCTGCTTCCAAGGCGTCGCCCATCAACGCTGCCGCGTCCATTTCGTGCGCAACCTACTGTCCTACGTCCCCCGACACGAGACCCAGATGGTGGCCGCGATCTTCCGCACCATCTTCGCCCAACCCGACAAGAACCTCGTGCTGGCCCAATGGGACAAAAGTCCGAGACGAGCTCGCCGCCCGCTATCCCAAGGCCGCAGCCCTGATGGATGACGCGAAGGCCGAGGTGGTGGCCCTCGCCGCTTTCCCCCGAGAGCACTGGGTCAAGATCTGGTCCACCAACCCGCTGGAGAGGCTCAACAAGGAGATCAAAAGACGGTCCCGCGTCGTAGGGATCTTCCCCAACGACAACGCCATCATCCGCCTCATCGGAGCCGTCCTGGCCGATGTCCACGACGAGTGGCAAGTCGACGAGAAGCGCTACCTGTCAGAGAGTTCCATGGACAAACTCTACAAACCCGACAACACTGAACCCGTCGCCATCGAAGGCGACCGGTAGGCAACCGGAACAACCCGAAAGCCCACCACCCAGCGGGGCTCTATCGCCCACCACCCCATGGGGCGCAATCTCGGGAAACGCCGCACTTCAAGCAGGAGCGGTCAAGGCGCTGGTACGGGCAGGAACCTTGGTGAGGTGCGTGGGTGGGCCCGTGCAAACGGGTTCACGGTCGCCGACAAGGGACGTGTACCGACCGAGATCCTGACGGCCTACCAGCAGCGAGCTTAACCAGCGCTCTTGTCCGAGAAGTCCCGCCTGCCGAGTACGGCAACACGATTCATGCTGACGAAACCACCAACAACCAGCTGGCCGGAATCGAATAATCCGGGTCTCCATCAAACCCAGGCGATTCAGATTCTGGAATTGCCTCTGTTGGTTGTTGGTGTCACAAGTGGGCGCCTTGTGGTCCTCGCGCTGGGAGCAGGGGTTTGGTGGTGAGAGCGGCATCTGCGGTCTCGATGACAGCAAGCATCAGCGATGACAGCCGGGTGGGGTGTCTCTCCCACCCGTTCTCCAACACGTAATCCACGATCATGAGCTGCCGCCGATCGTGATCGAAGTCTTTTTCGAGGGTGTCGGCCAGCCATCGGCGGGCGGTGGCCATGTCGGTCTCAGTCACGAGCGTCCCTGCCGACGGCGTTCCCTGAACAGCTGCGACCTGCCCGGCAGTGACGCCACGGCCTTTCAGCGCTTGGACACACCCGTCCAGGGTTGCGTGCAGGGGGATGACGCTGAGGAAAGCGGTGGTGAAGATCGCTTGCCACAGGTCGTCGTCGTCAATGATGTCGAACATTGAATACGACGTGCTTGGCGATCCGGCCACGGCAGCCCAGGCGACGGCCTTCGCCCGTTCGTAGAGGTCTGCCGAATTATTGACATGTGCGTTGGCCATGAGCTCAAAACTTCCTTGGTGGATTGCCCACCCATTATTGGTGAGGTGGTAAGTGGGTGCGCGACCGCCTGGTCGACTCAACTCACACAGGCTTGCTGCCACATCTCGGCGTAAGAGGAAGCCATGGAGTGGGACAGCAGCGACCCGCCGCCCACGGGGCGGCAGGTCGCTTGTATTGATGGGTGCGTGTTGGTGGGGCTCAGCGGGTGCGGCGTGTGGTGCGTACGGCGTTGGGATCCTTGTTGGCTACCGTGCGTGACCCAACAAGCCCACCCAGGGAAGCCACGAGGCTACCGAGCAGAAGTCCCCAGAAGCCTGTAGTTGCGCCCTTCTGAGCGGCATCGGCAACGTCCTGGGCGGTCTGCTTGACCTGCTCCTGGTACTGCTCCAGGGTTTGACCGGCCTTGTCGAGCTGTTCCTGTGAGGGGGTCGGAACGGCATCGCCTGGCTGCACCTGCACCGCCTGGCCAAGCCCTTCAGTGACTGTTCCCAGGACACCACCCACAGCACCAGCGGCGCCGAGCGTGATCATGGTTGCCAGCACGACGGCGGCAACAACCGAGCCTGCCCACGTGATGAAGCCGTGAAGGAATCCTGCACGCACTGCAAGGGCGCCGGCGACGGCGCCACCGATGAACAGACCCAGCACCAGTCCCAGGATGGTCATGATCATGGCGCCGGTGGAGGAACCATCGAGCCCGAAGGAGGCGGTCGCGAGAGCGAAAAGGAGGACGATCGCCAAGAACGTGACGACGCCAGCGAAGATCGCTCCCCACGAGACGTTCTTCACGTCTTCGGAGCGGTCGCTACCAAAGAGAGTGTCCTTCCAGGACAAGTTGTCGTCGTCGCTGTGATCTATGGTGCCAGCCTGGCCCACGGCGTGGCTGCCGTCGGCCGTCACGGGGTTGGTTGCTTTGGGTGTGTTGGACATCACTGGGTACTCCAAAATATCGAATGGGACAGGCGGCGTCCACCGGCCTGCTGGGATGAGCGACCTTGCCGATAGATGATCTGTCGAGGCAAGGTGTATCTGCTTAAGCGATTCGGGCCGGGTCAACGGCCTAAGCGCTTGCACGAACAGTGGGTGCGGCACGGCGGTCGCCGTGGCGTGAGGGCCCAAAGGTGGGCTTCTTGCGAGTCTCCTGCATCGGGATCAGCAGTGCGACTATCAATAACTGTAAGGGGCGAAGTGGGTAGTCAAGCCCACATCAGGGGCCTTTTCGCACATTGTGGCCTAAAGGGTAGTCTCTGGCCTGTGTTGGAGACCCAGCAAGATGGTGTGGGTGGACGTGACACTGATCGACGCCACATTGAAGTCTGGGCAGGAGATGGCTGCCGTTGCTGACGCGGTGGCTGATCCGTTGGCTGGTGCTGTGGCGCTGTTGGTGTGGGAGATCTCGCCCAGGTTGCTGGATACCGCCATCCACATGGGGTGCCGGGGCTGCATCTCCAAGTCGTCTTCGTCTCAGGAGTTGGCCAGTGCCATCCGCGCCATCCACGGCGGCGGCGTCTTCATCTCAGAGGCTTTCGGTGGTAGTGCTCAACTGGCTGGGTCAGGCACCCAGCACCGGTCGGGCCTGACCCAGCGCGAGTCGCAGATCATCACCATGATCGCCCGCGGCTACACCAACGCCGAGATCGCCAAAACGAATTATCTCAGCTACGACACGGTGAAGAGCTACATCCCCTCCGTCTAC
>JBBSRQ010000092.1:0-12189 GCA_038242845.1 Propionibacteriales bacterium | reverse complement strand
GCAATGCGCTGAGATGACACCTTTTGCTGAGCCTGTGGTGGTGTCAGACCTCCTCGAGGGCGTCGCCACGGAACTCGGGCACGAACAGGGAGGCGACCATCGCCATCAGGAACATGGCCCCGAAGACGCTGAACACCACCGCTAGGCCTCCCCAGTGGTTGAGCAGCGGCACGAGCAGTGGCGCTGTCATGGCGGCGATGCGCCCGAAAGCCGTGGCGGCGCCGGCGCCCGAGGCCCGCATGTTGGTGGGGTACACCTCGGGCGTGACCGCATACAGGGCGCCCCACGCGCCGAGGTTGAAGAACGACAGCGTGCAGCCGGCACCCAAGGTGATCGCGAAGATAGCGGCCTCGTTGCCGGGCGCGACGGCGCCAGCGATCTGCGGGGCCATGCCGAACAGTATTGCCCCGACGGCGGAGCCGGCCAGGAAGGTTGCCAGGGTTGGTCTGCGGCCCCACGCCTCCACGAGGACGGCGGCGACGAGGTAGCCGGGCAACTGTGCGAGCGTGAGGTACAGCGTGAACCCGAATGACCTGACGAGCGTCATGCCGTTCTGGTGCAGCAGGGTGGGGAGCCAGATGAATGCTCCGTAGTAGGCGAAGTTGACCCCGAACCACGTCAGCCACAGCGCGATGGTGGAGCGGCGGAACCGGGTGCCCCACAGTTCCCGCCACGGCACCTTCGTGACCCGCGCAGGCGTCTCCGGGGCCATCTCGGACGGGGGTGTGACCCTGCCTGCTGCCTCCTCGAACTCGGAGACGACGGCCTCGGCATCGATGTGGCGGCCCTTGGATTCCAGAAACCGCACCGACTCAGGGAGCCCGTAGCGGATCACCAGGGCCCAGACTGCCGGGATGGCACCGAGCGCCAGCGCCCAACGCCATCCGTTGTCCACGCTGGGCACCAGGAAGTAGCCGATGAGTGCGGCGGCCAGCCACCCGATGGCCCAGAACGACTCCAGAGCCACGACGATGCGGCCGCGGATGTGTTTGGGGGCGAACTCTGACACCAGCGTCGATGCGACGGGCAGTTCGGCCCCCAGCCCGATGCCGACGATGAACCGCAGCGCCACCAGCATCACCAGGCCGGTGGACAGAGCTGAGAGCCCCGTGGCGATGCCATAGACCAGCAGCGTGACGGCGAACACCTGGCGCCGGCCGATGCGGTCAGCGAGGAGACCCCCGACTGAGGCACCCACAGCCATCCCGACGAAGGCAATGGAGCCGAGAACGGACAACTCCGTGTCGCCGAGCCCCCACTCTCCCGCAAGTGCGGCCATGATGAACGAGATCAGGCCGATGTCCATGGCATCGAGGGCCCAGCCGACGCCCGATCCCATGAGGAGCTTGTTGTGCTTGCGGGTGTATGGAAGACGATCCAGCCGCTGTGCGCGGGTCAAGCGATTCATACGCGGAATCCTAGGGGTGGATCGATGGGGCTGACACACCTGCCCAAGGGATGCGAGTGGGTGTGGTCCTCGTTGGTGGGGCGGCCGCAGGGCGGGGCATGATGGGGGCCATGCCTTCTGTGAACGCGCCCTCCGGCCTGGTCATCTGTCTCGACGACGTCGCCCTGGATGACCTCGTGGGTGCAGTCGAGGTGATGATCCAGGAGGGTCTGAAGACGTTCTCGTTGCCGGTGGGGCATGCCGAGACCGCGGACATCATCGCGATCTTCGGTCCCCGCGCACGGTTCGGGGTGCACGGCGCCGTGACGAGCGCCAACGTGGAGATGCTGAAGGAATGGGCACGCTTCATCTTCACGAACGAACTCGACGACGCGCTCGTGGCCGGTGCCCGTGACGCCGGGATTCCCGTGTACGCGCAGGCCATGACCCCCTCCGAGGTACGTGCAGTGTTCGCGCGCGGTGCTGCGGGTGCGCTGCTGTTCCCGGCAGATGTGGTGGGCCATGTGATGGCTGAGCGCCTGCGGTCCCTGGGCCTTGCTGAGCGTGTGGTGCCCCGCGGCGGGATCGGGGCGTTCTCCGCGTCCGAGTGGATGAAGGCGGGCGCGCCGGCGGCGTGCGTCGACACGACACTGTTGGGCGACGCCCTGCGAGGCGGCGATCTGGGGATGCTGCGCGACCGCTGCGGCTCGTTCGTCAAGGTCAACCGCGAGGCTGCGGCTCGCGCCTAGCGCGGGACGGATTCGGACGGGGAGCCGCATTCAGTCAGGGCCGTGGAGCGGGTGGTTCCTGTGGGTCGTCCTCGATGAAGGTGTCGCTGAGCAGGGCACCTTCCTCGGTGTCTGAAGCGTCGTCGGGGCGCAGGAGGCTGTCGAGGTCCGGATCCTCGAGGCGAGTGGGCGGCTTGTTGGAGTACAGGCCACGGAACACGAGTGCCGCGGCGATCAGCACCGCGACCCCGCCCACCACGATGAGTGCGATGTAGAACCACGACAACGGTCCCGGGCCCACCGTGGCATCCGTCGAGGGGTTCTTCGTGACGGTGTCCTGTGCCGGGCTGCCGCTGGCGCGGGCTGTGGCGGACGGATCGGCTTCGGAGGAGGTGGCGGCGGGATCGCTAGTGGACGTCGGCTCGTCACCCATCGGGAGGTCGTCGACCGTGACGTCGAAGCGCTTGAGGCCCGGGGTGTAGGAGTCGTCGCCGGCGAAGGAGACCACCAGGTCTGTCGTGCCCGGCGGAGTGCCGGGCGGCATTTCCGCGAAGGTCTGGAAGGTGCCCGCATCGTCGCTGACGACGAGTGAGTCCTTGCTTTCTTTGTCGCCGATCAGGACGGTGAGCCGGGCACCGCTGATGGGTGCCTTGCTCTCGTCGGTGATCGTGCCCTCGATCGTCACGAGGTCGCCGGCGCTGACGACGGCAGGTGCGATGGAGACGTCGAGGAGGACGTCCAGCCGGGTGTCCTCGGGTGTCGGTGGGGCCGGCGGTGCGGCCGGCGGGCCTTGTGCGGTGATGGTGGTGGCTGCCTGGCTGGTTTCGAACCCGTTGTGGTCGGCGAAGAACACCACGAGTTCCTGCGCCCCACTGCGCAGGGCCTCCGGGAGCGTGAACGCAAGCGTGTAGGTGCCGTCCTCGCCGGTGGAGGCATCGGAGATGGGCTCCCCGTTGATTCGAGCCTGCAGGGGTGCGTCGGGGATGGGTTCGCCGGCCTGGTCAGTGAGCGTGCCGGAGGCTTCCACGCCGAAATCGGCGCCGGTGCGGGCCTGAACGGTGAGCTGGGTCGGGCCTGGTTGAGGGTCCGCGTACGCGGCGGTAGCCCCCGTTGTCGGCAGCAGCATGGCTGTGATCAGAGTGAGGATTCGGCGAGCCCAGATGGATGGGCCGGCTCCGGTCATGCGTGGTGGCTCCCGTCGTGAGGACGGAGGAACTCTAGCCCACCCCTCACGACGCCAGAGGGCGGTGTTGGAAATATCAATGCCTGAGCGTATCCTGAGGAAACCTTAGGTTGTCTCTCAGTAAGGACCCGAATGTCGCAAGCTCGCAGGGCTGCCATCGAGACCGTGGACGTCTCAGTCCACGACGACGCAACCCGCCGCGGCCGCACCACCGGTGTTGGCCCAACGCTGCGCGGGGCCCTGGCCCCGGCGGCGGTCGTGGGCCTCCTCGTGGCCACCACCGCCCTGACATTCGTCCCCATGGGTCCGGAGGACACCACCAGTGTCGCCGACCCACTGGCGGCACACGACGCCCGCACCGCGAACCGTGCCAGCCGTGAGTTCACGCGATCGACGCTCCCCACCCCGTACTCCGCGGCGGCCAGCAGCCCCGTGGCCTCCCCGACGCTCTCCGTCGTCGCGGTGACGCCGTCCGCTGTCGCGGCGCCCAGCCCGGTGGCATCGCCGTCGGTCGTCCCGTCCGAGACGCCGGTGGCCGCCCCCACCCCGGCACCCTCGCCGGCCGCTGCCGCCGCTGCGGCACCCGCCGCCGCAAAGAAGACCCCCACGGTGGACTGGAGCGTCCTGGGCAAGGAAGCCGGCACCCGCTGGGTCACCGGCTCAGTGAACGTGCGCTCCGGGCCCGGCACCGACCATGACGTGGTCAATGCTTTTGCGGAAGGTCGCAAGGTCACCGTCACTGACAGCACGCACGACGGCTGGCAGCAGGTGTCGTGGAAGAACCGCGCCGGTTGGATCAAGGCCACCTTCCTCACGAAGAAAGAGCCCGTCGCAACCAAGGCACCTAAGACGTCGTCCTCCTCGTCCAGCGAGTCCTCGTCCTCCTCGTCCAGCAAGTCCTCCTCGTCCTCCACCACCAAGTCGTCGTCATCCTCCACCAAGTCGTCGTCGCCCTCCACCACCAAGTCCTCGTCGTCCTCCACCAAGTCGTCGTCGCCCTCCACCACCAAGTCCTCGTCGTCCTCGTCCGAGAAGTCGTCCGGCTCGGGGAACTCCGCGGGGACGTGCTCGAAGGCCGGTAATGCCGAGAACGGCATGCAGAGCCGCACTGTCAGCGTCCTGCGCAAGGTCTGTGCCCGGTTCTCCAGCATCACCAGCTATGGCGGATTCCGTCCCGGCTCCAGTGGCTACCACGGCTCCGGTCAGGCCATCGATGCCATGATTTCCGGCGAGGCAGGCTGGGAAGTGGCGCGTTGGGTGCGCGCCAACGCATCGTCACTGGGTGTTGTCGAGGTCATCTATGAGCAGAAGATCTGGACCACGCAGCGTGGCGGTGAGGGATGGCGCAGCATGTCGAGCCGCGGTGGGGCCACGGCCAATCACTTCGACCATGTACATATCAGCGTCGGCTGACCCACCTATCGACGGCCCGGGGCTGCCGGGGAGCTGCAACGCGCCTAGTCTGGGACCCATGAACACGCCGGTAGACCCCACCACCACGCAGGCCTGGGCGGAACTCACGTCCCTCAAGGAACAGCTCCGCCCGGATCTTCGCGCCTGGTTCGCCGAGCAGCCGAACCGTGCGGCGGAACTCACCTTCGACGTCGCGAACCTCCACGTGGACCTGTCCAAGAACCTCATCGATGGCGACGTCGTCGCGGCGCTGCTGCGGCTCGCCGACGAGGTCAACGTGGCTGGCCGCCGCGACGCGATGTTCGCGGGCGAGCACATCAATGTCACCGAGGACCGGGCCGTGTTGCACACTGCGCTGCGCCTCCCGCGGGACGCGGAGCTGGTGGTGGATGGGCAGAACGTCGTCGCCGACGTGCACGAGGTGCTCGACAAGATGTATGCCTTCGCTGAGACTGTCCGCTCCGGCGAGTGGGTGGGCGTCACCGGCAAGCGCATCGAGACGGTCGTCAACATCGGCATCGGTGGCTCGGACCTGGGCCCCGTGATGGTCTACGAGGCGCTGCTGCCGTATAAGCAGGACGGCATCGAGTGCCGGTTCATCTCCAACATTGATCCCAGTGACTGCTGGGAAAAGACCCACGACCTGGACCCGGAAACCACCCTGTTCATCGTGGCCTCCAAGACGTTCACCACACTGGAGACGCTCACCAACGCCCGCATGGCGCGTGAGTGGCTGCTGACCCGGTTGGCGTCCAGGGGGGCCGTCGACGGCTCTGAGGAGCAGCAGAGCGACGCCGTGGCCAAGCACTTCGTGGCGGTGTCGACGGCGCTGGACAAGGTGGCCGACTTCGGTATCGACCCCGACAACGCATTCGGGTTCTGGGACTGGGTTGGAGGCCGCTACTCCGTGGACTCGGCCGTCGGTCTGCCGGTGGTCATCGCCATCGGCCCCGACGGCTTCCGGGACTTCCTCTCCGGCTTCCATGCCGTCGACGAGCACTTCCGCACCACCGACCCCAACAGCAACGTGCCGATGCTGATGGGCCTGTTGAACATCTGGTACGTCAACTTCCTTGATGCCGAGAGCCACGCCGTGTTGCCGTATGCGCAGTACCTGCACCGCTTCGCCGCGTACCTGCAGCAGCTGACCATGGAGTCCAACGGCAAGTCCGTGCGCTGGGATGGCACCCCCGTGACGTGCGACACCGGCGAGATCTTCTGGGGCGAGCCCGGCACCAACGGCCAGCACGCCTTCTACCAGCTGATCCACCAGGGCACCCGTCTCATCCCCGCCGACTTCATCACCGTCGCCAACCCGGCACACCCCGTCAAGGACGGTGACGCGGACGTGCACGGCCTGTTCCTCGCCAACTTCTTCGCCCAGACCGCGGCGCTGGCGTTCGGCAAGACCGAGGAAGAAGTGCGTTCCGAGGGCACCGCCAAGCAGATCGTGCCGGCCCGGGTGTTCGAGGGCAACCGCCCCACCACCTCGATCATGGCGTCCGAGCTGACACCGTCAGTGGTCGGGCAGCTGATCGCGCTGTACGAGCACATCACGTTCGTCCAGGGAGTGGTGTGGGGCATCGACTCGTTCGACCAGTGGGGTGTGGAGCTCGGCAAGCAGCTCGCCATGGAGATCGCACCGGCCGTGTCCGGCGACGCGGAGGCACTGGCTGACCAGGACGGTTCCACGCAGTCGCTGGTGGGTTGGTACTTGAAGAACCGCTCGTGATCGGACGGGTGTGAGGGGAGGGGACGCGCTGACTGCTGGCGGCGTCATCGTCACGCCACCCCGCGGGCCGCGCAAGGCAGTGCGTGCGCTCGGGTACGTCGTCCTCAGCGGGCTCGTGGCGCTGGCGTCCGTTGTGGGGGCCGTGTTCTTCGGTGCCCGCCACGTCGCGCACGTCTCGGCGGGCCGTACCTTCGACGTCGACAACGTCCCGGCCCTGCCCATTGCCATGGTGCTGGGTGCCAGGGCAGATCCGGGGCGGGCGTCGGCGTTCCTGGCCGCCCGGCTGGACCTCGCCGTCGAGTTGTACGAGAAGGGCACCATCCGGGCGGTGCTGGTCTCGGGGGACAACCTGGCCAGCAGCAATCATGAAACCACCGTCATGCGGGACTACCTGGTGGAACGTGGCGTGCCCGCTGACAAGGTGGTGCAGGACCCGGCCGGCTATGACACCTACGACTCGTGCGTGCGGGCCAGGGACGTGTTCGGGGTGACGGAGATGATCATCCTCACCCAGCTGTACCACCTGGAGCGTGCCATCACCATCTGCACCGACATCGGCGTCGACGCCGCCGGGGTGGGGGACCTCACGGCCCGTGACAACTTCCCGGATCTTTACGCCAAGGGCGAGGCCCGCGAATGGGCGGCCAACCTCAAGATGGAATGGGACCTGCTGTCGCGCCGCAAACCTCAACAGGATCCGTTCGACCCGTCCCTGCGGCGAGCAGCTGACCTGACCTGACGCAGAGGCCGGCCAAGGGCGGGCCCAGGGGTGTGGGGTCTGCCGGTCAACCCTTGGTCTTCGTGAGGGCGGACTCCTTGTGGGCAGCCTCGGCCCCGGACTTGTCGGATTCGACGATCCACATGGGCTCGTCGTCGCTGGCCGTGAACTTCTGCTTGTCGAACTGGAAGTCCTTGGTGCGTTTCTCCTTCACCACGCCGTGAGTTCTGCCCTGGGACGTGTTCCAGGACACGTGGTCGCCGATCGTCAACGCCATGATGACTCCCCGTAGGTGGTAGCTGCAGTGCAGCCGATTATGGTTCGTGATCGGGTCAGCACCATCCGGAGCCCGGTGTCAGTGCCGGATGTCGACACCGGAGAGTCGCCTCACCAGACGGAGACGCCACGCCCCATGCCGTGGTAGGTCCACCCGGCGTCATGCCAGCGGTGGGGGTCCAGCACGTTTCGCCCATCAATGATCGTCGGGGTCGCGACCAACGGCAGCAACTCCGCCGGGTCCAGCTCCACGTACTCGGTCCAGGGGGTCAGGATCATCACCACGTCGGCCCCTGTGGCGGCCTGCTCGACGGTGTCCGCCACGTCGAGGTCCGGGCGGCGACGTCGCAGCTCGGCGCCCGCAGCGGGATCGACGACCACCACGTGCGCGCCGCGGCCCAGCAGCCGGTCAGCAATGTCGAGGGCGGGGGAGTCGCGCAGGTCGTCGGTGTCGGGCTTGAACGTGATGCCCAGCACGGCCACGTTCTTGCCCTCCAGTGACCCGCCGACGGCGCCCTCCGCCAGCGCGACCGCGTGGTGACGGCGCCGCAGGTTGATGGCGTCCACCTCGCGCAGGAAGCTCAGGGCCTCGTCGACCCCCAACTCCTGGGCCCGTGCCATGAACGCGCGAATGTCCTTGGGCAGGCAGCCACCACCGAAGCCAATGCCGGCGTGCAGGAACTTGGAGCCGATCCGGTCGTCGTACCCGATGGCCTCGGCCAGCCGCGTGACGTCGCCGCCAGTGGCGTCGCACAGCTCAGCCATGGAGTTGATGAACGAGATCTTGGTGGCCAGGAACGAGTTGGCGGCCACCTTGACGAGCTCCGCGGTGGGGTAGTTGGAGACCACCACGGGAGTCTGCGCGGCGATCTGTGGCGCGTAGCACGCGTTGAGGAGGTTCCTGGCGCGGGTGCCGGCCTCCATGTCGTCGGGGAGGCCGTAGACAATGCGGTCGGGGTGCAGGGTGTCCTTCACGGCGTGGCCCTCGCGTAGGAACTCGGGGTTCCACGCCAGGAGCAGATCCCTTCCGGCCTCCGTGATGCGCTCGGCAAGTCCCTGGGCCGTCCCGACGGGGACGGTCGACTTGCCCACCACCAGTTGAGGGTTGTCGGGGCGCACCCGGGCGTGGGTGAGGATCGTCTCCAACGCGGCGTTGACGTAGCTCATGTCCGCGCCGAGCTGGCCCTCCAGCTGGGGGGTCCCGACACCGATGAAGTGCAGGTCCGCGTCGGCGATCGCCGACGGGTCCGTGGTGAAGCGAAGGCGTCCCTCCTTGACGTTGCGTGACAGCAGCTCAGGCAGCCCCGGCTCGTGGAACGGGGCCACCCCGGCTGCCAGCGCGTCGATCCGTTTCTGGTCGATGTCGAGGCCGACGACGTCATGGCCGATTTCGGCCATGCAGGCCGCGTGGACTGCGCCGAGGTAGCCACAGCCGATCACTGAGATACGCATGGGCCTCAGGTTAGCGGGAGGAGACCGTGACGTGTGCTGGTCACGGCTCCACGGAAGCCGGGTCGGAACCGATGCGGTTACCCACCTCGAGCCCGTCGATGGTCTCCATCTGCTGGGAGTTCAACACCACGTCCAGTGCAGCGAAGTTCGACCGCACCCTGTCCGGATTGGCTGACTTGGGGATGGTGACGAACTGGCGGTTGAGGTGCCAGCGGATGATCACCTGGGCAGGGGTGGCTCCGGTGGCCTCGGCGATCGCCTGGATCTCCGGGTGTTCCAGGTCCGCCGACGCGCCCAGCGGGCTCCAGCTCTCCACCACGATGCCCATGTCCGAGCAGTGGTTCAACAAGTCGTTGGGCTGAAAGGTGGGGTGCAGTTCGATCTGGTTCACGGCCGGCGTGATGCCCGTCTCATCGACGATGGTGTCGAGGTGCTCAGGCAGGAAGTTGGACACGCCGATGCTGTGGGTCAGCCCCTCGGAGCGGAAGTCGATGAGCTGCTCCCAGCTCTCGACGTAGAGACCGGCGGCAGGGCACGGCCAGTGGATGAGGTATAGGTCGACGTGGTCCAGGCCCAGCTTCTCGAGGCTGCGGGAGATGCCGACGCGGGCGTTGTCGCGGCCCTGCGCCTTGTTCCACAGCTTCGTCGTGACAAAGATGTCGTCACGGGAGAGACCGGACTCGGCGATGGCGCGGCCCACACCCACCTCGTTGCGGTAGATGGCGGCGGTGTCCACGTGGCGGTAACCGGCCTCGAACGCGGCGAGCGCCGATCGGTGGGCCTCATCGTCGCTCATCTGGAACACACCCAGGCCGAGCTGCGGGATCTGCGTTCCGTCGTTGAGTTGCTTCAGCGGTGCGCTGCTCATGGTGCCTCCAGGGGTTGCGGGTGGGATGTGCCCATTCAACACTGTCGGGACAAGTGGGGAGCGGGTCCCAGTATTGGGCAGCCCCCGATTCCACGTGGAACAATGACGGGCATGCAATCCTTGCCAGCCCTGCTGGATTCCCGTGTCCGCGCCGTCGCCGGTGTCGATCCCGAGATGCGTCCGGCCACGAAGCCACAGTTCGGGCACTTCCAGTCCAACGTCGCACTCCGGCTGGCGAAGCAGGAGGGGCGCCCGCCCCGTGAGGTTGCAGCCCGGATCATCGAGCAGCTCGACGTGTCGGACATGTGCGAACCGTTGGAGATTGCCGGCCCCGGGTTCATCAACTTTCGCATCCGCGCCGACGTGCTCGCCGCCGCTGCCAGCGCCATCCTCGAGGATCCGCACGGGGGGCTGAACGTCACGTCGTACCCGCAACGCGTCGTCATCGACTACTCCGCGCCCAACGTCGCCAAGCAGATGCACGTGGGGCACCTGCGCTCCACGATCATCGGCGACTGCTTCAACCGCCTTCTGCACGCGCTCGGGCACACGGTAATAGCACAGAACCACATCGGCGACTGGGGCCGCCAGTTCGGCATGCTCGTCGAACAGATCCTGGTGGAGGATCTCGACCCGGGAACGCTTGACCTGGAATCCGCTGAGGCGCTGTACCAACGGGCCAACGCCCACCTGAAGTCCGACGAGGAGTTCGCGGTCCGCTCTCGCGACCGTGTGGTCAAGTTGCAGTCCGGCGACGCGGAGACGCACCGCGTCTGGCAGCAGCTCATCGACGTGTCGTTGACGGGTTTCAACGCCACCTACGCTCGCATGAACGTGTTGTTGACCGACGACGACCTCGCGGGTGAGTCCACTTACAACGACGATTTGGCAGCCGTGTGCGCCGACCTCGAGTCCCGGGGCATCGCGGTGGTCGACGACGGCGCCCTGGTGGTGTTCGTCCCCGGCTTCAACGCCCCCGCCATCATCCGCAACCAGCGCGGTGGCTACGGCTACGCCACCACCGACCTCGCCGCCATCCGCCACCGGGTCGGGGACCTGGCGGCCGACCGCATCATCTACGTGGTCGGCGCGCCCCAGACCTTCCACTTCGAGCAGGTGTTCGCGGTCGCCCGCATGGCCGGCTACCTCCCAGAGGATGTTGCTGCGCAGCACGTCGGCTTCGGCCAGGTGCTCGGCGCCGACGGGAAGAAGTTCTCCACCCGCGAGGGCACGGCCGTGTCATTGAACGTGCTCCTCGACGACGCAGAGGCGGAGGCCGCACCCAACATTGCGCTGGCCGCCATCAAGTACGCCGACCTGTCCAGCAGCCTGCAGAAGGACTACACCTTCGACGCGGAGCGCATGGTGCAGACCAGCGGCGACACCGGCCCGTACCTGCAGTACGCCCACGCCCGTGTCTGCCAGATCCTGCGCAGGGCGGAGGCCGAGAACATCGGGTTCGGGGCCGTCGCGGTCCTGCCGGAGCCGGCGGAGCAGCAGTTGGCATTGCTGCTGAGCCGCTTCGGTGAGGTGGTCGACGATGTCGCCGAGAGTCTCGCACCCCACAAGCTGTGCGGGTACCTCTACGAGGTGGCCGGTGCCCTGGCCACGTTCTACGAGGCGTGCCCGGTGATCAAGTCCGAAGGCGAGGTCCGCTCCTCCCGTCTGGCGCTGTGCGCAGCCACGAAGTCCGTGATCAGCCGGGGCCTGGGCCTGCTGGGAATCGACGCCCCCGACCGCATGTGACCGTGTGGGATCCGCCATTTCCAGCGGCTCTCACGGTGAGCCAAGTGGACCGCGACGAAAGAGTTCGGTGCCTCTCGTCCGGTCCCATGCTCGGAAGTGGCAGCCGGTGAGGAACGAACCTGCGGCGTCTCCGGATTGAACGTTGCCTGAGTGTCAGCCGGTGAGGAATGAACCTGCGGTGTCTCCGGATTGAACGTTCCCTGAGTGGCAGCCGGTGAGGAACGAACCTGCTGCCGTATCGAAGGGGCTGGTGACGTGAAGGGCCGTCCTTCGATATGTCGGCGCTCGTTCCTCGCGGCCGACTACTCAGGAACCGAGGCGGGATGATGTGTTCGTTCGTTCTTGTCCCGGGGTTCGTGGGGGCTGTGTGCCGGTGCATTTCGACGTTCCCCGAGTGTCAGTCGGTGAGGAATGAACCTGCGGCGTTTCAGGATTGAACGTTCCCTGAGTGGCAGTCGGTGAGGAACGAAGCTGCGGTCGTTTCCCGTTTACACGTTCCCGGAGTGGCAGCCGGTGAGGAACGAACCTGCTGCCGTATCGAAGGGGCTGGTGACGTGGAGGGCCGTCCTTCGATATGTCGGCGCTCGTTCCTCGCGGCCGACTACTCAGGAACCGAGGCGGGATGATGTGTTCGTTCGTTCTTGTCCCGGGTTCGTGGAGGCTGTGTGCCGGTGCAATTCGACGTT
>JBBSRQ010000091.1:0-12225 GCA_038242845.1 Propionibacteriales bacterium | reverse complement strand
CTGAACGCTCGGGCGGTGAGGATGTATCACGAGACGCGCTCCGGCGATGAGACGGACTGGGCCGCGTGACCAATCACCCGATTACGCCGATTATCCTTTGCCATGAACGCCGCAGGTACTTATGCGGCAGCCCCGAGCACTGGGAGACGCGATGACCGACCACGCCACCGACCACTTCGACATCGTCGTGATTGGCGCGGGCCCGGCCGGCACAGCGGCTGCACTCCGGGCGGCCGAGCTGGGCGCGAAAGTCGCCGTCGTCGAGGGCGACCGCACCGGCGGAACCTGCGTGAATACCGGATGCGTTCCGACCCGCGTTCTCGCGAAGGCGGCACGCATGATGCGTGAGATCCGCACCGCCGAGGCGTACGGGATTGACGTCGAGCAGCATCCGCTTGACTGGGCGACCACCGTCGCGCGCGTGCAGGAGCGCGTAGACCGCGTGCGCTCGATCAAGCGTGAGGCCAAGCGGTTCGACGACGCCGGAATCGAGCTCGTGCTCGAGGGCAGGGCGAGGTTCACGGATGCTCAGACCGTGGTGATCGCGTCGGGCCGACGCCTCACCGCAGACACCTTCATCGTGGGTGTGGGTGGTCACTCGCGCAGGCTACGGGTGCCAGGGGCGGAGCTCGCGACCGTTCCCGACGAGGTGCTTACGTTGCCGGAGCTCCCCGACCGCGTAGCCATCATCGGCGCCGGAAATACCGGTGCCCAACTCGCCACGGTCTTCAGCTCGTTCGGCTCGCAAGTCACCCTGCTCGATGTCGCGCCGCGCATCCTGATGGCATCCGATGCCCTGATCTCCGAGCATGTTTCGCGTGCGTTCATCGAGCAAGGCATGACCGTGCGCACTGGAATCGACACGGTAACCGGACTCACGAGCGCCGCGGATGGCTCCATCACCCTGCTCTGGAGCGAAAATGGACGTCCGGAGTCGAGTGGCTTCGACGCCGTGATCATGGCGACGGGATGGCCGGCGGATGTCGACGACCTGGGGCTCGATGCGGCAGGGATAGAGGTCGTGAAGTCCGCAATACCGGTCGACGCGTACTTCCGCAGCGTGGTGTCGCACATCTTCGCAGTCGGTGACGCGAACGGGCGCGACATGCTCGTGCAGGCCGCGCAGTTCGAGGCTGAGGTCGCCGCGGAGAACGCTGTGCTCGATACCAACCGCCGCACCCCGCGTCACTTGTTGCCAGCTGGCGGATTCACCGATCCCGACTATGCCGGCGTCGGCTTCACCGAGGAGCAGGCGCGCGAGCGCGACGCCGAGTGCGTCGTGTCGGTCTTTCCATATACGGCTCTCGATCGGGCGGTGATCGACGACCGCGAGCGTGGATTCCTGAAGCTCATCTGCGACAGGAGGCGCGAACTCATCCTCGGCGCGCATGCTGTGGGGGAGAACGCAGTGGAGGTCATCCAGGCGGCGACAACGGCGATGGCGGCAGGAATCAACGTATCGACTCTCGCTGGCGTGAAGTTCGCCTACCCCACCTACAGCGCGGTGATCGGAATGGCGGCCCGTGGCCTGCTCGCTGAGAAAGCGAAGCTCGCCCTGCTCGAGTGAATCCTGCATCCACCCGCCGGCTTGCCGACGGAACAGCTTGGAGGCTCAATCAGGTAGTCACCAACGGCCCGGGTAGTTGCCCAGATCGGCCCGGCCGATCCTGCAGCCTCCTACTGTTGCCGGAGCCGCCACGCATCAAGGTCCAGTGCAAGCACACATCGGCCACGAATGGCAGTCCTGCGGTGCAGAATCTGTTTGGCACGTTGGCGTACGGCACGGGAGCCCAACACCATGACGGCCACCGAGGTCAACGCCCAACTCGACGCCGCCGACCCCCAGTGGCGCGTTGGGCTGCTGCTTTCCGTCACGTGTGCGTCTGCGCATCGGGGAGATCCTCGGACTCCGCGAACGAGACCTCAACCTCAGGGAGTGGTCCTGCGTCCGCCTGCTGAGGTTGGCATCCCGAGGGGACCTCGTCCTAGACGAGCAGTGAGTCAGTCAGCTGACTAACCACGTTCCAGTCCTTTGGCGCGCCCCGGCTCTCGGACAGCAGACCCGTGCACCCGATCAGTTCGGCCACTGTGAGGCTCGGGGACGGGCGACGAGTAGGTAGTCACCTGCCAAGTCGTGCCAAGAGCGGTCCCAACAAACGAAGACGTCCTGGGTCAGACACCCGACCTCACCGAGCAGCCTCCCCACGTCCCAGGCCAGCGGGGTGAAGTGCGCACCGCTGTCGATGTTGGCGACGTTGACCACGACGTGGCCCTGCGGCGACAGCAGGTCCAGACACTGTGTCAAGATGTCCCGAAGCTCGGCCAGATAGCTCTTGTAAGAGCTGGTGCCGTTGTAGCCGGACAGCGGGTCTTCCGGGCCGTCGTCCGCGGCCATGTATGGCGGGGAAGTCAGGACCAGATCGAAGGGGCCATCGACGAGGCGCGACAGATGGCGCGCTTCCCCATGCACGACCAAGGACGCCGGAGCCGCCGCGGCCGCGGCGTCGCAGCGCTCGCGCAGGAGCTCGACGCCCACCGCTTGCCTCCCCATGGCTTCGGCGACTTGGAGTGTGGTCCCGAAACCGGCGAACGGGTCGAGCACCCGGTCGCCCGGTCGGGTCAGATCCTCAAGTACCGCCGCGACGAGCGCCCGAGAGAAGTGCACGTCCTCGCTGGCCAGCGGGTGCCGCTCGGCGACGACACGGTCGTGCTCGACGAAAAGGTGGGGACGCAGGCGCACGTCCGTATCGTATGTCGTCCCGCTCCAGGAGGCCTCGCGGGTCCGGGTTCAACCAGAATGCGCCGTGTGATCCGAACGCCCGCATCCGCAGCGAAAATGTCCATCCAGTGGCTCCCAGGGTGCCGACGGGAGCTTGCTGCTGGGTTTGTGGACTGGGCCCGAACTCTAGACGATCGACTCGGTGGCGATACTAATGCGCTGCACAGTAGTCACGAAGTCGCGGTGACCATCAACGCCATCCTTTTGCCTGCCGCCGAGGAACCATGCGGATGCTCGAAGCGACTGCCAGCCGACAAACCCCTTGAAGGAGTGCAACGCCAAGCGCCCAACCTGAACAACAAGAATTGAATTCAGTAGAAGCCTCGTCAGGAAATATCCGAGCTCCTCGAGTGCGATGAAGACACCGTTGGGGTTGTGCATGGTCAGCATCGACCAACCATCGAGCTGTCCCTTCGCGAGACTCAAGGGCATGCCCGTGACCTGGATGAAGTCACTGATTCCGACCATGGTTCCAGCCTCCTCCTCGGTCACCAACTCGCTGTGAGCTGTGAATCGAGACAGGTACTGCTTCACGGCCGCTACCACTCGTGAACACGCACTCCGGCCTTGGTGGCCGGGGCAATACGGTGGCAGTCCGTTTCTGGGCCGGGGGCGAGTGTGAGTCGAAGAGTTGTCGGCTCAACGGTTACGGAAGGCCTCGTAGCTGTTTTCAGTGTCCAGATACCAGCGCAGCGCGGTGTCGCGCATCTCCGCCAGCCATGCCTGGTCGGTTTGCCCGATGAGATCGTTTGTCTCATGAGGATCGAGGGCGAGGTTGAACACTTCGTCGCGCCGATCACCGAAGTGGTGGATGAGTTTCATGTCGCCATCGATTGTTGCGGTGCACTTTCCGCGGGCATAGCAGGTGGCCACCACCGGACCTTGCGATTCCCCGCTGATCAAGGAGGGTTTGTAAGCGGCATCGCTTTCGATTCGGAATCCGAGGAGGTCGACGATAGTGGGCAGCACGGCGAGCTGATTGGCGGGGCCGTCGACCAGCTCACCCCCTCGCAAGGGATCGTGGATGAGGAACGGGATGCGGATGCCCTCTTCGTAGATGGTGTCGTCGTGCTGGAAGATTTGATGCTCACCGAAGCCCTCCCCATGATCGCCGACCACGACGAAGATCGTGTTCTCGTACAGGCCCAGGTCCTTGAACATGTCGATGACCTTGCCGACGAACTGATCCTGGTAGTGGATGCCGTTGAGGTAGTTGTTGAGCAGGGGGTCGTCGACGAAATCAACGCGCGGATAGCCCTTGAGCGCGTAGTCGTGGTGGCCCGTCACCGTCAGCATCGAAAGCATGAAGGGCCGGTCGCGGTTGTTTTCCAGCCAGGTGCGCTCGGGGTCGAGCATGATGTCGTCCTCGTAGCCGAAGTAGTTGGCCCGGTGAAAGCCGCGGGACTTCATCTGGTCGACGGACATGAAATCCTGGAACCCGAAATTGTCAGCTGTGTCACGTCGCCGCTCGAATCTTTCAGTGGCGGACTGGAAGAACGACGTTGTGTATCCCTGTTCTGCGAGCATGGTGGGCAGGCATTTGGCGGGAAGGCTGTCGGGGTCGGCCTCGGAGTTGTTGCTGTCCAGCGGCGGCGCGATGCCGCAGTGGATGGCGGTCAGCGCCTTGGAAGTGTGCGGCAGTACCGAGTAGCCGCGTTCTGGTCTGGTCGATGTTTTCGTCAGGTCGTCGATCACCGGCGTTACTGGCTGTTTCACGTTCTGCAGGGTCATCGCCGAGCGTTGGGACTCGAGTGTGATGACGACCACGTTGCGGAAATCACCGTCGTGGCCGACGAGTCGGGTGGTTTCCGGTGTGGGAGTCACTGCTGCAGATGCCAGTTCCCCAGGGTAGGCATTGGCAGCCCGCACCGGAGTGATCGCCAATTGCAGGGGCGGCGCGAGCGAAAAGGCGGCCGATGCGGTGGGTGCGCTCCACCCCGCTGCGATCAGCAGCACGACGAGCCCCACCACGCTGACAGCCTTGACGCGTGTTCTGGGGTTTGGCCTGAGGAGGCGGCTGAGGAACGGGCCGAGGACCAGCGGCAACACAACAACCCCGGCGACGACCGCGATGAGCGAGCCGATGAAGGGGGCGCTGATCTGTGAGCCGATCACGACTTCAAGCTCCTCACGTTGCCGCGCTGCGCCGATGAGGGTGGGCCAGGTCAACGGATTACCGGTGCGGATCACGTACTCGTGATTGAGCACGGCGAAGAGGCCAACGAAAGCGGTTGCCACGTGAGCGGTGTAGAAGGTGATTGTGCGTGCACGCCCACGGGTGAAGAGGCAGCCGAGAGTCCAGAGCAGCACCCACGCGCCGCCGAACGCAACGTCGGATAAGACCTTCACCGCTGTGGCCCACACCCCGGCAGTTGGGAAGAACTCGTGGATCCGCAGGAGCTTCAGCGCCACTCCGAGAACGGACACGGGGACGAGCAGCGTGATCAGCCGACCCCACAGGTTGCGTGGAGTACGGATCGGATCGGCGGTTCGCACAGAGTTCATAGGCATCCCATGTTAAGCGATCAGGCGACGTGCACCGATTCCCCGCAGTGCTGAACGAAGCCCCGGAGCCGGTGGCCGTGCGAGTATGCCTCGCCGGGACCCGAGCTGTGCGCGCAGCAAGTGCGCAGCCTCCGTTACTGCCAGCTATCCGCGCAGGTCGTTCTTCAACTCTTCCAGCGCCTCGGTGAGGTCAATCGATGGGGTCCAACCCCAAGCCCGGGCCCGGGCGGCGAGGTATGGTCCGGTCCACACTGACTCGTCCTGCCACACCGGTTCCACGCCGACGGCTTCGCAGACTGTCTCGTGGTAATCGCGCACCGTCGCGTATTGGCGACCGACAACGTTGACCGCTGTGCAGCCACCTTCGAGCGGCCCCTCAGTGGGGTCGCCGGCAGTCGCGATCCGACCCATCGCGAGGTCCACGACCAGCGTGGTGAGGTCATCGACGTGCACCCAGGAGAACGTCTGGTTAGGCACCACGCGACGGGCAGCCTCGTGATCGCGGATCTCGGCGGGCTTCAGCGAGTTCCACATCGACCGACGACTGGAGCCCAGGATCACGGGTGGCCGGACCAGCACCGTGGTGATGCCATCGACCTTGGCGAGCGCCACATCGGTGTCCCGCTTGGTCACTGAGTAATCGTCCGCATCGTCGTCGACCAAAGGTGAGGACTCGTCCATGCTGCCTAACTCCGGTGACCGGGCGTAGACCGAAGCAGTCGAGATGTGCACCAGCCGTGGCACCCCGGCGTCGCGGGCCGCACGTGCGAGCACCGGCGTCCCCTGCACGGCGATCCGGTGCTGGGTCTCTTCGTCCGAGCCCATCGGGTGGACCGTGGTGACGACCGCGCTTGCCCCCTGCACGACCGAATGCGCGAACGCCGGATCACCGAACTCGCCTACGACCTCCTCGACTCCGGAAAGCTGGGGCGCTGTGCCGCTGCGGCGCACGACGGCACGCACCGAGGCACCAGCCTCGACCAGCTTCGAGCACACGTGAGAGCCGACCAAGCCGTTGGCGCCAGTGACGACGACGATCGGGGATTGAGTAGCGGGGGAGACAGCCATGGAGCCAGTCTGGCACGTCAGCTGGGGCCGCGGGGGTGCACGCCTCCTGCTCGGTAAGGCAAATCTCCGCTAGGCATGTAGGTTATTTCGCGCTGGGTTCGGTCGCGGCGCCGAGCACCGGCAATTCGTGGTGCATCTAGTTGTCGGGAGGCTCGCGTCCTCAGCCGAACAACCGGCCGTAGCGGCTGCCCCATGCAGCTGGCACAGTGGCATCATGCCAAGGCCAGTACTGCCTCATCCTCACCTCATCATTCTGCGCACGGTGGCGACGGTCGTCATCAGCTGCATCATCGGGCAGGCGGGGTGGGCGGCCGCCTTCATAGGTGGGGCGGGGAACTATCTGCCGTATCACCGGGTGGGCGCGGTGATCACCGTCGTCGTCAGCATTCTGGGCGCCGTTGTCTATCTGCTTCTGCGTCGCTCCGCGGGACCGGTCAATGTCGGTCTTGCGGTGGCGCTGGCCGTGGGTGTCGTCGTCCAGTACGCACTGGGAGAGGCGGGCATGGCGTCGCTCCACATCTTTTGGGGCGTGTTGCTGGTCATGCTCGGTACGGCCCTCACCTCGTGGACGTACCGTCACCACATGCCGGGTGATGTCTCCGCAACATGAGTTCGGCAGTCGGTTGGCACGTTGATTCGTGTGGCGAGGGCTCCTGAGTAGTCTGGAGTCCAATGACTGACGTACCGAAACCCCGCCGCCCCACTTTGCGTGACTCAGCCGCGCTCGACGCGATGGCGGTGGGCACCGACCCGGTGGCGCAGTTGCACGCGGCACACGAAACAGCTGCGGTCCTGCTCGGCGTCGGCCGTGCGGGCAGCGATCCTGAGGTGACAAGGCGTCTGATGGCAGTGGTGGAGGAGGTCGGGATCACCACACTGGCCGATCTGTGGGCCACTCGCCCTGCTCGCTCGTTGCCCGGCGTCTTGTACCGGCTGTACTTGATGCGGGAGTGGGTGATGGCCGACATCGACGCCGCGACCCGCGAGTACGCGGCCGGCGTTCACTACTCTGAGCCGAACCATGCTGTCGCCGGTGCCGATCCCACTGGCCCGGCCGAGGTGCGCTCCGTCATCGACGACATCCTGCGAGGCGTATTCGACGGTGACTTCGCCATGGCGATGGAACGCGCTGCCGCCTTTGCGCGGGTGGTGTCAGCGGGAAGAGACTTCCTGCGTACCGGTGACGGGCAGGCGTCGGGGCGATTGATGGCTCTGGCCGACGACTTGGCGGCGAGCGCACGGCTCTGGCGCGCCGGCGAGCTCGACTGAGCTGCCGCTTTGGTTTCGTCGACCGTAAGGTATTCTCGGTTGCGCGCCGAGCCGCGGTAGCCCCGGGCTCCAATATTCGCCGCTATGAGCGGCCACACGCCGCGAGGCGCTCCCGGCTCGGCGCTCCACAGATGCGTGGTCGCAAGAAGTGCGGGGGAGTTGGCGCCCGCGACCACCGATGGTTGCGTCACTTTTTGAAGCAATCAGTCCTGCATCACGCCGCCACAGCACGGCAAATCAGCGCGGGGCGAGTGCCTCCACTTCACCCCCGGCGCGTGCAAAAGCAGATTGCGGTCCCGGGCGGTGGTGGCAAGAGATGGCAACCCGTTCGTCCTGCCCCAGCCTCTAATAGATGATCAAGCATCCGGTCCGAATCCGCGATTAGGGGGGCTCAGCCCGTCATCTTCATGCGGCAGCGTCGACGACGACCGGTCCGCGACGTCGAATGAGGAGAAGAAGGATGACGACACAATCGGGCTGGAATCCCACACAGGGTTCGTTACGCCAAAGGATGCGCCGTTGGGGTGCCGCCGCGGCGGCGGCGGTGGTAGCCGGTGGGCTGGTGCAGGGAGTCACTACCTCCGCGACGGCCGACGATCTGACGTGGACGGACACGGCGCTCGCCCCGGAGGTGCGGGCGGAGTTGCTGCTGGATGCGATGACGTTGGACCAGAAGATGCAGCAACTGACTGGGGCAGTTCCGGAGGTCCTTCCGGAGCTCCCGAACTGCTTGGGGGCGCGACACGTCACTGGCATAGCCGAGTTGGGCATACCGACGTTACGCATCACCAACGGTCCGGTTGGCGTGGGTCAGAACGACTGCGTGGACCCGGCGATCTTCGACGATCCGGCCACGGAATGGTATGCGGCGTACACAGACCCGTCGTCGGCGAAGGCAACGGCGTTACCGTCAGGGCCCACCGTTGCGGCTTCGTTCGACGTGGGGGTCGCGGAGGCATTCGGCACGGTAATTGGTACGGAGATGAACAACCTAGCGTTGCATGTGTTCGAGGCGCCTGGCCTCAACATGGCACGCCTTCCCGTGCTGGGACGAAATTTCGAGTACTTCGGTGAGGACCCGTATCTGACGGGTGCGATGGGTGTCGCAGAGATCAAGGCGGTCCAGGAGTTGGGCATCATCGCCATGGCCAAGCACTTCGTGGCCAATGAGCAGGAGACCAACCGCACGCAGATCAACGAGGTGGTGGACGAGCGCACCCTTCAGGAGTCGTACCTGATCCCCTTCGAGATGGCGGTCAAGGACGGTGATGTGGCGTCCGTGATGTGCGCGTACAACTCGGTCAACAGCTCCTTCTCGTGTGAGAACCCGTATTTGCTCAGCACTGTTCTGCGGGATCAGTGGGGCTTCGAGGGGTATGTGCAGTCAGACTTCTTCGCCACGAAGAGCACAGTCTCCACGATGCTGGCCGGCATGGACCACATGATGCCGATACCGCAGCAGTGGGCGCCCGAGCTGCTCACGGCGGCGATGGCGGCAGGAGAGCTCGACGAGTCCGACTTCGACGTGGCGCTGGGTCGCCGGTACGTCCAGATGTTCAAGTACGGCATCTTCGACCGTCCCCTCGTGCAGACGCCCATCGACTACGACGCCGGTGGGAAGAAGGCTCGTGAGATCGGAACCCAGGGTGGGGTGTTGCTGCAGAACAACGGGGCCCTGCCGTTCTCGGCCGACGTCACAGACGTCATCGTGATCGGGAAGGTCACCCAGGTCTACGCTCAGCAGGCAGTTGCGGGTGGCTCACTCGTGGGCAAGCCGATGGGTGCTGGCGGAGGCAGTTCCGACGTCGTTCCCGTCTCCACTGTGACCCCTTTGGAGGGCATCCGTAACGCCCTCACATCGCTGGGCAACGAGGAAGCGAGGGTACGTCTCGTACTCGTCGATGACGCGAACGAGACCGCGACGGTCGACGGCGAGGAGATCACCTTCGAGGAGGCAGTGCAGCTCGCTGTCGACGCGGATTCGGTCATCACCATGGCAGGCACGATCGCTGAGGAAGGTGCGGACCGCGCGACATTCGACGACGTCGACGGTTTCGAACTCGTCGACATAGGGGACGACCTCGACTGGTACGCCGCGTCCCGGTCCGACAAGATCGCCACCGACAACCCGGACCACGACAATGTCGCAAAGAACAGCAACACGGTTGCCATGATCAAGGCGATCCTCGGTGCAGCTCCGAACATGGTGGAGAAGACGGTGCTGGTACTGAAGGACAACGCCGGTGTCGCGATGGATCCCGCGCTGGTGGGCGAGAACGGCCCTTCGATCCTCGAGGTCTGGTTCCCTGGACAGGAGGACGGCAACATCACCGCGGACCTGCTGTTCGGACTCGTGAACCCCTCCGGGAAATCTCCGTTCACCTACCCGATTCAGGGCAAGGGCTTCCTTGATTCGCTCACGCCAGAGCAGTTCCCGGGCGTCCTCGTCGACGGTCAGCAGACCGTCACGTACACGGAGGGCACCTCGATCGGATACCGCTGGTACGACGAGAACTGCACCGACGGTTCATGCGTGGCATTCCCCTTCGGGCACGGTCTGTCCTACACCGATTTTGAGATGTCAGAGATGACGGTCACTCCGAAGACGAATGACGGTACCCAACCCATCAAGGTGCAGTTCTTCGTGGAGAACACAGGAGGGGTGGCCGGTGCTGAGGTGGCGCAGGTATACCTCGAGTTGCCGGAGGTTACGGACGTGGCACCGAAGCGGCTCGTCGGCTTCGAGAAGGTGTGGCTCGAGCCCGGCGAGAAGCAGCGTGTCTCGATCACCATCGACCCCGCGGCTTCCAACCACCCGCTCAGCGCCTGGGACCCTGACGCTGACAAGTGGGTCACTCACTCCGGCGACTTCGGAGTGATGGTCGGATCCTCTTCGGGTGAACTCGACCTGACAGATGCTGTCAAGATCCGGATCCCAGCCACGGAGCCGAGCATCGCCCCGACCACGGAGCCGAGCATCGCCCCGACCACGGAGCCGAGCATCGCCCCGACCACGGAGCCGAGCATCGCCCCGACCACGGAGCCGAGCACCGCCCCGACCACGGCGCCGAGCACCGCCCCGACCACGGCGCCGAGCACCGCCCCGACAGGTGCTCGGCCGGGGCTCCCATCTACAGGGGAGTGAACCCCCCAGGTAAGGCCATGGCACGCAAGATTGTCTGATGTCCCGATGCCTCTGTTCACCGGCTTGCGGAATGCCCGATCGGGCCAAGATCTGGAAACAGGACTTGGCCCGATTGTGTATCTCCCGCTCTGAAGGCATCCACAGCCAATCCTCTGACAATCGGATCCATCACCACCGATACAAGTGGAGGGGGCGGGTAGCCTCAGGGAGGTGAGGATTGCGACCTGGAACGTCAACTCTGCCAAGCAGCGGATGCCAAGACTACTGACATGGCTGGAGGAGCGCCGACCTGACGTCGTATGTCTCCAGGAGACGAAACTTACCGACGCCGCATTCTCGGATCTGCTTGACGGCCTGTTGGGTGAACTTGGCTATGAGACCGCTCACCACGGGCAGGGGGGATACAACGGCGTGGCGTTGCTCTCGCGAGTTGGTCTGTCTGACGTTGAACGCAACTTCGCGGGCCAGCCCGAGTTCCGCGGCGTCACTGAAGCGAGAGCCATCAGTGCCACCTGTGGCGGCGTGCGCGTCCACAGCCTTTACGTGCCGAATGGGCGCGAGGTGGACTCCGATCACTACGCCTACAAACTTGAATGGTTCGACGCGCTCAGGACGGCCACCGCAGCGGGTCCAACGGAGGTGGCGCTGTGCGGTGACATGAATGTGGCACCCACAGACGCAGACCTGTTCGACCCAGCCGCCTGGGTCGGCCACACCCACGTGACCGAACGGGAGCGAGATCGCCTCGCCGCTCTGGGGTTGGTCGATGTGGTGCGCGTCCACTGGCCGGAGCACCGACGACTGTTCTCCTACTGGGACTACCGTGCCGGGATGTTCCACCTCGACCTGGGCATGCGGATCGATCTCGTCTTGGCCTCCCCGTCGGTGGCGGAGAGGGTCGCGGCAGCATGGGTTGATCGTGCCGCCCGCAAAGGCAAGCTCCCCAGCGATCACGCGCCTGTCATCGTCGATCTGGACGAGGCCCCGGACGGGGACATCGGCCCCGTCGTCCCCCCGCCCTCCAACCCAAGGCGCACGGGAAAGTCGAAGCTTCCACACTCGCGGGAGTGACTCGGGCCCCAGAACCCGGCAGTCACAGATCTGGGGCCTGTGACGGGAGCGGCGTTCGAAATGTCACCGACCAGTCATTTACAAGACAGTGGAAGGTGGGGTGGCGTGACCGATGCCGAGCGGTTGTCGGCCGCGCAAAGTGCCGCCTTGTGAAGAACCTGTAGAGGCTGACCTTAGTTCCTGCGATCCTGTGTGGCTAGGGCTCGGGCTGAGACGGGGAATCTGGCAATGCCACCTCAACGCGCGGCCCGGGGGAGCAATTGGCTGCGTCAGGTCGCGCGCTTGTTGTTCCACTTTGATCCGCGTACGGTCCGGATATGTCAACCCGCGAGGAATCCGTACCAATTCCGGCAGATGACATTGGCGCCGGCGGGGTGGCCAGGAGCTT
>JBBSRQ010000090.1:0-12286 GCA_038242845.1 Propionibacteriales bacterium | reverse complement strand
CCTGTCCGGGAGGTCCTGGGCGACATCACGGACCCGGTGCTGCTCGCGAGTGCAGTCAGCGGTGCTGACGCCGTCGTCCACCTCGCCGCCAAGGTCAATGTCACGGGGCGCTGGGAGGACTACCGGCGCACCAATGTCGACGGTACTGCTGCGCTGCTGCGGGCCTGCCGGGACGCCAACGTGCCACGCATGGTCTTCGTGTCCAGCCCCTCGGTTGCCCATGTGGGCAGCTCCTTGGTGGGCGCAGGCTCCGGCCCGGCGGACCCGCAGAACGCGCGCGGCAACTACGCACGGAGCAAGGCGATGGCGGAGCACCTGGCGCTGGCAGCCGACGCCCGCGAAGAGCTCGCCGTCGTCGCTGTACGGCCCCACCTGGTGTGGGGGCCGGGCGACACACAATTGGTGGAACGCATTGGCCGTCGTGCCCGCGCCGGACGGCTGCCGATCATCGGCTCCGGTGCACCGCTGGTGGACACCGTGTACATCGACAACGCCGTGGAAGCGATCGTCGCCGCGCTCGACCATTGCGAGGATGCCCATGGACAGTCGCTCGTGGTGACCAATGGGGAGCCACGGCCAATCGGCGAAGTCCTCTCGGAGTGGGCACGAGCCACCGGCGCCCCCGCCCCGTCGCGCCACGTTCCCGCCGCTCTGGCTCGCTTCGTCGGCAGCGGCGTCGACGCCGTCACTGCGGTCCGCCAGCGCCTCGGCCAGGACCTCTCCACCGACCCGCCTCTCACCCGCTTCCTCGCTGAACAGCTGTCGACGGCCCACTGGTTCGACCAGCGTCAGACCCGTCGAGTACTGGACTGGACACCCCACATCAGTCTCGACGACGGCTTCGCCCGATTGCGGAACTACTACGCTCAGAACCCGCTGCCCTGATGATGTTGATCTGTCACCGCTAGTTGAAGACGTTCTTGCAGCCCTCACTGACAGTCGATGCGGGGACGGCTCCCTTCGGGGCCGGCCCGTTTCCTTTTCTTGCGTTTCGAACCCAGCGGGTGGCCCGCCCTGATCGTTGCACTCCACACCTGACAACGGCTTGCGCAGCTACGATGAAAAAACTTCTCCTGAAAGGTCTCCCATGCGCAGACTCGTGGCCGCTGCTTCATCCGTTGTTCTGGCTGTCGGGATGGCGGGTTCATTTACCTCCGCAGCCAGCGCGGACCCTTCCCTCTACACCCTGAAGGTGATCTCCCCCAGCAGGGGTTTCGAGTCAGTCACCCCCCATGCCCTCAACGACAAGGGCGACGTGGTGGGCGCCTCATGGAACCTTCCCGTTGCCAACATGCCCGAGGAACGCTCCGCCGCGACCCTCTGGCCAGCCAGCAACCTCGGCAAGCCCGTCATCATGAACTTCGCTTCCGGTAACTCCTACGCCGTGGCCGTCTCGGACGACCAGGCCATGGTCGGCAACGAGGGAGAGACGGAAACGGGCCCGTTCCTCTACAAGGCCGGGAAGATCACACGGTTGACGTCCAGCAATTCTTCGCTTCCGAGCGTCGACGACGCCGTCGGCATGTCGGCAGCCGGTCTGATCCTCACCGGCGACGCCAGCACGTGGACCAGCCCCACGCGACGCCAGATGCTGCCGGTCCCGAAGGGGACGCAGGGCAGCGCGGGCGCAATCTCCCGCAACGGCGTCCACGTGGTGGGAGAGGCTGGCGCCTCCAACGTCCGGTGGACCAACAGGGCGGTGGCCAAGCTGGGAAACCCGGCCGGGAGCGGGATGTCCCAGCCGTACGCGGTCAACGACCGCGGTGTGGCAGTCGGCTACGCCGTGGTCGCCGGCAGCTCAGTACCCGTCATCTGGGACTCCAAGGGTTCACCCTCGTGGCTTGCCAGATATCCCGGATTCGGACAGCAGTACCCCTTGGCCATCAGCAACAGCGGAGTCGTCGTCGGATACGGCAATGCCAGTCCCGACGCCATGGCCGGTTCGGACAAGGCCCTGCTCTGGAAGGACGGCAAGGTCATGGACCTTGACACCCTTGTCTCGAAGCCGGCCGGTGCGCAGATCATCTCTGCCTCGGACATCAACACCCGCGGGCAGATCATCGGCTCCATGATCCTGTCCAACAATACCGAGGTTGGCTTCATTGCCACTCCCACGGACGCGACGCCGCCCACGGTTGACGTCTACACCACCCCCGGCACCCACCACGTCAACGGCCGCGACTGGAAAACCACCTGCGAGAAATACTCCCAAACCACCCGCTGCCGCACAGACATCATCGCTACCGAAATCAAACTCGTCAACGGCAAATACACCCACGTCAAGGGCTGGACCTTCAACAACCTCACCTACCTCCCCTCCCCCCGCAGCCTCTGGAAGGGAAACCCACTCGCCACCCCCGGCAACCACACCGTCGCTGGCCGCCAGTGGCGCACCGAATGCGACACCCCAACAACCGGGGGCAAAGGCTGCCGCAGCTACATCCTCGCCACAAAAATCACAGCCACCCCCAAGGGCGCAGGCACCTACACCTACATCCAGCGCAACGAATGGGTCTTCAACAACATCGTCATGTTCAGCTGATCTGCTCGTTTTAACGGTTCCGGCGGGAGCCACACAGCCGCTCGGTGGTCATGCGATCACCGAGCGGTTGTTCGTTGTGCCTGCGCATAATGCAGGGAACAGGCTGCAGCAATCCAACGTTGAGTGAGGTAGACTCAACTTGACGATCGACCTGTGGAGGACATCACCTTGAACACTGAGAAGCTGACAACCAAGAGCCGCGACGCCGTCACCTCGGCGGTCCGGCAGGCATTGACCAACGGCAACCCCAGCGCCGAGCCAGCACACCTGCTGCACGGGCTGCTGCTGGTACCAGACAACACCGTCGCCCCGCTGCTGGCGTCGGTGGACGCCGACCCGGTCGCCATCGATGCATCCGCCGTAGCGGCGATTGCCAAGCTGCCATCGAGCCAGGGCAGCAGCGTGACCCAGCCCACGCTCTCGGGCGCCTTCGCTCGAGTGCTGGCCAGCGCAGAAACCCTCGCCGACACGCTGGGCGACCAGTTCGTGGCAACCGAGCACCTGCTCATCGCACTCGTCAACGTGCAGTCGGAGGCCAGCCAGGCGTTGCGCGCCGCCGGCGTCGACTCCGACGTGTTGACGGCCGCCTTCAACGGTTCACGCGGCGGCAAGCGCGTCACCTCCGCCGAGAGCGAGGGTGGCGAGTCCGCGCTCGACAAGTACTCCGTCGACCTGACGGAGCAGGCCCGTTCCGGCAAGCTCGACCCCGTCATTGGGCGCGACGTGGAAATCCGTCGGGTCGTGCAGGTGTTGGCGCGCCGCACGAAGAACAACCCGGTGCTGATCGGCGAACCCGGAGTCGGCAAGACCGCCGTCGTCGAAGGGCTTGCACTGCGCCTCGTGGAGGGCGACGTCCCGGACTCGTTGCGCGGGCGCCGTCTCGTGTCACTCGACCTCGCGTCCATGGTGGCCGGGGCCAAGTACCGCGGCGAGTTCGAGGAACGCCTCAAGGCCGTCCTGAACGAGATCCGCGACGCCGACGGCCAGATCATCACGTTCATCGACGAGCTGCACACCGTCGTCGGCGCCGGCGCTTCTGGCGAGGGCGCCATGGACGCCGGCAACATGCTGAAGCCGATGCTGGCGCGCGGAGAGCTGCGAATGATCGGCGCCACGACGCTTGACGAATTCCGTGAGCGCATCGAGAAGGACCCGGCGCTGGAGCGACGTTTCCAGCAGGTGTTCGTCGGTGAGCCGTCCGTGGAGGACACCGTCGCCATCCTGCGCGGGCTGCGGGAACGCTACGAGGCACACCACAAGGTGCGCATCACCGACTCCGCGCTGGTGGCTGCAGCCGCCCTGTCGGACCGCTACATCACCTCCAGACAACTGCCCGACAAGGCCATCGACCTGATCGACGAGGCCGCATCCCGGCTGCGGATGGAGATTGACTCTTCCCCGGAGGAGATCGACATGCTGCGCCGCGACGTCGACCGCATGACCATGCAGGCGTTCGCCCTGGAGAAGGAGGACGACGACGCATCCCATGCCCGCCTTGAAGCGCTGCGCCAGGAACTGGCGGATGCGCAGGAGTCGCTGCGCGGCCTGGAGACTCGCTGGGAGGCCGAGAAGGCCGGCCTGAACCGGGTGGGCGACGTCAAGGAGCAGATCGACCACCTTCGCATGGAGGCCGACAAGGCCCAGCGCGCCGGGGACCTGACCCGCGCATCCCAGATCCTCTACGGCGACATCCCGGCTGCCCAGCGTGAACTTGCGGAAGCGGAGGCAACCGACACCACGCCGTCGATGGTCTCCGAAGAGGTATCCGAGGCTGACATCGCCGAAGTGGTCGCCGCCTGGACGGGCGTCCCCGTCGGCCGCCTGCTGGAGGGTGAGTCCGAGAAGTTGTTGCACATGGAGGAACGCCTCGCCGAGCGCCTCATTGGCCAGCGTCCCGCCGTCACTGCAGTCTCGGACGCCGTCCGGCGCTCCCGCGCCGGCATCTCGGACCCGAACCGGCCCACGGGGTCGTTCCTGTTCCTGGGACCCACGGGCGTCGGCAAGACAGAGCTTGCCAAGTCGCTCGCCGATTTCCTGTTCGACGACGAGACCGCCATGGTGCGCATCGACATGAGCGAGTACTCGGAGAAGCACTCCGTCGCCCGCCTCGTCGGCGCCCCTCCCGGCTACATCGGCTACGAACAGGGCGGCCAACTCACCGAAGCCGTCCGCCGCCGACCGTACTCAGTGGTGCTGCTCGACGAGGTGGAGAAGGCGCACCCAGACCTGTTCAACATCATGCTGCAGGTGCTTGACGATGGCCGGCTGACCGACGGTCAGGGCCGCACCGTGGACTTCCGCAACACCATCCTGATCATGACGTCGAACCTGGGGTCGCAGTACCTCGCCGATGTCACGCTGGACGCGGAGGCCAAGCGCAACGCGGTGATGGGCGTGGTGCGGAAGGCCTTCCGTCCCGAGTTCCTGAACCGGCTCGACGACATCGTCCTGTTCGATCCGTTGACGCAGGAGGAGCTGGGCCGGATTGTTGAGATCCAGTTGGCGAGGCTCAACCGCCGGCTCGCTTCGAGGCGCATCACCATCGAGGTGTCCGAGGCAGCAGAGAACTGGCTGGGCTCCACGGGCTTCGACCCCATCTACGGTGCCCGACCGCTGCGTCGCCTCGTCCAGACCACCATCGAGGACGCGCTTGCCCGCGGGTTGCTGGCGGGTGACATCCACGACGGTCAGACCGTCCGCTTCGACGCGAAGCCGGATGGCAGCGGGATCGAACTCGTCTGATCAATACGGACGACGGGGGGCGGTGGTGGGTCACCGCCCCCGTCGCTGCTCACGCTAGGTTGATCAATTGCCCCGATCCCAATCGGACTGTGGCACACCTTCCCACGAGGCGTCGTCGGTGTAGCGCTGAGCCGAGATCTCGGCAATGACGTCGGAATCCACGAGGGGCCGCGTCGGAGCATATTTGTAGTACTCCACGCCGCCCTCCTCCACCAATTCTCCGTTGACCCGGAACTGCAGCTCGAAGGTTCCTTCACGGACTGTCCCGAAGTACTGGATGCTGCCGTAGTTCTCCTTCGGAACCGCAGCGAATTTCGCGCCGTAGATTGCCTTGACCTGGCCCACCGTCATGCCAACGCGCGCGCCGGCCTTGGTGGGGATGAACCCTGTTTCGAGGCTGACTGCGTGCACGTCGCCAGCGCCGCCAAACTCTATCCAGACGCCGCGGTTCTTCACGGACTGGGACATGTAGGGGAAGTACGCCAGGCCGTCCGGGGTCAGGCCCACGTAGCCGAGGCGCTGGAGGTCAACACCGAGGGCGCCAAGCCGGATTGGGCTGCATTTCAAACCCTTCGGCTCAATCCACTGCCCGGGGCAGTCCACCACCCAGTTGGGGACCGTGGACACATGCGGGACCTTCGAGCTGGAGAAGAGCACCAGGTTGTTGAACACCCACCCCTCGACATTGGAGTAGGACCACGTCGAACCCGTCTTCTTGGCCTGGACCTGCTTGGTCCACACATAGCTGCGACAGCCACCCTTGCCCGTGACTGCAGTGTCGCACTCGGTCTTCCATGTCTTGCCCCCGCTCATCCAGCGATTGTTGCTCTGGCCCAGGTTGTTGCCCGTCCATGACGCCCTCGGGGACGGCAGGTAGGACAAGTTGTTGAACGTCCACCCCGTCTTCTTCACGTAGCGCCCTCCCTGCAGGAAGACCTGAGTTGCCCAAATGTCGGTTCGGCAGCGAACGACGTTGCTGGAGTACTTCTCGCACGTGGTGTCCCACAGACGGCCAGCAGATTCATGGCCGCCCGGGGTGTCGTAGACGGACGGGGTGGAGTCGGCATGGGCCACCAGAACACCAGAGGCCATCGTGACGATGACTGCGGCGCAGGTGGCCAACACCTTACGGAACCCGTTCATTGCTCCTCCTCGATGAGATTGTTGGCTCAGGGTAATGATTGGCTCAACCGCGTGAGCCGATTGCGCCTTGCTGTCACCGTCGGTCAGCACGCACCCAAGCTTTGCGAAGCCAGAACGGCGGCCGGGGCAGGGCCCGGCCGCCGCTGCGTTGTGGATCACAGGCGCTGCAATTCCTCAGCAACCGTCGTAGTACAGGTTTTTACTGATCTTTCGCGCCACGATCGATCCGATCACATCAGTGTCCGCGACCGCAGCGCCGTCATTGTCGAACATGAAGACGAGTTCCTTGCCGCCACTCTGGACGACAGCAGTCTCGACGGGTTCATCGCCGCCAGGCTGATCATTCTTTATTTCCTTGACCATGCGAGTGCCGTAGATGGCCTTGACTGCCGCATAGGTCATCCCGACCTCGGCACCGTCGACAGTCTTGATGCCCGCTTCGTAGGTCATCACGTCGCTGACCAAGGAGGTATTGTTGTCGCGGACATCGATGCCCCGGTTCCTCAGGACTCCGGTCTCGCTGTAGTTGTTGCCACACTCACTGGGGTACTTGAGGTAACCCAACGTCTTGAGTTTCTTCATGGAGGTGCCCAACTGGAGTGGGCCCAGACCTGTGAAGTCCAGACGGGACTGGTCGAGGATGTGTGCCGGGACCGCCTTCACCGCAGGCACGGCCGAGGACGAGAACAGCACCAGGTTGTTGAACACCCACTGCTGCTTGTTCTCATACCTGTACCCAAACCCGGACTTCACGGCCACAACCTTCTTCGTCCAGACGTAGCTGCGACATCCACCCCGACCAGTGGTGGAGGTGTCGCATTCGGTCTTCCATGTCTTGCCCCCGCTGTCCCACTTGGGATTGCTCTGGCCAAGGTTGTTGCCCACCCACGTTGCCCGCGGCGATGGCAGGTACGACAGGTTGTTGAACTTCCACCCCGTCTTCTGGACGTAGCGGCCCTTGACGTATGTCACCTGCGTGGCCCAGATCTCGGCCCGGCACCGCACAACGTTGGTGGAGTACTTCTCACAACTGGTTTGCCACAGGCGGGCGCCGGAGATCTGGCCGCCCGGCGTGTCATAGACGGACGGGGTGGAGTCGGCTTGGGCGACGGTGACACCGGACATCGTCGCGACGATGGCGACGACACAGCCGGCAAGCAATTTACGAAAGATCTTCATCATTCCTCCTGGCTGGAATGTTGGGTCAGGATAAAGAGTTCGGTGGGGAGCACAGCGAATGGCGTGATCGCATTCGTCGGTGACTCACCCCGTCATGCGCAGAACACAACAGCGGCCGGGGAATGCACCCCGACCGCCGCTGAATGTGGTCACAACTGCGTGAACCCGTCAGCAACCATCGTAGTAGAGATCCTTGCTGTACCCGCGGGCGACAATCCATCGGACCTTGTCAGTGTCCTGGGCGAGACCACCCTCCCTGTCGAACATGAACACGAGTTCGTTGCCCCCGCTCCTGACCACGGCCGTCCCGGCCGCCAGATCCCCTCCGGGGATGTCGTTCTTGGTCTCCTTGACCATGCGGTTGCCGTAGATGGCCTTGACCTGGGCGTACGTCATTCCCACCTGTGCGCCGTCAACAGTCTTCACGCCCTTGGTGTAGGTGATCACGTCCGTGACCAGGTTCCCGTTCGGCTTGTCGGTGTTGATGCCGCGAGATCTGAGCACCTCGGTTTCGTTGTAGGCATTACCACATTCGCTCGGGTAGTCGAGGTAACCCAGGATCTTGAGGCTCTTCAGGGAGGTGCCCAACTGCAGCGGCCCGAGACCCGTTTGGCTCAGCCGGGATTGGTCGAGGATGTGCGCCGGCACCTTCTTCACAGCCGGCACTGCCGAGGAGGAGAAGAGCACGAGGTTGTTGAAGACCCATTGCTCCCTGTTCTGATAGCTGTAACCCGATCCGGACTTCACGGCCACGACCTTCTTGGTCCAGACGTAGCTGCGGCAGCCACCCCTTCCGGTGATGGCAGTGTCGCACTCGGTCTTCCACGTCCTGCCCCCGCTGTTCCAGCGACTGTTGCTCTGGCCCAGGTTGTTGCCCACCCACGTTGACCGTGGCGATGGCAGGTACGACAGGTTGTTGAACGTCCATCCTGTCGTCTGGACGTAGCGCCCCTTGACGTAGGTCACCTGCGTGCCCCAGATCTCGGCCTTGCACCGCACAACGTTGGTGGAGTACTTCTCACAACTGGTCCGCCAGAGGCGGTCGCCGGAGATCTGGCCGCCCGGCGTGTCGTACACGGACGGGGTGGAGTCGGCTTGGGCAACCGGGACACCCGACGCCACCGCGATGATGGCGGCAGCGGAGACGGCAAGCAACTTGCGGAAAACGTGCATCAGTCCTCCTCATTGAGTGTGTCCGATCAGACTAGGAACTCACCCCAGTATCCGCAATGAATAAACCAAACGGACGACACAGGGGATCGCTTCGGGGACTTCCCGCTGCCAAGTTCCCCGACGACGGTCGCGGACCCACCACCTCCGTCGCAACGCTCACCAGTGAAGACCGCAGGTCCGGGCTAGTGTGGGTTGGACACCGCGTCGCACCCCGAAGGAGTGGAAGTGAACGCCATCGTCGCCCCGTCACCCACCATCAAAGTCACCGGTAGGATCCCGACCCACGCCGGCCTCCTGGCATGGGTGAAGGAGGTGGCGGCACTCACCCAGCCGTCAGCCATCCACTACTGCGACGGCACCGGTTCGGAGCGGGAACGACTCGTCGACCAGCTCGTGGAGTCGGGGACGGTCATCCGCCTCGACGACGATCTGCGCCCCAATTCGTTGTACGCGCGGACTGACCCCGACGATGTCGCCCGCGTGGAGGACTCCACATTCATCTGTTCGGTGAACGAGAACGACGCCGGACCCACCAACAACTGGATGGCCCCGGACCGGATGAAAGCCATCCTGACCAAGCTCTACGACGGGTGCATGCGGGGCCGGACCCTCTACGTCGTCCCGTTCTGCATGGGTCACATCGACGCCCCAGAGCCGAAGTTCGGCGTCGAGATCACCGACTCCGCCTACGTGGTGGTCTCGATGCGGGTCATGACGCGCATGGGCGAGGGGGTACTGGAGGCGATGGAGGCCACCAATGCCCCGTTCGTCCCGGCACTGCACTCGGTGGGCATGCCGCTGGATGACCTGACCGAGGACGTGGCCTGGCCGTGCAATGACGTGAAGTACATCGTGCACTTCCCCGAGGAGCGCATGATCTGGTCGTTCGGCTCCGGCTACGGAGGCAACTCGCTGCTGGGAAAGAAGTGCTACGCCCTGCGCATCGCCTCTGTGATGGGGCGCGACGAGGGCTGGCTCGCCGAGCACATGATCATCATGAAGCTCACCTCACCCGAGGGCCGCTCCTACAACCTGTGTGCCGCGTTCCCGTCGGCCTGCGGCAAGACCAACCTCGCGATGCTGGAGCCCACCATCGCGGGCTGGTCCGCGGAGCTCATCGGCGACGACATCGCCTGGCTGCGATTCGGAGCGGACGGCCGGCTATACGCCGTGAACCCGGAGACCGGTCTGTTCGGCGTCGCCCCCGGCACCGGGGTGGACACCAACCCCAACGCCGTCAAGGCCATCGACGGTGGCAATTCGATCTTCACCAACGTCGCCCTGACAGGCGACGGCGACGTGTGGTGGGAGGGCATGTCCAGGACGGCGCCGCCAAACCTGACGGATTGGAAGGGTCGGCCATGGACCGCCACGGGCGGCCCAGAGGGTGGTCGACCGGGCGAGAAGGCCGCGCACCCCAACAGCCGGTTCTGCACGCCCATCGAGCAAACACCCATCCTGAGCGACGACTACTTCGACCCCCGAGGTGTGCCCGTCGATGCCATCATCTTCGGTGGTAGACGGCAGAACACCATCCCACTGGTGGCGCAGTCCCGCAGCTGGACGCACGGGGTGTTCATGGGGGCGACATGCAGCTCCGAGACGACGGCTGCTGCCAGCGGCGCCGTCGGCGTCCTGCGTCGCGACCCCATGGCGATGCTGCCGTTCATCGGCTACCACGTCGGCGACTACCTGTCCCATTGGATCGAGGTCGGCAATTCCACCACCCACGACAAGCTGCCGCAGATCTTCTACGTCAACTGGTTCCGACGCGACGCTGACGGCAGATTCCTGTGGCCGGGGTTCGGCGAGAACTCGCGGGTGCTGAAGTGGATCGTCGAGCGTCTTGAAGGGCGGGTCGACGCCGTCGACACCCCGGCGGGGTTGTTGCCCGTTGCTGGAGAGCTCGACGTCGAGGGCCTGGACATCAGCGACGCCGACCTTGACGCCGTCACGGGCTACTCGCCCAACGAGTGGGCCGATGAGCTGCCGAGGATCCGCCGCTGGCTCCGGTCGTTCGGGAGCAAGGTGCCTGTGGAAATGGACGACGAGCTCCGGCTCATCGCCGAGGCCATGGCCCGCCGCCCCTGACACTCGAAACGCCAAGCCAACGTCGCAACGCCAACCCGAGTAAAGAACACCAGCGATACATCGTCGGCATTGTCCACTCGGGTTGGCGTTCTGGTTTTCGACTGGCGTTCCGCTCGCCCGAGGACCTGTCCGCACGACAGAGTTATCCACAGACGAGGCGCCGCCCCCTTGCGGGTTCGCGGCTGACCCTGTGCAATCAAGCCATGCAGGAAGACGTCGTGGCTCCGTTGATGCATGCGCACCTTGCTGCCATCGGCATGACGCCAAACGACATTCGTGGGCAGGTCAATTCGGGCGCCCTGCAGAGGATCCGACGTGGGGCCTACCACGCCGGCCACGAAGAACTCAGTCCAGTGCAGAAGCACATCCAGCTGATCCACGCCTCGCTTCCGGGCACCGATCCAACAAGCGTCGTGAGCCATGCCTCAGCAGCAGTACTACTTGGCCTCCCGGTGCCCCCGAGCTACTTGGGTCGTGTATGGATGACGCGCCGATCCCCTGGTCATGGTGATCGTGGCCGACACCTCGTGGTGCGGGCGTCGCCGCTGGACGACGTAGAGGTGATGGTCCTCGACGGTATACCCATCACATCGCTGGGAAGGACTGCCGCTGACCTGGCCAGGACTATCTCACGTGAATGGGGAGTCATCCTCTGCGATGCCGCACTCCGCTCCGGTCTTCAACGGACGGAGTTGGCCGCTGCACTCGAGCGCCATCCACGCCTTCACGGAATTGTTCGTGCGCGCACCATCGTAGAGTTTGCCGATGCAAGAAGCGAGTCACCCGCGGAATCAATGAGCCGCGCCACCATGGCCAAGGCTGGGATTGCAGACCCCGAGCTCCAGTTCGAGATCTTCGACGTCAATGGAGAGTTCGTCGCACGGACGGACTTCGCTTGGCCGGAGCTCCTTCTGGTCGGGGAAGTGGATGGCATGGCCAAGTACGGCGAACTGCTCAAACCTGGACAGACTGCAAGCTCAGCGGTCATGGCGGAGAAGCGCCGCGAGGAGCGGATCAGACAACAGAACTTCTGGGTCGTGCGTTGGGACTGGACCATCGCTTCGGACCACACGCAGTTGGGCCCCTTGCTTCGTCGCGCCATGGCGTCACAGGCACGACGGATCGCCAGCTGAAGTTCAGAACGCCAACCCAAACAACGGACGCCAACGATGTATCGTCGGCGTTCTTGATTTGGGTTGGCGTTGCGACTTTGGTTGGCGTCGCCAGGGTCAGCGGTAGGTGATCGCCAGGCGGTCGCGGGAGCGGTAACGGCCATGGTGGACGTCGCCGGTGGACTCCGCCGTGAAGATGCGCGCAGCCTCGGGCGACGCCTGGATGCGTTGCAGTGTCTCGTTCAGCCGCTGCACCTGGATCTGCAAGCCCTCGATGTGGTTCTCGAGTTGGATGATCCGACGG
>JBBSRQ010000089.1:0-12572 GCA_038242845.1 Propionibacteriales bacterium | reverse complement strand
CTGGGGCAGTCGCCGTCGTTCTGGCACGCGGGCACGGAGATCCTGCGCTCGAAGTCGCTGGATCGTGACTCCTACAACTCCGGCGACCACTTCAACGCCATGGACTGGAGTCTGGGTTCCAACAGCTTCGGCACGGGCCTGCCCGTGAAGGACAAGAACGGGGAGAAGTGGCCCATCATGAAGCCGCTGCTGGAGGACCCGGCACTCAAGCCGGACACGGCGGCCATGGAGGAGTCGCTCGCGCAGTCACTGGACCTGCTGCGTCTGCGGAAGTCGACGCCACTGCTCACCCTTGGTTCCGCCGACCTCGTCAAGGAGCGCGTCACGTTCCCCGGCGCGGGCAAGGATCAAGTGCCCGGTCTGGTCCTGATGGCGGTCGACGACAGGGCCGGGAAGTTCAGCGTGGACGTCGACGAGAAACTGGACGGGGCACTGGTGGCGATCAACGCGACGCCCGAAGCGATCACGACGAAGGTGCCCGAACTGGCGGGTCGCCAGTTCTCGCTCAGCCCGGTGCAGGCGGATGGCCTGGACGACGTCGTGAAGTCCACGAAGTGGTCGGCGGCCGACGGCACGCTCACGGTCCCTGCGAGGACAGCTGCGGTGCTCGTGGAGAAGGCGGCGGCGGTTCAACCGACGCCGACCCCCACGGCCACGACGAAGCCGACGGCCACCGTGAAGCCAACACCGAAGCCGACGTCGGGCCAGACGGACCTCTACTCGACGCCCGGCTACCACAACGTCAACGGGCGCCAGTGGTTCACCACATGTGAGCCGTACTCGCAGACGGTCCGGTGCCGCACGTCCATCTGGGCAACCCAGGTGACGTACAGCAACGGGGCCTACCACCCGAGGACGGCGTGGTATTTCAACAACATGACGTACCTGCCGTACATGAAGCGGTCCCAGTGGGTGGGCAACCCGCTGGGGCAGCCAGGACAATGGACCGCGACGGATGGTCGCAGGTGGCGCACCGAGTGCGACACCCCGGTCACGGGTGGCAACGGCTGCCGCAGCTGGGTCTGGGCGGGCCACATCGCCTCCACGCTGGACGCGAGCGGCAACCGGGTCTACTACAGGACCCAGAGCTGGGTCTTCAACAACATCGTGAGGTTCAAGTGATTCCACCTCGCAGATGGGTTCAATCCCTGAGCTGGGTGGCGACCTGCGAGGAAACGCGCTGACCCGAGCAGACGGGAGACGAAGGAGACCGGCAGGCCCGAAGAGAACCTGCCGTCACCCCCTACGGTCCCGGAGCTGAATAGCGGCCGGTGAGGAACGAACCTGCCGCATATCGACGGGTGTGGTGAGGTGGTGGGGTGTCCTTCGATATGCCCAGCTCGTACCTCGCGGGGCTACTCAGGAACCGTGGTGGGGTCGGCCAGGTGGTGCGTTGCGGGGTGCGCGGGAACAGGGGAGACCGGCGGGTCGAATGGAACCTGCCGTCATCCTCCTGCGGTCCCTGAGTAGCGGCCGGTGAGGAACGAACCTGCCGCATATCGAAGGGTGTGGTGAGGTGGTGGGGTGTCCTTCGATATGCCCAGCTCGTACCTCGCGGGGCTACTCAGGAACCGTGGTGGGGTCGGCCAGCTTGTGCCTCGCGGGGCTACTCAGGAACCGTGGTGGGGTGACCGGCCTCGTGCTTCGTGGGGGTTGCCGGAACCGTGGTGCGGTTGCTCAGCTCGTGATTGGGGGTGGCTCAAGAACCGTGATGCTGCCCAGTTCAGAACTTCCTCGGAATCGGGATGGAACAGCGAAGGACCCGGACCTTGTGGTCCGGGTCCTTCGTATCGTGGTCGGGGTGACAGGATTTGAACCTGCGGCCTCGTCGTCCCGAACGACGCGCGCTACCAAGCTGCGCCACACCCCGATCGGCCCGTCACCGGGCCATCGGAAATACTAGCCCACGGTCTCGCCAGTCGCGAAACCGGCATCGCGTGGGACCAGCGTCAGCATCGTGACCTCCGGGCGGCAGGCGAAGCGGTAGGGCGCGAAGGGTGACGTCCCGACGCCCGCGGACACATGCAGGGCCGACGTGTGACCCTGATACGTGTGGGAGGACAGACCCTTGACCCTTGCTGGCTCCAGATCACAGTTGGTGACCAGGGCGCCATGCCCCGGCACGCACACCTGCCCGCCATGGGTGTGGCCGGCGAGGATGAGGTCCATGCCGTCAGCCGTCATACCGTCCAGGATCCGACGGTACGGGGCATGAGTGACACCGATGTTCACATCAGCGTCAGCGTCCGGGGGGCCGGCCACCAGAGAGTAGTCGTCGCGCCCCAGGTGCCCATCGTCGGTGCCGCGGAAGGCAACTGTGTATCCCTTGACCTCCAGCACGTCACGCCGGTGTGTGAGGTCCTTCCAGCCCACGCCGATCATCTTGTCCCGCAGCTCACGCCATGGCAACTCCACGTTCTCCTCGTCCGCGTGGGATCGTCCGTGAAGGACGTACTTCAGCGGGTTCTTGAACTTGGGTGCGTAGTAGTCGTTGGATCCGAACACGAACACGCCGGGCGTGAAACGCAGGCTGTTCCAGGCCGCCATCAAGGGGAAGATGGCGTCCGCGTCCGCGATGTTGTCGCCGGTGGTGACGAGCACGTCGGGGCGCAGCGAGGCCAAGCTCCGGATGAAGTCCAACTTGAAGTGCTGCTTGCTGGTGAGGTGCAGGTCGGAGACGTGAAGGATCGTCAGTGGCTCCCCGCCGGGCGGCAGGATGGGCACCCGCACCTGGCGGACGGTGTAGAGGTTTGCCTCCAGGAGACCCCACGCGAAACACCCAACGGCAGCCGCCGTCAGAGAACCGAGAATACGACCGGGTCGCAACGGCATCAGCCTTCCTTGGACGGCGTCGGGACCGGTGTCGGAGGGGCTGCGGGGGTGGATGCCGGCGGTGCTGGCTTCGTCGGTGCCGGCTTGGGCTTGGGCTTGGGTTCCGGCTTGGGCTCGGGTCCCCTAGACACCTTCAGGGAGATCGTCGAGAACTTGGTGGCGGTCCCCCTGGGCGAGATGCCGAGGAACGTGCCCTTCCGCCTGCGATCGTAAACTTCCCAGCGGACAGTGCTGAAGCCTGCGGCCTCGAGGGTCTCCTTGGTCTGGTTGTACCCCATCCCCGAGACGTTCGGGACCGGGACCTTCTCGCCCTCAAGGATCTTCGTTGAGGGGGCATCGAACTTGGTGCGCGGCAGATCCTTCAGAGCTGATGCCATCGCCACCTTCCAGATCTTGCCGGCGTCGCCACCGCCGCTGCCCTTGAGCCGGTTGCCGTTGGCCACCCGGATGCCGGTGAGCGACTTGCGGTGGTTCTTGAAGTAGGGGTTGGTCTTGTCGATGGCGATCATGGCAACACCGGCCATTTCGGGGGTGTACCCGGCGAACCACACGGCGGTGGCGTCGTTGGTGGTACCCGTCTTGCCTGCCTGGGGGCGTCCGTCGGTCATGCGCGCCGGCCGTCCCGTGCCCTTGTTCATGACGGACTTCAGGACGTAGCTGACACCGTCGGCGACCTCGGGCTCCATCACCTTCTTGCAGTTGGCTGACGGCACTGCGATGTCCTCGTCGTCCTTGTTCTGCACCGACTCGAGAATGATCGGGTCGCAGTGGATGCCGCGGTTGGCGAACGTGGCGTACGCCTCCGCCATCGACAACGGCGTCACGTCGGAGGTGCCCAGCACGAAGGACGGGTTGTAGGACTCGGTGGCGAGATCCTGGCCGTTCGACAGCTTCACGCCGGCCTTCTTCGCCATGTTGATGGAGGCGCAGATGCCGATGTCGCGTTCCAGCTGGATGTAGTAGTTGTTCACAGAACTCTGCGTGGCCTTCATCATGTCGATGGTGCCGTAGGACTTGTCGTAGTTCTTCGGCTTCCAATCCTGGTTGAAGACGAACGGGCCATCGCAACTCTTGAAAGTCGTTCCGCGGTAATCCTTCTGGTACGGCGCATCGTAGGTCTTGCTGGGTGTGGCGCCTGCCTCGAGAGCGGCCGCCATGACGAACGGCTTGAAGGTGGAGCCGGCCTGGAACCCTTCGAGGCCGTTCATGGATTCCTCGACGCTGAAGTTGTAGTACGTCTCTCCGGGACCGGTGCCGATCTGCGGGCGGCTCTGCGCCATGGAAATGATGAGGCCGGTCTTCGGCTGGATCTGCACGGAGGCGGACAACACCGGATCGATGGGCGCGATCTGCGCCGCGACCGCTGCCTCGGCGGCCTTCTGCGCCTCCGGATCGATGAGCGTGTGGATCGTCAGTCCGCCACGCCTCAACAGATTCGCGCGCTCTTCCGGATTGTCACCCAGGGAGGGCATCTTGTCAGAGGTCAGCGTCTGCACCACGTAGTCGCACAGGATCGGGAACTGCGACGAGGTACAGCCGTTGGGGGTCTTCTGCACCTTGGAGACGTCAAAATCCACGGCCTTGGCGGCCTGCGCCTCAGCTGCACTGATGATGCCCAACTCGTTCATGCGGTTGAGCACCACGTTGCGGCGCTCCAGCGCACGGTCCTTGTACTTGGTGGGGTTGGTCTGCACGGGGTTCTGCACCATTCCCGCCAGCATGGCCGCCTGGTCCAGTGTCAGGTCCTTGGCAGTGGTGCCCCAGTAATGATGGGCGGCCGCTTCGACGCCGTACGCGCCGTCGCCGTAGTAGGCGATGTTGAGGTAGCGCTCAAGGATCTCGTTCTTGGTGAACTTCTCCTCGACCGCCATGGCGTAGCGCATCTCGCGGATCTTGCGTTCGAAGCTGACCTCGGTGGCCTTGCGGACGGCGTCCTTGTCGTCCTTGGCTTTGGCTGCCTCCACCTGCACGAGCTTCACGTACTGCTGGGTCAGCGTCGATGCACCCTGGGTGTCGCCCAGTGCAGTCTTGAAGAACGCACGCCCCAGCCCTGTCAGGTCGATGGCCCCATGCTCGTAGAAGCGGTGGTCCTCGATGGCGATCTGCGCGTCCTGCATCACCCCGGCGATCTTGTCGAGTTCGACGTACTTGCGGTTCTCGTCGTAGAACGAGGCCAGCTTGGCGCCGTTGGCCATCAAGATGTCGGAACCCTCAGGCTGGGGTGGAGTATCCAGTTCCTCCGGCAGGTACTGGAGACTTTCCGCTGCCATCTTGGTGCCGCTGCTGGCCAGGGCCGTGAACGGCACCGCCAGCCCTGCCAGCAGGAGCCCGGACAGCACGCTGACTGCAACGAACATCAGCATGGAGTAGGCCTTGCGGCTCAAGGAGGGTGACTTCATGTGCGGAATTCTACGTGACTGGCCACCGGAAGCCGATTCGTGGCGCGGCTGACCGTGATCAGGCATGCGGACCCCCCTGTTGCGCTGGGCCTCCCATGCGCTACGGTCATGTCGAAGAAGGATCACCAGTTGCGCAAGGGAGGGCACTGATGTCTCTGGCAGAAGTAAGTGAATGGACACTGCAGGCCAAGTGTCGGGAGATGGCCGATGCGCTGTTCCCGGAGGGCAAGGACCAAAAACGCGCCCGATCGGTGTGCATGGGATGCCCCGTGCGGTCCGAGTGTCTCGCAGAAGCTCTGGACAACCGCATCGAGTGGGGCGTCTGGGGTGGCATGACGGAGCGTGAGCGTCGCCACCTGCTGCGGACCCGCCCTGACATCGAGTCCTGGCACGAGGTGTTGGTGGGCTTCGGGACGGAAACCGAGGTGGGCTGAGCCGTCTCCCGCTGAGGACCCCGGCGCCGCCTACTGACCGTGGGCCGGGCAGATGACTAAGCTGGCGACATGACCAAATGGGAATACTTCACCGCCCCGATCCTGTCGCACGTGGCACAGCAGATCCTCAACAACTTCGGCGCCGACGGCTGGGAACTCATCCAGTTGGCACCCGGACCCAACCCTGACACGCTGGTCGGCTACTTCAAGCGTCCCCTGCAGGACCGCTGATGTCCTGCACGTCCGAGCGACTGGTGGCAGCGGGTATCCAGCTTCCGCCGGTGGCGACGCCGTTGGCGGCCTACGTGCCGGCGCGTCGTTCGGGCGACCTGGTGTGGACTTCGGGCCAACTCCCGCTCGTCGGGGGAGAGCTCGTGACCACCGGCAAGCTCGGCGATCCAGTGTCCACCGACGCTGGCCGTGAGGCGGCACGCGTGGCCGCCCTCAATGCCGTTGCCGCCGTCGCACATGAAGTGGGTGGCGTCGACAACGTGCGGCGCGTGCTGCGCGTGGTTGTCTACGTCGCCAGCACCCCCGACTTCACGGAGCAACCCGCCGTCGCCAATGGTGCCTCCGCACTCCTCGAGGAGATCTTCGGAGCGGAGGACGGCGCGCATGTGCGCAGTGCCGTCGGGGTGAGCGTTCTACCGCTGAACGCTCCCGTCGAGGTGGAACTGATTGTCGAGGCGTAGTTGACCCCCGCGGACAGGCAGCAGGCCGCAGAGGTGTTTGCGCGCCTCGGCGTGCAGTACCCCGACGCCAGGTGCGAGCTCGACTTCAGCAATGCATTCCAGTTGCTGGTGGCCACTGTCCTGTCCGCGCAGTCCACCGACAGGCGCGTCAACGTCGTCACCCGCGAACTCTTCGCCGAGTACCCCGATGCCGCAGCACTGGCCAGTGCACCCCGCGAGGACGTGGAGCGCATCATCGGGCCTGTTGGCTTCTTCCGGAACAAGACCACCGCGATCATCGGGCTGTCGAACAGGATCGTCGACGATTTCGACGGTCGCGTCCCCAGCACCCTGGAGGAACTCGTCACGCTGCCCGGTGTCGGACGCAAGACCGCCAACGTTGTGTTAGGCGATGCCTTCGACATCCCGGGCATCACGCCTGACACCCATCTCATCCGGCTCGCCAACCGGCTGGGATGGGTGGAATCCACCACACCCGACGTCGTGGAACAGGCAGTGGGGAAGCTGTTCGACCCGTCCGACTGGGTGCAGCTCTGCCACAGGGTGATCTGGCATGGCCGACGGTGCTGCCACGCCCGCGGGCCGGCCTGCGGTGCCTGCGTCCTGGGTGACATCTGCCCCAGCTACGGCATCGGGGAGACCGATCCTGAGAAGGCTGCCGCCAAGCTGCGGGAGCCACGCTCATGAGGCGCGCAGCAGCGGCGCTCGTGGCGCTGGTCCTCACCGTCACCGCATGCTCCGGTCCCACGTCTCCTCCTCCGTCCGAGCCGGTACCGGAGGTGACCACCACTGCCGATCTCAATGCGCTGAGGCTGCAGTACGGACTCCCCGAATGTCCTGCCACCGACCCCGACGTCGAACAGGTCCGAGACGGTCTGCCAAAGACGGCCCTGCCCTGCCTCGGGACCGACCAGGTCGTCAACCTCGCCGGGCTGCCCAGGGAACCGATGGTGCTGAATTTCTGGGCCCAGTGGTGTGGCCCGTGCCGGGAGGAGTCGCTCTACCTTGCCGAGGCATGGCAGGAGGCCGACGGCGTCTCCTTCGTCGGCATCAATTACCAGGACCCGCAACCCGATTGGGCCATCGAGTTCGCCGGGCTCGTCGGCTGGACCTACCCTCACGTCATGGACATGGAACGCACCCTGCAGACGGAACTGAAGGTGCCGGGTCTCCCCATCACGTTGTTCGTCGCAGTGGACGGCCGCGTCGTCGGTCGCCACCTCGGCGGGATTGACTCCACCGCGGAACTGCGTGGCCTCATCGATGAGTACCTGGGGACGCCGTGAACGAGGTGTTCGACCAACTCGTCGAGGGCCTGCAGGGGATGCTCCCCGACTCCAGCGGCATCCGTCGACCACGCGGGGGGCGACGTGCCGGGGTCCTGATACTCCTCACCGACGAGCCTGATCCCCAGGTTGCCGTGATCGAGCGTGCGACGACGCTGCGCCGCCACGCCGGCCAGGTGGCCTTCCCCGGTGGGGCGATGGAGGCCAGCGACGCCACCGTCATCGACGCCGCCCTGCGTGAGGCACAGGAGGAGGTGGGCCTGGAGCCGTCGCTGGTCCGGGTACTGGGAACCCTCCCGGTGGCATGGGTTCCCGCGAGCAACTATGACGTCACGCCTGTGCTGGGTGTGTGGGACGGCTGCTTGGACCTGTGGCCGGCGGACCCGGCAGAGGTGGAAGCCGTCCATTCACTACGGATGTCCGCTCTGGCGGAGCCGGCGGTTCGCGTCCGTGGCAGGCACCCGGGTGGTTACACGGGGCCGGCTTTCCAGGTTGGAGAACTCTTCATCTGGGGGTTCACCGCCCACCTGCTGGATGAGACGCTCGACCTGGCCGGGTGGGCACGGCCATGGGACGCCCGTCGCATCGTCGCGGTCCCGACAAGGTTTCTGCGGGACTGACGTGTCAGCGCTCCGCGACGGTGGCGCCGGAGATCACGTCCTGGGCTGCGAGTTCCCGTTCGGCCACGCTGTCCCCGCTGATGGCATCGGTGATGGCGGTCAGAGTTGCCTTCGCCTCCGCGATCGCGGCGTCGGGCTTGGACACCTTCTTGAACCGGGACTGGCCCAGCTTCACGAGGACGAACGCCAACAGCAACGAGAACACCGCCGTGATGATGAAGGCGATCGTCCCCGATCCCCACGGACCGAGCACGGTCAGGGAGTTGAGCAGCCAGGCGATCGCCAGGGAAATGGCGATGATGATCATCCACAGCGCATGCAGGGCGAGTACCCCGGCGCCCGCGAACATGCCGGAGCCGACTCCCGCCTGCTTGGCGGAGGGAACGAGCTCCGCCTTTGCGAGCTCCGTCTCCTTGGAGACGAACTCCGCGAGCGAGGTCCGGACCTGCTGGAACGTTGAGCCGGTGTCCTTCAAGGTCTTCCTGCCTGTATCCCTCGTAGTTGAGCCTGTGTCGAGATTGGCCATCATCATCCTTTCGACGTGGACACCAGACTAGGGCCCACCGGGTCGAGTATGCGTCACATTGTGATCTTGATGCCGTTGTCGGGGGCACGCACCGGGGCCGTGAGCTCATCGTGGCTGACCCATGCTCGTGCGCACAGCAGCTGGAACGGCAGGCGGAGCTGCTCGCCGGGCCGAACCGAATGCTCGTAGAGATCCTTCACCTCGGTTGCCAGGCGCGCGCGCTGGCCCTCGCCCAGCTTCGCTGACAGCGGCTGGCTCGCCACGAGTGCCTGCAGGCTGCGCAAGGAGACGGGTTGCCAGATGCGGAACGCCCGCTGTTCGACCTCCGGGAAGTACTTGGAGTGTTGCAACTTCTCCAGGCTGTCGTGGCCATAGCTGCCCTTCATGGCGAGGGGATCGTAGTGGCGCAGCAGGGCCGTGAGCCTACGGACCCACGGCACGGAGTCGTCGCGCACCACGTACGAGGCGCTGAGACAACCGCCCGGACGCAGGACACGGGCAATCTGCGACAACGCCGATTCGTGCTCCAAGGTGTGGAAACCCTGGTGACTGAGGACGACGTCGAACTGCCACGGATCCAGCGGTATCGCTTCAGGGCGCGCCCACAGCGGGGTCACACCGTCGATCGTCCGGAGGCGGTCGATTTCTTTCTCCTCCGCTGCCATGGCGAACACGGAGTGGCCATCGGCCAACAGGCGTCGCGCAAGCGCCGGCCCGCCGTGGATGGCGAGGGTGCGCACGTGCGGCCAGGCAGCCAGCCAGGTGAGCGCCTCGGGAGGAATTGCGTTTCGCTTCGACATGTCATCTCGTGAGTGGGGAACTACAGGTGTCCTCAGGTTATCCACTGATCGCGCCCCCGGCTGACGAGTGCCGTGTTGCGGCGACCACCATGCGTGATGTGAGGACCACGTCGGAGGACCGGGAATGTCTGCTCGTCACGCGGGACCCCTCCCTCATCGATGCCGTTTCCGCCACCGCGCTCGCTCTGGGAACACGGCTTGTGATCGCCGGTGACCGTGGGGAACTCAGATCGTTGTGGGCCGCTGCCAGGGTGAGGTTGGTGGGCGCCGACATGGCGTCCCGGGTTGGCGATCTGGTGTCCGATCGTGGAGACACCTGGGTGGTGGGCCGGGCGGATGCCGCCCTTCTGGGTGCTTCGGCGAGGCTGAGGGCGCCGGCGCTGGCACTACCAGAGGCCTCGGCGCAGCTTGCGGAGGCCCTTGCTCGGCGGGACGCGCCGAGGCCCCGGGCGCAGATCGTGGCGGTGGTGGGCGGCTCCGGTGGTGTCGGTGCCAGCTCGCTGACGGTCGCGTTGTCGCTGGCGGCGGCTCAACGTGGGAGGAAGGTCGCCGCTGTGGAATTGTCCGACTGCGGCGGCGGACTCGACCTGTTGCTCGGCTTGGAAACCGCGCCGGGGGTGCGGTGGAACGACGTGGCAAATGCCTCGGGCGAGTTGGGCAACCTCGAGGAGGAACTCATGGTGGGCGACGGCGTATGTGTGCTGGCCCTGGACCGGGGCGAACCCACCGGGCCCACACGCGGTGCACTCGACGCGGTCCTGCGCAGCCTTTCACGATCGCAGGACCTGGTGCTGGCTGACGCCGGCGACGGCAGACGCCTCGACTGGCTCGCCGATGCCCAGCCCATCCTCGTCGTCGCTGCCCACGTGCGCGGTGTCGCCGCCGCACGCATGGTGGCGCAACACCACGAGATCTCGGGTTCCCAACTGGTCGTCCGGACCGGCCCGGGTGCCGCCCTGCCATCGGGAGCAGTTGCGGACGCACTGGGGCTGCCACTGCTGGGCACCATCCGCCACGACCCGGCCGTCCCCAGGCTGGCAGGGATGGGATCAGGCATCATGTCGGGTCCTGCCCGGAGGTTCAGACGCGATGTCACCAGGCTCGCGGAGGTGATCCTCGGATGATCCAGGAACAGCTCGACGAACTCCAGAGCGTCCTCGGGAAGTTGGGACGCCCCCACACACAAGCGGACGTGGCTGCAGCCCTGCGCGGGCTCGGTCTGGTGGTCAGCGACCATGCGTTGCTGGACGCCCTAGATGCCCTGCGCCGCCACAGCGTCGGGGCCGGGCCGTTGGAACACCTGCTCAGGACACCCGGTGTCACCGACGTGGTCGTCAACGGCACCGATGGGGTGTACATGGACCGGGGGCAGGGACTGGAGCGGAGCGAACTGGAGATGTTCGACGACGAGCAGGTGCGCAGACTCGCCATCCGGCTCGCATCGGCGGCCGGCCGGCGTCTGGACGACTCGCAACCATTCGTGGACGGCAGGCTCGCGGATGGCACCAGGCTGCACGCTGTCCTCGCGCCCGTGGCTTCGCCCGGGACGTGCATCTCCCTGCGTGTCCCCGCTCCGGCACGGCTGACCCTTCGCCAACTCGTGGACCGGGGCTCGCTCCCCCCGGATGCACATGCAGTATTGACGGGCCTGATCTTCCGCAAGGTGCCGTTCGTCATCAGCGGCGGCACGGGATCGGGCAAGACGACGTTGTTGGCAGCCATGCTGGGGCTCGTCCCGGAGGGGGAGCGGATCGTCGTGGTGGAGGACGCCAGGGAACTGGCACCCCACCACCCCCACTGCATTCGCCTCGAGGCCAGACCGGCCAACACCGAGGGTGTGGGCGCCATCACGTTGACGGTGCTGGTGAGGCAGGCATTGCGGATGCGACCCGACCGGATCGTGCTGGGGGAGGTCAGGGGCGCGGAGCTCTGCGACATGTTGAATGCACTCAACACCGGGCACGAGGGCGGATGTGGCACCGTGCACGCGAACTCCGTCGCCGATGTCCCAGCCCGCTTGGAGGCACTGGCGGCACTCGGAGGCCTCGGGCGGGAGGCATGCCACGCGCAGCTCGCCTCGGCGCTCAGGGTTGCAGTGCACGTGCGACGACGACCCGACGGCTCCCGTGGCGTTGCTGAGGTGGGGCTGTTCTCCAGGGGCAGCGACGGCTGGGTGGGGATCGAGCCTGCGGTCAGCTTTGATGCGGCGGGATCCACCACCTGGCAGCGGGGAGGCTCCACGCTGCGGTCGCTGGTGGGTCTCCCATGATGGCGGCGGTGCTCTTCGCCCTGGCTGCTGCGGTGGCAGTGGGGCGACCGGCGGAACAGGGACTGAACCGGCTCACCCCACCACGGGGGATGCGTACTCACCAACACGGGGCGTCCCTGATGGTGCTGACGTGCATGGGCGTGGCGTTGGTCGCCGCCCTTCTTGGAATGCGCGTGGCGGGGTGGGTGGTCGTCTGTGCCGTGGTCGGCGCCACGGTGGGATGGGTGGTCAGGCTGACGCGGGGCGATCGTCTCCGTAATCGCGAGAAGGCGACCGCGGCCCGCGCCGCACGGACCCTGGCGTTGCTGCTGCAGGCCGGTCAGGTCCCCACCCGTGCCTTGGAGGATGCAGCCACCGATTGCCCGGTCCTGGCCCCGGCCGCCCTCACCGGCCGGCTGGGTGGGGATATTGCGGCGGCGCTGCAGGACTCGGGACGACAAGCCGGCAGGGAAGGATTGAAGAGGGTGGCGGCCGCCTGGCACGTCAGCGAACGCACGGGCGCCCCAGTGGCGGCCGTCCTGGGGGGCGTGGCGGAGAATCTCCGGCAGGAGCGACACCTTTCAGGCGTCATCGCAGCGGAGTTGGCCTCGGCCCGGGCCAGCGGAAGGATCATGGCGCTGCTGCCGTTTGTCGCCGTCGCGGTGGGGACGGTTGTTGGTGCCCATCCGGTGGCGTTCCTGTTCGGTTCCTGGCTCGGCGAGGTGGTGCTCCTGG
>JBBSRQ010000088.1:0-12621 GCA_038242845.1 Propionibacteriales bacterium | reverse complement strand
CGAGCGTCGTCCCCCACCCCGCTCCCTGAGTGCCGCCCGTGAGGGACGAACGGGCGGTGTATCGAAGGGCCCGCGAGGTGCAGGAGATCCTTTGTCGCAGTCCGAGACGGCTGAACTTCCGTCACTCCGCGGTGAGACGACTCGTGAGGTGCCAGCGATGCCCGAACGGGTCGACGATCCACCCCGACTGGAATCCCTCCATGGGACCGGCCGCGACCGGACGCTCGACCCGCGCCCCAGCGGTGGTGGCCCGCTCGATCCAGGCGCGCGCGTCGTCGACTTCGATGGACAGGGAAACCGAGTTACCGTTCAAGGCCAACGGACTCCTGACGCCCATCTCAGGCCATTCGTCAGCGAGGTAGAACCGAGCTCCTCCGATGGTGAACTCCGCGTGTCCAAGAGTGCCGTCCTCATTGGTCATGCGGGTTGTCTCCACGGCACCCATGGCCTTGGCGTAGAAGCTCACCGCCTCCGCGCCACCAACCACGGCAAGGTACGGCACCACTGAGCAGGGCAGGTCATCGAAATCGTTGCGAGGTTCGTCCATGTCTTTTCCTACCATGTGTCCAGCCCTCCCGACCCGACACGGTGGATGCACCGCACTGCACGGTCAATGTGGTCGAATGCTTATGCGGCTTCAGGTTGCGCGACCGCACCGGGACCAAACGCTGTGCCCGCCATACGTGAGGAAGTTTGCCCACATGATCACAAAGACACTCGTCAGTCTCGTCTCCATCGGGATGTTGTGCTCTCTGGCTGCATGCGGCGAAGCGCCGGAGGACACCCCGAGCCCCTCCGCCACAGAGCCGATGGTGGACCAATCCACCACCAGCCAGACGTCTTTAATGACGCCGTCAGAAACCAGTGACGCCACAGACAGTCCTGACGCGCCGGAAAGCCCGTCGTCGGAGCCCGCAAGCAGTGAATCGGCGTCGACTGACGAGATCCCGTCCGTGATCCAGGGGAAGTGGATCTTCTTCGCAGAAGGCGAGAAGGCAAGGGGATGCACCGAAGAGTTGGAGAGCGAGGGAGCAATCATTACGATCAGCCCCACCAAGATCAGTTCCTTCGCGTCCCTGTCCGAGCTCGAGTCCATCAAGGAAAGCGATGCAGACAGCATGGTGGGGTTGTTTGACTATCACGATGACAGTGACACGCTCTTGACGCTGGAGATCAAGTTGGTGACGCAGGATGACTGGAAGACCCTCGAGTACATCGAGCTCGGTACAGAAGCTCAGGACCCGGCCATGTACGCACGCTGCTCCCAGTGATGGACCGTTGAAGGCCGGCCTAACCCATCTCAGGCCATTTTCCGTGGACTGCCCACCGATTCCGCGCCACATGCTGGCAACACACCCGGGGGGGTTGGGCACGCCGGTTCCTGTGCGGCGACCGAGCGCCGCCCGATCTGGGGCGCAGCATCGAGAGTCCCTCTAAAGGACTCGCTCGAGCGGCATGTCACTCGACGGTGACCGATTTGGCCAGGTTGCGGGGCTGGTCGACGTCGTGGCCCAGCAGGGTGGCCAACTCGCAGGCGAACAGCTGCAGCGGCACCGTGGCCACCAGCGGTTGCAGGAGGGTGGAGACCACCGGCAGCTCGATGAACGTGTCGGCGTTGGCGCGGGCATCGTCGTCGCCGGCCTCCGCCAGCACGATGGTCCGGGCGCCGCGTGCACGAACCTCGGCGATGTTGGAGATCACCTTGTCCCGCAGCTGGTCGCGGCCGCGCGGCGGCACCACCACGAACATCGGCAGCCCCTGCGACACGAGCGCGATGGGGCCATGCTTCAGCTCACCCGCCGCGAATCCCTCCGCGTGGATGTAGGCGAGCTCCTTCAGCTTCAGAGCCCCCTCCAACGCGACGGGGTAGCCCACGTGGCGGCCCAGGAAGAGCACCGACGGCGCGTCCTTCAGCTCTGCCGCCAGCTCCAGGACGGGCGTCTGGTTGTCCAACACCTGCTGCATGAGAGCGGGCATTGTCTCGAGCTCCGCGAGGATGGCCGCGATCTCGTCGCCGTACTTCATGCCCCGCACCTGCGCCAAGTACAGGCCAAGCAGGTAGCAGGCCACTACCTGGGTGGTGAAACCCTTGGTGGAGGCGACGCCGATCTCGGGTCCTGCGTGGGTGTAGATGACGGCGTCGGACTCCCGCGGGATGGTGGCGCCGTTGGTGTTGCAGATGGCGATCACCTTGGCCTGCTGATCGCGGGCGTGCCTGATGGCCATGAGCGTGTCGGCGGTCTCCCCCGATTGGGAGATGGTCACCACGAGCGTGGCGGGATCGATGATGGGATCGCGGTACCGGAACTCCGATGCCAGCTCCACCTCGCAGGGGATGCGGGTCCAGTGCTCGATGGCGTACTTGGCGACGAGTCCCGCGTAGAACGCGGTGCCGCACGCGACGATGACGATCTTGTTGACCCGACGCAGCAGCTCCGGGCTGATGTGCAGTTCGTCGAGCATCAGCTCACCGCGCTCGTTGAGGCGGCCGAGCAGGGTGTCGGCCACCGCCTTGGGTTGTTCGAAGATCTCCTTGCGCATGTACCAGTCGAAGCCCTGCTTCTGCGCCGCCTCGAGGTCCCAGTCGATGCGGAACTCACGGGTCTCCGCGGGGCCGCCGTCGAAACCGGTGACGCTGACGCCCTCAGGGGTCAGTTCCACCACCTGGTCCTGCCCCAGCTCGATGGCGTCGCGCGTGTGTTCAATGAAGGCGGCCACGTCGGAGGCAAGGAAGTACTCGCCCTCCCCCACACCCACCACGAGCGGGGAGTTGCGGCGGGCCGCGACGATCCGGTGGGGATCCTGCCCGTCGACCGCGACGAGCGTGAACGCACCCTCCAGCTGCGACACGACGTCGCGCATTCCCTGCACGAGGCCAACACCGGACTCCAGGGCGCGCTCCAGCAGGTGGGCCGCCACCTCCGAGTCGGTGTCAGAGCTGAAGACAGCGCCGTCCCGCTCCAGTTGGGCGCGTAGGGGGGCGAAGTTCTCGATGATGCCGTTGTGCACCACGGCTGCACGCCCGGCCACGTGCGGGTGCGAGTTGGCATCGGTGGGTGCTCCGTGGGTGGCCCATCGGGTGTGGCCTATGGCCGTCCCGGATTCCCGCAACGGATCAGCCTGAAGGACAGCGGCCAGGTTGGCGATCTTCCCGGACTTCTTCCGGTGGTCCACTCCGTCGCCATCGACGACGGCGATCCCGGCCGAGTCATAGCCGCGGTACTCCAGCCTCCTCAGGCCAGCGAGTACTACGTCGCGTCCGTCACGTTGTCCGAGGTAACCCACAATTCCACACATTCCGAAAACCGTACAGTAAGAGTGATCGCCTCTTGACATCGTCACGGATCAGGTTCTTGCCTGCCCGTAGCGTTGGAGCGCCTCGTCCCTCTCAGCCGCATGGTCGACGATCCGTTCGGGGTAGCCATGGTCCTGCCCATCCGGTTGGTCCCATGGCTCGTGTGCGCTCTTGCCGCCGAGGTGGCGCAACTCAGGGATCCATTGGCGCACGTAGTCGCCGGCGGGGTCGAAGCGCAGACCCTGGGTGACGGGGTTGAACACCCGGAAGTAGGGGGAGGCGTCGGTACCCGTGCCGGCGGTCCACTGCCAGCCGTGGGAGTTGGAGGCGGGGTCCCCGTCACGCAGGAGTTCCATGAAGTGGCGTGCCCCGTGGGGCCACCAGATGTGGAGGTCCTTGGTCAGGAAACTGGCCACCACCATGCGCACCCTGTTGTGCATCCAGCCGATGCTCGCGAGTTGCCGCATGCCGGCGTCGACGAAGGGGAATCCTGTCCTGCCGGCACGCCAGGCGTCGAACTGGGCCGCGACGTCCTCCTCGGTCTCAGGGTCGCCATAGGCGATGTCCTTCAAACTGGGCTTCAGGTCGTGCCACTCGGAGTCCGGGTTGTGCCACAGCACGTCTGCGTAGAACTCACGCCAGGCGAGTTCGGTGGCGAACCGCTTGTGGCCGGGGTGGCGCTGATCCAGGTCGGCCAACAGCGTCCGGGGATGGACGGTGCCGAATTTGAGGTGCATCGAGAGTTGCGACGTACCGTCGACAGCCGGCTTGTCCCGGTCGGTGTCATAGGCGTCGATCACGTCCAGGAAGTCCGCCCATCTGCGGGTCGCCGCCTCCTCCCCCACATCCGGGAGTTCGACCTCGACCGTCGGCGCATCGGGGACCTCCATACCCTCGACACCACGGGCGAACTCCAGACCCTTCGGAACCCTTGCCGGCGCGGGCCAGCCGTGGGCATTCCATGCCTTGGAGAACGGCGTGAACACCTGGAACGGCTTGCCCGACTGGTTGAGGATGGTGCCGGGGCTGACCGCATACGGGCTACCGGTGGCGACGAGTTCCACGTCATCACCCAACGCGTTGCGGACGCGCTGGTCACGGATGCGCCCCCACGGCTGCGGCTCGGCGGAGATGTGGATGCGGTTCGCCCCCACCTCTTCGGCGAGACCCGGAAGCACTTCCTCCGCCTTGCCCCTTCGGATCACGATGCGCCCGTCGTAGGACTCCTGGGCAGAGCGCAGGGCCCGAAGCAGGCAGGCGGTCCGCACGCTGGATTCAGCCAGCAACCGCTCGTCGAGGATGAAAACGGGTAGGACGGCACCGTCGTCTGTGGCGCTGACAAGGGCAGGCAGGTCATGGAGACGCAGGTCCCGGCGCAACCAGAGGATGGAGGTGGCTGACATGGGGAAACGCTAGCGCACGCGCTGCAGCACCTCGCTTGTTCGGTGACTCCGCTTGTTGGCATGCTAGGCCCCACCTACGTGATGGAGGCGATTGTGGCCCGACCCTTTGTGGTGGTGCGTCGCGGCGCATGGTCGTCTCTTGCCGACACCACCCAGATCGACGTCGACGAGGTGACGCTGGAACGCCTCCGCGGCCTGGGGGATCCCACGTCGCAGGCCGATGTTGCGGAAATTTATCGACCACTGACCCAACTGCTGCACCTGTACATGGCCAACGCGGGCCGTCTGCGGGAGGACAGCAACGAGTTCCTCCGACTCCGCGTCCGGCCCACACCGTTCGTGATCGGCGTGGCCGGGTCCGTGGCCGTCGGTAAATCGACGACGTCGAGGCTGCTGCAGGAACTTCTGCGCCGTGCCCCCGGCACGCCCCGGGTGGACCTGGTGACCACCGACGGGTTCCTCTACCCCAATGAGAACCTGGAGGCGCGCGGACTCCTGGAGCGCAAGGGCTTCCCGGAGTCGTACAACCGCAAGGCCCTGCTGCAGTTCGTCGTCGACGTGAAGTCGGGCGTCCCGCGCGTGGAGGTGCCCGTCTACAGCCACCTCATCTACGACATCGAGCCGGGCCAAACGATCGTCGTGGAGTCGCCGGACATCCTCATCGTCGAGGGCCTCAACGTGTTGCAGCCCGCCCGCATCGAACAGGACGGCACCTCCGGCCCTGCCGTCAGCGACTTCTTCGACTTCTCCGTCTTCGTCGACGCCGCAGAGGCCGACATCAAGCGCTGGTTCCTGGAACGCTTCATGGCACTGCGCGGCACCGCCTTCCGCGACGAGCGCAGCTATTTCAAGCAGTTCACCACCTTGGGCGATCAAGAGGCATGGGACTTCGCCACCCAGGTGTGGGACGACATCAACGGACCCAACCTGCGGTTCAACATTGCCCCCACGCGCGATCGCGCCACCGCGATCCTCCGCAAGGGCCCCGACCACAGCGTCTCCACCATCTCCATCCGCAAGGTCTGAGCCGAGCCCTTCCTCGAGCAAGCCCTGGACGGCCCCCGTCCAGGGTCGCGCCGTCGTATCGCCACGGGCCGTGCACGCCTGAATCCGATACTGAACATTCTCAGTGATCGGGCAGTTCTGAGCGTCCCGACAAGCTCTCCTGGCGGCGACCTGAACCCCGGCCTGAGAACATCCTTGCTTTTCCTCAGGATTTATTGTTATTGTCCTATAGCCCGACCCCACCAAGCAAAGGTTTCCACCGAATGAAGCGTTCGCTGCCTCTCCTGCTGGCCGCCCTGCTGGGCCTCACACTCGGACTCGTTCCGCTCTCCGCCAACGCGAACAGCGGTGCCGCGGACAACAAGGTTTACACTCAGCCCGGTGACCATCTGGTCAACGGCCGCTACTGGAAAACCTCGTGCGAGAAGTACTCCTCCACTGTGGTGCGCTGCGAGACCAAGATCTGGGGTACCAACAGCGCCGGAAACCACGGTTGGATGTTCAACACGTTGACCTACCTGCCCTCGTCGCGCTCCGACTGGAAGACGAACCCTCTGAGCAAGAACGGCTCGTGGACGGCCAAGGATGGTCGCAAGTGGCGCACCGAGTGCGACACGGCAACGACCGGACAGGGCGGGTGCCGCTCGTACACCAAAGAAGGCAGCAAGTGGGTCGTCAACAACATCGTCCAGTTCAGCAGCAAGGCTGCTCCTGCGGTGACCCGCATTCCGGCAGCCGCGCCGAAGCTCAAGGGTGTTCCGGTTGAGCAAAAGGCATCCAGGGCCGCCAGCTCGTCGGCACAGACGGCCGTCTCCGCAGCCCTCAGCAAGGTGGGCAGCCGCTACGTCTACTCTGCCACCGGCCCCAACGCCTTCGACTGCTCGGGTCTGACCAGCTTCGCCTACCGTCAGGCCGGGATCACCCTGCCCCGCAACTCGCGCAGCCAGTTCTCAGCCGGCCAGCACGTCTCCAGGAGCAACCTGAAGCCCGGCGACCTGGTCTTCTACTACAGCCCCATCAGCCACGTCGGCATCTACGTCGGCAACGGCAAGATCGTTCACGCCGCGAACCCGCGCACAGGCGTCAACACCACGTCGGTGGACTCGATGCCCTTCGCAGGAGCAGTCCGCGTCGGCTGACACACAGATCTCTGCACCCCCAGCGCGGCCCATCCCCCCACCGGCCAGCGTCTGGGGGTGCAGTGCTTTTTCACGCCTGCAGTTCTTCTCGGACCGACGCGTTGCCCACGCGGCAGTCTCCCATCGCCCGGAGCTGCGGGTCACCGATGTGCAACGGCGGTCACCGTCCGAGGCGGGACCGCACCTTGTCCGCCAGACGTTCGGCGATCTCCTCTGCCAGTTCCATCGTGGGCGCCTCCACCATCACCCGGACAACCGCCTCGGTGCCTGAGGGGCGGAGCACGACGCGGCCGGACTCCCCCAGCTCGTGGTTGGCGTCGGAGACGGCACTGTTGACTTCCGGATCGATTCCGGCGCGCAGCTTGTCGACGTTGCCGACGTTGATGACCACCTGCGGGAGGCGCGTCATCACCGACGCCAGCTCCTGCAACGTCTTGCCCGTCTTGGCCACACGCTTGGCGAGGTGCAGTCCCGTGAGGACGCCGTCGCCGGTGGTGGCGAACTCACTCATGATGACGTGGCCCGACTGCTCTCCGCCGAGGCTGAACCCGTTGGCATTCATGGATTCCAGGACGTAGCGGTCGCCCACCTTGGTCTGGTCCACGCGAATGTCGTTGGCCTTCATGGCCTGTACGAAGCCGAGGTTGCTCATCACCGTTGCCACGACGGTGTTGGACGCCAGGCGGTGATCCTCTTGCAGGGAGAGCGCCAGGATGGCGAGCACCTGGTCACCGTCAACGATGTTGCCCTCGTGGTCCACAGCGAGGCACCGGTCGGCGTCGCCGTCGAATGCCAGCCCCAGGTCGGCGTGGGAGTCGACGACAGCACGCTGCAGCGTCTGTGGGTGCGTCGAGCCGCACCCTGCGTTGATGTTGGTGCCGTCCGGCTCGGCAAAGATGGTGGTGGCGGCCGCGCCCGCCTCCTCGAAGGCGCGCAGGGCCGTCTGGTAGCTCGCACCGTTGGCACAGTCGAGCACCACGGTCAGACCCGCCAGTGGCTTCTTCTTGCGCAGCGACTTGACGAGGTGGGACACGTACAGATCCACGGCATGGGGCTGGCTGATGATGCGCCCCACCTTGTCGCCGATGGGCCGCTGCCACTGCTCACCCAGATGCTGCTCGATGGCGTCCTCGAGGTCATCGCTGAGTTTGACCCCGCCACGGGAGAAGAACTTGATGCCGTTGTCGGGCATGTCGTTGTGGGAGGCGGAAATCATCACGCCCAGATCCGTGCGGTACTCGTTCACCAGGAAAGCCGCCGCGGGGGTGGGGACCACGCCGATGCGCATCACATCGACACCGGCGCTGGCCAGGCCAGCGCACACCGCCGCTTCAAGGAACTCCCCTGACGCGCGGGGGTCTCGCGCCACGAGCGCCGTCGGTTGACGTCGACCGAATGCACCGGCCTCGCCCAGGACATGCGCCGCCGCGACCGCGAGGTCGAGAGCGAGTTCCGCTGTCAGATCTACATTTGCGACGCCGCGGACGCCGTCAGTACCAAAGAGTCGAGCCACCCGAACACCCTAGCGGCAAGACGAGCATCGCGATTGACTGCTTCGACGGATCAGCTTCGCCACCGGACTCAGGAGGTCGCACCCTCGACGGGCTGTTGAGCCCCTGCGCCCCACTGTCCCTGCCCGATCCGCAGTGCGAACCCACGCAGCATGTAGCCGGAGATGAGTTCATCCCAGCCCATTGTCGGTTCGTGGACGATCTCCACGTTGCGCGCCAGCAACCGCCGTAGCAGGGCGTCGGACTCGGAGATGGCAAGGTGTTGGCCCGGGCACTTGTGGGCGCCGTCACCGAAGCTCATGACCGTCTCGTTCACCCCGCGGGGGAGTTCGCGCCCCGGGCACAGATTGAGCGGCTCGTCCCCCACGGCCTCCGGGTCCGCATTGGCGTTCCGGATGTAGAGGTCGATGAGGTCGCCCTTGCGGATGGTCCACGCGTCGTCGCCGTCCGTGATCTCGATGTCATCCTGGGCGCGCCGGTAGATGTGGCCCACCACCGGTTCCAGTCGGATGATCTCGTGGAGGATCGCGTGCCGCTCCTTCTCGCCGGCGACGAGGTAGCGGGCACGCAGAGCGTCGTGCTTCAACAGGTGCCACGCGGCCATACAGATGTACTCGCGGGTGGTGACCATTCCGGCGGTGCCGTAGGTGGTGGCCTCGACGAGGATGTCCATGTTGCCGTAGCCCTCGGCGATCAGGTGGCTGATCACGTCGTCGCTCGGATGCTTCCGTCGCGCCCGGATGGCAGGGCGTACGTCGGCGAACCAGAACCTGACCACCGGCCACAGCCCGTTGAGGGCGGCCTGCATCCACTGCTTGTTGGTGCGGCCGAGGTCCTTGCGGGTGATGTCGAAGGCGGGCTGGTTGAAGAATCTCACCAGCCGCCGGGACATCGGTTTGATCTTCGAGTTCGTCAGTCCCACCACCTCGGCGGTGACCTCGACGGTGAAGTAGAGGCTCAGCTCGTCGAGGTCGAAGCTGCCGGCGGCCTCCGCGTCGACGATGACGGCGTCCGCCGCGGCGTCCATCAGTTCCTGGTAGCGGGTGGCCACGATCTTGGGCGCGAAGAACCGGGCCACCTTGGAGCGCTGCTCGTCATGCAGGGGGCCGTCGGAGAACAGAATGGGATGGTTCTTCAGGAACCCCTGCGGGATGGCCTCGGCGGTGAACCCGGCCTGGGTGGTGGCGTGGCGGGCACGCAACACTTGGCGAGCGACCTCCATGGAGCGGATGCGCCACAGGCCACCGTCCTTCTCCACACGAGGCTCCGCGGCCTCCCCCGGCTTCCTCGACCACCGCAGTTCCGTGATGATCCCCACCCCTCTCAACATCGATCCAGCTTTCCTGACGAGGCTAGCCCCCAGACACGACCCTCAGCACCCCACTGAGTCGGGACGAAGACGCCTAGGTGTTCAGGTCCTGTTCGACTACCAACACAGTTCGAACAGCTACGTCCTTGGGCGCCCATGCGAGAGGCCTGCAGCTGTGGCAGGCTCGACGGCATGGCACGCACATGGTTGTCCGTGACGGTGGAACTCCTCGGCGGGAGGGGGGAGGAACTCTGGCCCTGCCCCGGACGCGTCTTCGCAGTGGGCCCTCGCCACACGTTTTGGAACCTGGCTGAATCCATCAACGACGCTTTCGCACGGTGGGACAGGTCACATCTGTCGCTGTTCACACTTGCGGACGGCCGCCTCATCACGGACCAAGTCACCGGAGCCGAATGGGTTGGCTCCGCAGCCGGTCCGGTCACTGCGATCATGGACATCGAAGCGACCAGGATCTCCAGCACCGTGGGACTTGGAGAGGAGTTCCAGTTCACCTTCGACCTTGGGGACGACTGGATCCACCGCTGCGAGGTGGCCAGCGCCAAGATCGATCCCGAAGTGGAACTCGGACTGGTTCCAGTGAGTCCACGGCCTTACTGGGGATGGGGCAGCATCCCGGACCAGTACGGCCGAGGCTGGAACGGGGACGACGGGGAGGCTCCGCCCCCACGACGGCCCAGCCAGCCACACCCCATGCTGATGCGCACGTGGCCACATGAGGGGCAAGTGGCCGAACTGGACATGGGCGCCGTGTACCACGCCATCCAGGACAACGACGTCGACGGCTTTCTTGCCTCTGTGATGGGCTGCGACATTGACGGCGCTCTCCAGCTGTTGGGGAGCGAGATCCCCTCACTCCTGCTGACGGCACGGGAGAGGGTGGAACCGCTGGCATTGTCGATCGTCAATCGCCTGACCATGCGGGGCTGGGAGGGTGATCAGGAACTGTCCGAAGACCTGGTGGCACGCCTTCGCCGAGAGCCATTGGGTGGGCGCGTCGCGCCCGTTGACCTGACGACGTTCAGCGATGAACTCGAGGGCGACGCCAACACGTCGATGGGTGGCTACCTCGACCTGGAAACGGGCTTCACGTTCGGCACGGATTTCCTGGACGCCATGATCGTCGGGAAGGAGAACGCCATAGACGTCGACGCCGATCCTGATCGGTGGCTGCACTTCGACTGCGTCGGCTCACGCAGTGGTTGGCAGGACATGGCCGACTTCACCGAGCGGCAGCGAGATGCGGGACTCAACGAGCGTCTGAAGCGGGCGATCGAGGGGCGAGGCGCGTTTCGACGATTCCGCGACATCGTCCAGAACGACGACGTCGGGGAGCAGTGGAACTTCTTCTCCCGCGAGCGCCAGATTGGGCGCGCACGGGCCTATTTGGCGGAGGAGGGCATTCGCGTCGGAGACCCGGCAGCAGGTGTCACTCCGTGACGTGGACATCGACCAGACCCGCCACTGTGAGCGGCCGCCGGGGCGTATACGTCCACGGTGCACAGCGGACGCGGCGTGTCCTGTCAGTCCGTGGCGGCGTGCTGCGGTTGGACGTCGGGCGCGGTGGTCTCACCTTGGTCGTCCACGAGTCCGGCCGAACGCTTGGGTTGCACGTGGCCTGCCAGCGACAATCGCATACATGATCGCTCATCGTGGTGCCCCTCGATCCCTGGACGGACGTTCGTTCATCAGTCGAAGGATAAAAGTACTCCGGTTTTCAATCAACAGCTCGGGTGAACGCATCTCCGGCCAGGGGGTCCTCGCGAAACTGCGTCATGTGCACCTGCGGCATGCCCACCATTCGAGAAACCAACCCCGGAAGCTATGATGAGCCACACCCGCATGCAGCGGGCGTGGCCCTCCATACAGAGGGAAGCCGGTGGGAACCCGGCGCTGACCCGCAACCGCGATGCCGCAGATTTTTTGTGGACGAGCCGGGATATCAGGGAGAGCCGCCGACAACCTACGTCGTGGACTGCGTAGCGTGATGCAAGTCGCGCAGCGTGGCCACGTGATGAGAAAGAAGCCCGTGCCCCTTCCGCATCGTCCCCAGCGCCTCGTGGCCGTCCTTGCCGTCGTCGGCATCGCCGCCGGTGGGCTGATAGCCATGCCGGGAAGCGCCCATGCCAACGGCGATACCTGGCACGACGGCGGCTGCAGCGAGGGCAAAGGCCAAACGATCATCATTGACTGGCCTGATCCGCTGGACTCGACCAAGTCCAAAAACATCATCCGTTGCACCTTGCTGATTGTGGAGGGGGATGAGACCAAATACCCCGTAAGCCACCCCAACCCGTACGGCGCGCCGTTGGCGTCAGTCGACCTCGAGTTTGACCCACAGTTGGGTGTCATCAAGACCATCGAGAAGCAGACGGCACCATCTGGCCAAAACTGGCATTTCGTCGTTGGGGAAGTGGGCGGCTGGACAGAAAAGTATGTGCCGAAACCCGTGATGGACAGTTTTCTCGGTGTCTCGCTCAACTCGGACGAAGATCCGGAAAGGGTGCCTGTTCCAGTTCCAGCCTTTGAGATGCCTCCGGGTGACCCCCCGGATGAGGGGCCGTCCGCAACGCCCACCGACTCCGTCACAGCTACCGCCACGGTGACACCATCCGCCACGGCGACACCGTCAGCCACCGCGACAGCATCCGCCACCACCACTGCCACTGCCTCTGTGACACCCACCGCCACCGTGACACCCACCGCCACCGTGACACCCACCGTCACGTCGACGCCGACAGTGACTAGGACTGCGACAACAACCCCTACTGCTACTGCCACCCCCTCGAGCACACCGCAGGCGACGACGCCAGCTCCCACCACCGCCTCGCGCACCTCGAACACCACCCGGCCGCGGCGCACCACCCGGCCACCGCGCCAGACGTACAGGCCGCAGCGCCCGACCTACCGCACGCAGCCGCCGAACTTCCAGCCGCCGCCT
>JBBSRQ010000087.1:0-12682 GCA_038242845.1 Propionibacteriales bacterium | reverse complement strand
TGCGAGCCGCCCAGCTGGGACTGTCGGTGGCGCTCGTCGACGAGGGTCCGGTGGGTGGTACGTGCCTGCATCGCGGGTGCATCCCCACCAAGAGTTGGCTGCAGGTCGCCAAGACCCGCCAGGCGGTCATCTCGGCACCGGCCTTCGGGATCGGGGCAGCGCTCGGCGACGTCGATGCCGCCGCCATCCTGGGGTATGCCGACGGGGTCGTCGGACAGCTTCACAAGGGGTTGCAGGGCCTCATTGCATCTCGCGGCATCAAGGTCATCGAAGCTCGCGGCTCCCTCGCGACGGACCAGCGGGGCCCCGGGATCGACGTCGACGGGACCGTGCTCCGGGCCCGCGCCGTCGTGGTGGCCACCGGCGCGGAACCCATCACGCTGGGGCTCGCCGTCGACGGTGAACGCATCGTCACGAGTTGGCAGGCGCTGCGCATGTCGACACTCCCTGACCGGGCCGTGGTGCTCGGCGGCGGGGTCATCGGCGTCGAGTTCGCCTCCATGTGGGCCGACCTGGGCGTTGCTGTGACCCTCGTGGAGGCGACGCCCACGCTGCTGCCCACCGAGGAGCCGGACCTCAGTAAAATCCTTCTCTCCGCCCTCACCACGCGCGGGGTCGATGTGCGGCTGTCCTCCCCGATCTCCGCAGCCCACGCCACCGACGGTGGTGTACGGGTGGAACTGGACGGCGAGACGATCGAGGCTGACGTCCTGCTCGTGGCAGCGGGGCGTCGGCCTGTGCTCGAGGGCATCGGACTGGACGAGGCCGGAGTGGAGCGCGCTGGCGCGCACATCGCCGTCGACACAAATCTTCAGACCTCAGTCCGCGGCGTCTACGCCGCCGGCGACGTGGTCGCAGGACCGCAGCTGGCGCACCGTGGCTACGCGCACGGGCTGTTCCTCGCCGAGCACATCGCCCACGGCCAGGGCAGGCACTCCCAGCGCCCACGGCTGGGACCCGACAGCAACATTGCGCGGATCACCTACTCCCATCCACAGCTCGCCTCCGTCGGGCTGACGACGCTCCAGGCGCGAGCCGGGGGCGAAATCGAGGTCGCGGACTACCCGCTGCGCGGCAATGGTCGCGCACTGATGACGAGGACTCCCGGGGAACGGGAGACCGGTGTGGTGAGGGTGATTCGTCGCGCTGGAGGTGAGATCGTCGGCGTGCACGCCGTCGGCGACGACGTGGCTGAGCTGATCACCGAGGGAGCACTCCTGGTGGGCTGGGGCGCCACACCCGAGGACCTGCGCGACATCATCCACCCCCACCCCACACTGTCCGAGGCCCTGGCAGAGGCCAACCTCAAACTCGCTGGGAGCCCCCTGCACATGCACTCGTGATGAGGGATAGTCTTGTCAACGAACACTCCAGGTCCGCGAAGGAGCAATTGTCACCATGTCAACAGAAGTCACCCTGCCTGCATTGGGCGAGTCCGTCACCGAAGGAACCATCTCTCGATGGTTGAAGGCTGTGGGGGACACCGTCGAGATCGACGAACCCTTGCTGGAGGTCTCCACCGACAAGGTCGACACCGAGATCCCCTCCCCCGTCGCGGGAACCCTGCTTGAGATCCGCTTCGAGGAGGACGACGTCGCCGAGGTTGGCGCCGTGCTCGCCGTGGTTGGGGACGCCGAGGACTCCGCTGGCGCGGACTCGGGGGATTCCGGCGACGAGGCTGAAGCACAGGAAGTGTCTGACGAAGCCGAAGCACAGGAAGTGCCCGAGGAGGCCACCGAGGAAGCTGCAGACGGCGCCCTCGCCGTGGCAGCCGCTGAGGTCGAGGGCGACTCCATCACTCCCACCGATTCCGGCGCCGCATCCGGTACCGAGGTGACACTGCCCGCGCTCGGCGAGTCGGTCACCGAGGGCACCATCTCCCGTTGGCTCAAGGATGTGGGCGACAGCGTCGAGGTGGACGAGGCCCTCCTGGAGGTCTCCACCGACAAGGTCGACACCGAGATCCCCTCCCCCGTGGCGGGAACCCTGCTCGAGATCCGCTTCAACGAGGACGACATCGCCGAAGTTGGCGCCGTACTCGCCGTCGTCGGACAGGCCGATGCCGCTCCCAAGGACGAGGCACCCAAGGACGAGGCACCCAAGGACGAGGCTCCGAAGGACGAAGCCCCTAAGGACGAAGCCCCGGCCAAGCCGGCAGTCCAGAAGGAGAAGGCCCCGCAGGCCGATCCGCAGACCCAGGCTGGCACCGACACCGAGGACGTGGCACCACCGAAGCAGGCACCCGTTGAGGTCGACGACACACCTGCCCCGTCAAAGGCGCCCAGCAAGCCCGCCGCCAAGCCGGCGGAGGACCAGTCCCCCGCCGTGAAGGCTGAAGTTGCTCGTCGCGCCTCCGAGGCCGATGGCGATGCCACCTACGTGACGCCACTGGTACGCAAGTTGGCTCGTGAGCACGACGTCGATCTCACCTCGGTGTCCGGCACCGGCGTGGGGGGACGCATCCGCAAGCAGGACGTGCTCGCCGCTGCTGACGAGGCCAAGAAGGCAGCCGCGGCGAAGCCCGCCGCGCCCGCACCGGCCGCTAAACCCGCAGGCAAGCCCGCACCCGCCGCTTCCCAGGAAGTGCGTGGCACCACGGAGAAGCTGAGCCGGCTGCGCAAGACCATCGCGAACCGGATGGTCCAGTCGCTCCAGGTCTCAGCACAGCTGACCGCCACGGTCGAGGTGGACGTCACCGCCATCAGCCGCATCCGTGCGGCGGCGAAGGACGACTTCAAGAAGCGCGAAGGCGCATCGCTGTCGTACCTGCCGTTCATCACCCAGGCGACCATTGAGGCACTCAAGGCCTTCCCAGTGGTCAATGCCCGCATCGACACCGACGCCGGCACCGTCACCTACGCCGATGGCGAGCACATTGGTATCGCCGTCGACACGGAGAAGGGCCTCCTGGTTCCGGTCATCAAGGATGCCGGCGACCTCAACCTCACCGGCCTCGCAAAGAGGATCGGCGACCTCGCCGCTCGCACCCGCGCCAGCAAGGTCGGCCCGGACGAGCTGTCGGGGAGCACCTTCACCATCACGAACTATGGTTCGGCGGGAACGCTGTTCGACACCCCGATCGTCAACCAGCCGGAAGTGGCCATTCTTGGTACCGGTGCGCTGGTGAAGCGACCCGTCGTGGTGCAGGACGAATTCGGCCAGGACGTCATCGCGGTCCGCGACATGATGTACCTGTCGATGAGCTACGACCACCGTCTCATCGACGGAGCGCTCGCAGCCCGCTTCCTCAGCACGCTCAAGGCTCGCCTCGAAGAAGGCGACTTCGGCGGGGAACTGGGCCTGTAACACAGACGTACACCACGAAGAACGGCCGTCGCGGAGCCCCCGCGCCGGCCGTTTTTTGGCGTGCCGTCCCGTCGCCAGAGTATTGACTTCGGATATTCGGGGAGAGGACACTGAGAGGACACGGCAGGCACCGAAGCGCCAGTTTCTTCCCGTGGGCACCCGGTGTCCACTCGCCCCCCAGGAACGTGATGCGTCGTGGCATGCACAATCACTGGAGGTGTCATGCGCAAGATGCGCTCTTTCGTCGCGGTCCTGGCCGCGACAGGCTTGTTCATTGCCACGCCCGCGTTGGCGGATGCCGATGGCACGGCCTCACCAACACCGTCGACCGCACCCACGCCGAGGCCGACGCCCACACCGCACATCCGAGTGGTGTCGAGTGCGGTCGCGGCCCCGTTCAACCTGGAGGTCACTCGACGAGAGGTCCTCGTCGCAGATGGCGGCCTGAACCTGATCGGGCAAGTTACCAAGGACGGCTCCATCAGAACGCTGGCCGAGGACCAGCCCGGCGCCTCAGGTGTGGCCCTGTCCAGGGACGGGTTGACGATGGCCTTCACCACCACGGAGACGGAACCGGGGACCTTCACCAACACCGCGAGTGGGCTCCACATCTGGGGGACGAGAGGGTCGAGGACCTACGTGGACACCCATGCGTTCGAGACGAAGAACAATCCTGACAAGTCAATCCAGTACGGCGTCACGAATCCCAGCGAGTGCGTCACAAAAGCACTCAACAAGATCGATCTGCCGATGTCCTACACGGGTGAGCCGGATTCCCACGCGTACTCGGTCGCCGCCTACCGCGACGGTTGGGTCGTCGCGGACGCCGGCGCCAACGTGCTGTGGAACGTGGATCATCGGGGCAATCTGAGCACGCTCGCCGTGCTGCCTGCGCAGCCCCTCACCATCACGGCTGAGAAGGCCGCCGCGCTGGGACTTCCCGATTGCGTCGTGGGGGTCACCTACAACTTCGAGTCGGTGCCGACTGACGTCGAGGTGGGTCGCGACGGCAAGCTCTACGTCACCACCCTCCCCGGCGGTCCGGAGTCTCCGGTACTGGGTGCGCGTGGCTCCGTGTACCAGCTCAACGCCAACGGCAAGCACGTGAAGAAGGTGGCAACCGGCTTCCTGGGCGCCACGAACCTCGCCCTGGCACGCAACGGGGACATCTACGTGGCCGAGCTGTTCGGCGGCAAGATCTCGCTCGTCCACCGCGGCAAGGTGTCAACCTTCGTCGAGCTTCCCGGTGTCGTGGCCGTCGAGACGTCCGGTACGTCGGTGTGGGCCGCCACACTCGGGGACCCGGAGTCGGGGGGTCCCGGCACGATCGTTGAGGTGACACGCCACCGCAAGTGACGCGCACCCCAAGCCAGGTGTGGCGTGCGCTCCCCTGGGAGCACACGCCACACCTGTTGGCAATTGAAGATGCCCACGTCGCGGCCCTACTCCAGACGGCGGCTTCCGGCTCTGCCGACCAGGATTGTCACATCTGCTCCAGGAATCCCGGGATGCGGTCACAAAATGTCGACGGCCACACGCTCCCGATGCGCCCTACTGGGCCAGGTGCGGGTCCCTGCCTCGCGGGAATCGACGGGTGAGCTGCCACAGTGCACTCCCTGCGAACAGGGCCACGGCCAGCCATACGAGCCCGAATCCGGCCCAGCGCTCGGGAGGCATGGGCTCGTCGAAGACCAACCAGCCCAGGAGGAACTGGCCGATGGGCGCGATGTACTGGATCATCCCGAGCGTCACCAGACGAACACGGCGAGCACTGGCGGCGAACAACAACAACGGAACGGCGGTGACGGGCCCTGCCGCCAGCATCAGCCACCCATACGGCGAGGCGACCTCCACGGTCGAGGCCCCCGTCAGTGAGAGCCAGACCAGATACGCCACCATCAGCGGGGCCACCGTCGCCGTCTCGATGGTCAGCCCAGCAAGCGCGGTGACCTTCGCACCCACCTGCTTCTTCACCAGCGAGTACACACCGAAACTGCCCGCAACCCCGAAGGCGATCCATGGCACCTTCCCGTACCCCGCGGCCAGCACGACGCAGGCAATCGCTCCGACGACGAAGGCCACCCACTGGATGCGGCTCATGGTCTCGCGCAACACCACGACCCCGAGTGCTGCGGCCACCAACGGGTTGATGAAGTACCCCAGAGCTGCGTCCAGGGTGTGGCCGGAGTTGACCCCGAAGACGTAGATGGTCCAGTTGATGGTCACGAGCACGCCGGCCAACGCGAGGGCCAGCAGGGTGCGACGGCTCGTCAGCAGCGCCCGCACGTCGTGCCATCCTCGGACCAGGAAGAGGATGATGGCGCAAAAGACGAGCGAGCAGACCACTCGGTATCCGATGATTTCCAGGGGACCGGATCTGGCGAGCAGTTTGAAGTAGAGCGGGAACAGCGACCAGAGAAGGTATGCGGCAACGCTGTACAGGACTCCGGCTCTCACCTGCCCATCCTGCCACCACGGACTCCTGCCTGGATCCAGCGATCAGCCCGGCGCTTTCCGGGGCCCATCAACGATCACGTCCGGACTCGGATGCTGTTGACGTCGTCGTCGCTGCACATGCCACCACTGAGCCTCCCGTCACTGTCACCCGGGGAATCGGCAGTACGCTGGAAACGTGAAAGCGACCACATCCGCCACACACCCCGCAGCGCATCCCGGCCACCGCGGACATCGTCGCACGGGTGCGAGCTCATGAGTCCCACCTTCGAGTACCGCGGCCTCGGCGAGGAGCCATTCCTCAGCGACTACCAGGAGACGTGGGACCACCAGCGCGCCGTGCACGCTGCGGTGTCCAGCGGCATGGACCCCGGGCACGTCATCTTCGTGGAGCACACCCCCGTGTACACGGCGGGTCGACGCACCGAACCGCACGAACGTCCCTTCGATGGCACCCCCGTCGTTGACGTCGACCGGGGGGGGAAAATCACCTACCACGGCCCGGGACAGCTCGTCGGCTACCCCGTTGTCCGCCTGCCGGAGGGGATCGGCGTCGTGGACCACGTCCGACGATTGGAAGAGGCGATCATCCGCATGCTCGCCTCCAAAGGGTTGCGAACGCGACGCGTCGAGGGCCGCACTGGTGTCTGGCTGGATGCCGACGGAGCGCGCCCGGAGCGCAAGATCTGCGCCATCGGTGTCCGTGTGGCGCAGCGCACGGCGATGCACGGGTTCGCACTGAACGTCCAGCCCAGCACCAGCCACTTCGCCAACATCGTCCCGTGCGGGATCGCCGACGCGGGCGTCACGTCCTTGACGGAGGAGTTTCCCGGCCAGTGGAGCGTGGCCGGCATCGCGCATGATCTCGAACCGTTCCTGCTCGACATGATGATGTTCGAGCCGTACATCCCGCTCGCGTGGGACGGCGACGGGCCCACTGTCACCATGACCCAAGGTGACCGACCGAGTAGGGTGACACCGTGACTGTAAAACCTGATGGCAGACGACTGCTGCGCGTCGAGGCGTTGAACTCACAGACGCCGATCGAGCGCAAACCCAAGTGGATCAAGACGACGGCCAGGATGGGTCCGAACTACAAGGACCTGATGGCCATCGTCGGTGACAACGACCTCCACACGGTGTGCCAGGAGGCCGGGTGCCCCAACATCTACGAATGCTGGGAGGACAGGGAGTCGACTTTCCTCATCGGCGGCGACCAGTGCACCCGTCGATGCGACTTCTGTCAGATCACCTCCGCCAAACCCGAGGGCTACGATCCGTCCGAACCGCTGCGCGTTGCGTCGTCGGTGCAGAAGATGGGTCTTCGCTACGCAACCGTCACAGGTGTGTGCCGAGACGACCTCGAGGACGAGGGCGCCTGGCTCTACGCCGAGACCATCCGCCAGATCCACGCCGTCAACCCCGGCGTTGGGGTTGAGATGCTCGCGCCTGACTTCTCCGGCAAGGCGGAACTGTTGGACCAACTCTTTGATGCCCGCCCCGAGGTGTTTGCCCACAACGTCGAGACTGTGCCGCGCATCTTCAAGCGCATCCGCCCGGGCTTCCGCTACGACCGCTCGCTGGAAGTGCTGCGGATGTCGCGGGACAAGGGGCTCGTCACCAAGTCAAACCTCATCCTCGGCATGGGCGAGACGCGTGAAGAGATCTCCGGTGCGCTGCAGGACCTGTACGACGCGGGCGCGGAGCTCATCACGATCACCCAGTACCTGCGTCCCAACGCGACCCTGCTCCCCGTGGACCGATGGGTGGAGCCCGCCGAGTTCGAGGCCCTGGAGGATGAGGCCAAGGACATCGGATATTCTGGCGTGTTGTCCGGGCCGCTGGTCCGTTCCTCCTACCGAGCCGGCAGGCTGTATCGCACGGCCATGGACGCCCGCAAGAAGACAAGTACGACGGAGAAGTGATGGCAAGCGAAAAAGCCAAGGCACTGGCGGCCAAGCAGAAAGCGGAGATGCGGTCCGAGAAGGAGCGCCGCAAGAACTCCAAGGATCCCTCGGACTGGGGTCGTTGGCGCCAGTTCGCCGAGACCTACAAAGTCACTGCCAAGTACGACAAGCCGCTGCCGTGGATCCTACTGGGGGCCGGACTCGGTGTCTTCGCCATCCTCCTCATCGTCGGATTCCTTCTGAAGGCCCCCCTCATCTGGGGTGTCCTCGGACTGTCGGCAGGCATCGTCGCCGCCATGGGCCTCTTCGTGATGCGCGCGAAAAAGGCTGCCTACCGCAGGTTCGAGGGGCAGGCCGGCTCCGCTGAGGTGGCCCTGCAGATGCTGGGCAAGAAATGGAAGTACACCCCCGTCATTACAGCCAGTCGTAACCGCGACTCGGTCGACGTCATCCACAGGGCGTTGGGCCCCGGCGGCCTCGTACTCATCGGTGAGGGAGATGCCAGGGCCCTCAAGGCTCAGCTGGCCAGCGAGAAGCGCAAGCACGAACAGGTGGCCTACGGCGTGGCCGTACAGGTGATCCAGATGGGCAAGGGTGGCGGCCAGATCCCCCTCGACCAGCTCACCAACCACATCAAGAAGCTCCCCAAGCAACTCGCCCCCGCCAAGATTGACGAAGTGGCTGCACGCCTGCGGGCCCTCGACGCCATGCGTCCGAAGATGCCCGTCCCGAAGGGCCCAATGTCCACCAAGGGCGCCCGCCAGTCGATGCGGGGCCGCTGATCCACTGTGGCAAACCTCGTCAACCTTGAATCCGTCACACACGGATTCGGCACCCGCATCCTTCTCGACAGCATTTCCACCGGCATCGCCGCAGGCGAGGTGATTGGTGTCGTCGGCCGCAACGGCGACGGCAAGACCACCCTGCTGCGCATCCTGACCGGGGAACTGGAGCCCGACCAGGGTCGCGTCACCATCTCCGGCTCCACCTCCATCGGCGTGCTGACCCAGGAACACGTCGGCCACCCGGACGAGAGCGTCCGCGACGTCATCCTCAACGGCGAACCCGACCATGTCTGGGCAGCCGATCCCCAACGACGCGGACTCGTCGAGTCGCTGCTCGCAGGCATTGACCTGGACCGTCTCATCGGCACGCTGTCCGGCGGCGAGCGCCGTCGCGTCGGCCTGGTCGAGGTGCTGCTGGAGCGCCACGACCTCGTGGTCCTCGACGAGCCCACCAACCACCTGGATGTGGAGGCCATCGCCTACCTCGCCGACCACCTGGCCGCTCGCACCCGTGCGGGACTCGCCATGATGGTCGTGAGCCACGACCGCTGGTTCCTCGACGCCGTGTGCACCCGGATCTGGGAGGTCCACGACGGCATCATCGACGCCTACGACGGTGGCTACGCCGCCTACGTCCTGGCACGGGTCGAGAGGCAGCGACAGGCAGCCACCAACGAAGCCCGCCGCCAGAATCTGGCGCGCAAGGAGTTGGCATGGCTGCGTCGCGGAGCCCCTGCCCGCACGACGAAGCCGAAGTTCCGGATCGAGGCCGCTGAAACCCTCATCAGCGACGTGCCGCCACCCCGGGACATGCTCGCTCTGCAGCAGTTCGCCATGACCCGGCTCGGCAAGGACGTCTTCGACCTCACCAACCTGAAATACCAGATTGGTGGCCGCACCCTCCTGAACAGCCTCACCTGGTCGATTGGCCCCGGCGACCGCATCGGTCTCGTCGGCGTCAATGGTGCCGGCAAGACATCGCTGCTGGAGTTGCTCGCGGGACTGCGCGAACCCACGGCAGGCAAGGTCAAGCGCGGCCAGACCCTGCGGCTGGGGTACCTCTCGCAGGCAGTCGCCGAGCTCGATGACAGCGACCGCGTCCTGCAGTCCGTCAACCGGCTCAAGGAGCAGACACGGCTCGCCACTGGCCGGGAAACCTCTGCCGGAAACCTCCTCGAGGAATTCGGCTTCACCGGCGACAAACTGGTGGCCCGTATCAGCGACCTCTCCGGTGGGGAGCGTCGACGCCTGCAGTTCCTCCGCCTCCTGCTCTCCGAGCCCAACGTACTGATCCTCGACGAGCCGACCAACGACCTCGACATCGACACCCTCACGGTCATCGAGGACTATCTGGACACCTGGCCCGGAACGCTCATCGTCGTCAGCCACGACCGCTACTTCCTGGAGCGTGTCACCGATGTCAGTTACGCGCTCCTCGGGGACGGGTCGTGCGTCCTGCTGCCCGGAGGAGTGGAGGAGTATCTCGCGCGACGCCAGGCCATGCATGCCGGTGGTGGCATCGGAGCGGACTCTACGGGCGACAAGCCGCCCTCCGACGCTGCTGCTGAGCGGCAACGGAAGAAGGACGTCAGCCGTCTGGAGTCACAGCTGTCGAAGGTGGACAAGAACATCAAGAAGCTCCACGAACAGATGACGACTGCTGCGAGCGACTACGACAAACTGGCCAGTCTGACCGCCGACCTCCACGCCGCCGAGGCTCGCCGCGAGGAACTCGAGGACGCCTGGCTGGTCGCCGCCGACTACTGAACGCCGATTACGATGGGGCTGTGATCCGTCGACGCCGGTCCAACCTGGTGTTCTACTGGGGATGAACACAGACTCATCGCCCACCCGAGGACCCCACCATGTTGGATCACTTCACCATTTCCCTGACCGATGCAGTGGCGGTGGTCATCGCCACAGCGGTGCTCTACTGGACGTTCGTCATCCTTGTCAGGCTGGTTGGGCAGCGAGCCTTGGCTCGCATGTCCAGCACGGACCTGGCGACGATCATCGTGCTCGGCTCGGTCATCGGACGCGCCGCCCTGGGATACACCCCCACTCTCGTGGCCGGTTTGCTGGCGGTCGTCACCCTCTTCGTGATGCAGGCGCTGGCCGGTCAGGTGCGCCGTCTCGTCAAGACAGGGTGGCCACTCAACAACCCTCCGATCCTCCTGATGGCAGGCACCGAGTTCATGGAAGCGAATCTGAGGCGCACGCACCTGGATGAGGAAGAGCTCTGGCCCAAGCTGCGGGAATCCGGGATCCGTCACCGCTCAGAGGTGGCGTGCGTCATCCTTGAACCCACCGGCGAGATCAGCGTGCTCCGCCGCGGCATCCCCCTGGACCGCAGCCTCATGCTCGACGTCCGGGGCATCGAGCATGTGCCGGAAGAGTTCTTCGCCGCGGAACCGTGACCCGCCGAAGCGATCGGGGCTCAATAGACGGTCCAGTCCCCATCGGTCTCGATCTGGACGAACGAGTTGCCGGCTGGGAGAGTCATCCTGCCGGAGAAGTTGCCGACGGTGTCTACCACCACCGTGGACTTCTGTCCCGTCCATACCCGGAGAACAAACCTGGCTGAGCCGGTGTGCGTGATGGCGAAGGTCTTTACTGGGCCGTCGTAGGAAAGGACTTCCGATCCAGTGCCATCGTTCTTGTAACTCCCCAGCTTCGGGGCTGTGGAGAAGGGGTGCACGGACAGGGACCAGCTCCCCGTCGTCTGAATGCTGAGCTTCACCGTGGTGTTGTTGACGAGCCCGATGGCGCCTCCCACCTGCGCACCCACCAACTTCGTGTCAAAGGCCACGTCTGTCACGTTGCCCTTGGAGTCCAGACCACGGACGGAAAAGGATCCCGTGTTGCCCGAACCCTGGGTGCCCTTCACGTACAACTGCGTGGCACCCTTCGGCAAGGTCACGGTGCCGTTGCCGGTGCCTCCGTACATGCCATAGGCGTCATTGCTGAACCGCACCATGTTGTTGAAGACCCAGCCCTGGATCTGCTGGAATCCGCTGCCCTTCGCCACGACGGATGTGGCCCAGATGTAGGAGCGGCAGCCGTTGTACCCCGTCGTGGCCGTGTCGCACTGGGTATACCACCGGCGTCCGTTCTCCGTCCATGTGGCGGTCTTCCCGAGGTTGTTGTTCGACCACTGGGCACGGGGCGCTGCCTTGTACGTGAGGTTGTTGAACACCCAGCCGAAGGTGTTGGCGTAGCGGCCCTTCACCAGCTTCACCTGGTGGGCCTTGATCTCGGCGCGGCAGCGCGTGACCGTCGAGGAGTACTTCTCACAGGTGGTGCGCCATTGTCGACCTGCGACGGTGTGGTTCCCCGGAGTGATGTAGACGTCGACGTCCGCAGCAGCGGGCTGCGGCGCCATGGCGTTGGCGGTGATGATCAACAGCATCGGAAGGGTCCAGGTGACCAGCCTCCGCCGAATGGATGTTTTCATTCGCCAACGCTACGGCAGGGAGCTCCACGCCGGTACCCCTCTTTCGGCCAATTCATGTCGGCCATCTGGCCTGTGTTCCCGACACCTGTCACGCTCGGGGTCGACCAACCCGCCAGATCCCTCCCGGCCCGGGTGGCTCAGCTGATGCGCCAGTTTGTGACACCGCGTGACCGTCGAGGAGTACTTCTCACAGGTGGTGCGCCATTGTCTGTTGACAGTGTGGTCGCCCGGCGTGATGTAGACATCCACGACCGCTGTGGCAGGCTGCGGGGCCACGAGCGCAGGACCGACAACGAGTGCCGTTGCAAGGGCTGCGACCTGTCTCGATCGGCTTGAGGACTCCATACCCGGGATGCTAAGCGGATCGCACACGGCGCGTCAGCTTCACGAGTTCCTCTGCCCACAGCACCACTGACGCCATCGCGATCGCCATCACCCAGTGCGCCAGGTCCAACGAAGCGGTCCCGAACGCTGCCTGCAGGAACGGCACTTCCACCACGGCGAACTGCAGCACGACTCCCAGCACGATGGAGCCCCACAGCCACTTGTTGCTGAACAGGTGGCTGAAGGCCGAGGACAGGTCTGAACGGGCGTTGAGCGCGTTGAACAGCTGGGCGAACACCAGCGTCGTGAAGCCGGCGGTGCGCGCCACCGTCAGCGAGTCGGATCCCTCGATGAGGCCGCCCGGCAGGAACATGTCGATCGTCAGCAGGGTGACCGCCCCCATCACCAGACCGATGAAACCGACGCGCTGCCACATGTGCCGGTCGATGATG
>JBBSRQ010000086.1:0-12761 GCA_038242845.1 Propionibacteriales bacterium | reverse complement strand
CATGATCGTGGCGAACAGTGCCTCGAGGTTCTCGCCCTCAGGCATGGTGCCGTCGGCAGGCTGCGTCATGGACGCGCGCCCCGCTTTGGCAGAGGCATAGACGATGGGGAAGTCGAGGACGTCGGTGGCATCGTCGTCGATCAGGTCCATGAACAGGTCGTAGGTCTCCTCGACGACTTCGCTGATGCGAGCGTCGGGGCGGTCGACCTTGTTCACCACAACGATGAGCGGCAGCTTCTTGGCCAGGGCCTTGCGCAGCACGAAGCGGGTCTGGGGGAGTGGCCCCTCGGAGGCGTCCACCAGCAGCACCACGCCGTCGACCATCTCGAGGCCGCGCTCGACCTCACCGCCGAAGTCGGCGTGGCCCGGGGTGTCGATGATGTTGATGGTGACTTCGGAACCGTCGGGCCGCTTGTGCTGCACCGCAGTGTTCTTAGCGAGGATCGTGATGCCCTTTTCGCGCTCTAGGTCCATCGAATCCATGACTTGGGTCTTGACGTCGGAGCCCACGCGGAACGCTCCCGACTGCCACAACATGGCGTCGACGAGCGTCGTTTTCCCGTGGTCGACGTGGGCGACGATGGCGACGTTTCGCAGGTCATTGCGGATGGGCATGCAAGGGGCTCCTCAAAATGGACAACGGGCCAAGTTTACGGCAAGAACGGCACCACCTCGAACACACTCGGCCTCGGGGGGCGGCCTGGAGGGTGGGCTCGCGCCTCGTCAGAGGTCCGCGAGGATTTCCCATCGTTGCCGGTGCGCTGCGCAGAAGGCGGATCGATACTCGTCGGTAGTCACTGCATTTTCCGGGTCCTTTCCAAGTTAGCAGACCGTTACAGGCCCCGGGCCGGCCCCAATCGTGGCGTCGAGGGGTGCGTGATCTGGAGATCTACGAGGAGTTCTTCTACGAGTTCCTCCTCGTAGACGACTCCCAGATCCGGCATTCGCCATGCAGTTGCCAGGGTGTGCCTGGCGACGAGGGCGCTGACTATGGCACGACCGGTGGCGTCAGCATCTGCCTGCACCCTGATCACGGTGGGTGAGCTGACTGCTTCGAGGAGCTGCAGCGCTGCGCCGCTCGGTCGCCCGTAGGTGCAGATCAGTGGCTGGGAGGCTGCTCCGAGCGCGTCGGCGGCGGCCTCGACGATGGACGGGTTCTCGCAGACGAAGACCGTGGTGACGTCGCTGGGGACTGACATTTCGCCAGCCATTGAGCGCAGCGTCAACCAGACGGGTTCGCCGGCTGCCGCGTTGGCGATGGCGACGGCTGGGGCCTCTCCCACGAGGGGCAGGTTGAGCACGAGGACGGTGGATGACACGTGGTCGCACACCACCCCGACGCCGGCCCATGCACTGCGCCACGCTCGGGGTGTGAAGCCGACGGACGCATCGAGCGTCGACTGGCCGGAGCAGATCAGTGTTTCCGTGCGGACGAAACGCGCGACTGCTCTCCCGAGGGCGGATACCTGGTCGAGGGCGTGGGCGTCCCCGAACACCTGGGCCGCCAACACGGCCAGGCCAACGGTGTCGCCCGCCGGGGGCAACCCGTCAAGTGCGCTGAGGATACGTTCGGCGTCGAAGGTGGTGGTGCGACGACCGAACAGCCCGCGACCCAGCACCTCGATGGCGGCCGTCGGAAGCTCGGTCGTGCTGGTTCGGCTCTGGAGGACACCACCCAGGATGTGAACCGCCTTGCGATGGTCCCGGTCACTTTCCTGTCTCTCGTCACGCTTGTCCTGCAACCGGTTGCGCCACGCGCCACAACGGTGTGCGACAACGGCCTCGAGGGTGGTGCCGTTGGCCATCAGGCTGGCGCGCAGCTCGCGCCACATGACGGGGTGTCCCGAGGTCACCCAGGTGGCAGGCAGAATTCGCCCCACCCGGCGCCGTTCCTCCTCGGACAGTCCCACCCGGCATGTGCCGCCGGCAAGGGCTTGTCCGCGCTCGAACCTGACGAATGCGTCGTCGAGCACTCGACCAGGTCCGGACTCGTGGGCCCAGGCGGCGATGTGTTCCGGGACCGGGACGTCCTGGCTCACAGCAGCATCTCCTCAGTCGCTTCCTGCCGCGGTGCAGCATCGCTGAAGGGGAGATCGAGTGCCTGCAGTTGGCCGCCGACCCACAACTCGAGCAGGAGGTCGGCGCCCGGCAGCGGGTGCTCCGCCCGAACCACCTGGTGGATGGCAGCGGCGGGCACCGTCGGCACGTTCACGAGCCGGGAGGGTCCGGCGAGGAGGACATCGAAGTCAAACTCCCGGAACAGGTCCATGACGATGGCACGGTTCGCCGAGTCGAGCCCGTCGAAGGCCTCGTCCAGCCACAACGGCCGCGGGCCCTGCTCCATGTCCTCGTACAGTGCTGCGAGTGTCGCCACCAACGGCAGCATCAACATCACCACGCGGGCCCCACCCGACATCACGGCGAACGCCTTGGTGGTCAACGGCGACCACTTCCCGGAGGCCCCCACGCGCCGCATCAGCTGAACGTCGAACCACTTGCGGTAGTCCAGCTGCCCTGCCAACCGCTCGCGCCAGTTGGCGTCGCCCTCGGCCACGGCCGCACGCTTGGTGCTCTCCACCAACTCCTTGAGGTGGCCACTGATCCGGGTGGACACCTCCGGGTCGGCGAGTGTGGGTCCGGTCACCGCCTCGATGAGTCCGGCGTGCTCGGGCAACGGCATCAGACCGATCCGCAGAGACGTCTGTGTTGTGCCGGTGGCATGTCGCGACAAGATCCTGTTGGTGCGCGCCACCAATGCCTGCGAGGTCCCGATCCGGTCGCGCAGGTGTTCGATGAAGGTGGAGCCCAACAGCTGCTCCAGGGTTTGTCGCACCTGTTCGTCGTAGGAGCCCTTGAGGTCCTGCTGGATCTCGGCCAGCCGGCCCAGCGCTGCTGTCACCCCGAACGTGGCCGCGGATGCATCCACGCGGACCGAGGCCACAAAGAGGCCATGCGTCTCCTCCAGCTGGATGGAGCGCCCACGAGTCTCCAGCTCGATCCGTGCGTCCTCGGCGCGGCGCTGCAACGTCGACACCGTGGAGGAGATGGTGTCCTGCTGCGGCCCCGATTCTTCGGGCCAGTTGGTGATGATGACCTCCCGGCGGACCTCGGCCACCTGGTCGCGGACGTGCTCGATGCCGGATGAGCCCGGTTCGGGCAGGGCCAGGCCCAGTTCGTCGGCGAGTCCGTGGCTGATGAGGTCACGGAACCGGGCGAACGTGTCGTCGCGCTCTGCCACAGCACGCTCGCGCCGCACGTTGGTGTCTGTGAGCCTGGCCTCGGCGCTGCCCAGTTCCTGATGGACGACGCTCAGCTCGCCTCGCTGGTGCTCCCGGTCTGTCTCCGCCCCGGTCAGGGTGTCCTCCAGCCTGCCCAGGCGGTCACGGACCTCCTTATCCTTGGCGTGGATGGTGTCCCGTAGACCTGCCAACGCCTCCCGGGCCGCACCCAGCTCTGCCGCCTTGTCGTGGCCCAGCCTCTGCTCCGTCAGTAGTTCACTGCGACGCTCGGCGAGTCCCGTCAAGGCGACTTCCAGTTCGCGTGCCGCAGCGGCGGCGACGTCGAGCCGTCGCTCCAGGGCTGTGAGCTTCTGCTCCGCGCCGTGGAGATTCTCGCGCAGCGTCTCCAGGTCGCCGCGGTCTCGCGGCAACGACCAGTCCGTGCAGTACTCGCCGAGCTCAGCCCACCGGGTGTCCGCCACCACCTGCAGGTCCGTAGCACCGCGGCGATCCTCCTCTGCGATGTCGACCAGGTCCTGGGCGCTGCGCTCGCGCTCTTCGGCGACCAGCAGCGAGCGGATGAGTCGGGCGTCGTCGGGGCTAGCGTCGATGGCGGCGCGGAGCTCTGCAAGGCGGCGCCCGGCGTCAGTTGCCTCGCCGCCGGCCGCTTCCGCGACTGCCTCGGCTTCCGCCTTCGCCGCTGCCAGCTTCGCGAGCCGACGCTTTCGCTGTGCGGATCTGGCAGCCTCGCCAAGCCACTCGGCCTGCTCGAAGCGGGATTCGGCCATGCCGGTCAGCGTCGCGGTGCGCCAGCGACCGTCGAGGTTGAAGGCAATCCCGTCCGTGGGCAACTCCCCGTCCGTGAGTGCTGCCCCCGCGAGGAACCGCTTCACGACCGGGGCGAGCTCACCCGCCGTGGCGGCGGGCCGGAGGACGTCGAGCAGGCTCCGCTCCAGCTGCCGCGCGTTAGCGGACGGTGCAAGCACGGTGTCGGCACCGTCCCGATCCGGGCGGTGGACGCCGTCGGGGGTCACCCAGGCGTCCAGGAGGCCGGCGGCAGCGAGGGCTGCCTCGAGCCGTCCCAGATGGTCAGTCGACAACTGGTCGCGGGGGTCCACCAGCGACCACAGGGGTGCGCCGGGGGCGTCCGCCGTGCGACGTCGCCTCTTCCAGGTGGCGGGCTCGACCATGCGCGGAGTGGGTGCGTTCTCCAGCTCCGTGATGTCACTGCCGAACTCATCAGCCATGCGGCGGGCTGATTCTGCCCGCTGGGTGGCGTCCGCGCGTGCCCGGTGCCACGGGTCCTGCGCGGGTTGGTACCACTCGACGCGGAGGGTCTCTCTTAGCGTTGTCTGCCGGGTGGCGTCCTCCGCGGTTCGGGGCAGCCCCGTCAGCAGTGCGTCGAGGAAGGCGTCGTCGACCGGGCTGGGCAGCTGGGCCGCCCAGTCAAGGAGCTCCTCGGACAGGCCTGTCCTTGCGTCTTCAGCACTGGCGAAGGCTGTGTCGGCCAGTCGTTGTGCCTCGTTGCCCTGGTCAGCGCTGCGGGCCGCCTGCGCCGCGGCGGTGCCAGCAGCGGATGCGGCCTTCGCCGCGGCACCCTCGAGTGTCAGAGCTCGGGTGGTCCGGGTGCGGTGGTCGTGGAGCCACTGCCGCACACCGGGGGCGTCCAGTTCGGCAGAGGTGTGGCGGCCCCAGGCCTGCAGGTCGCCATCAAGGGCGCTGCGTGCACGTGCTGCATCCTCCCGTGTGGCGTCGACATGGTGCTCGGCGTCGGTGACCTGCTCGCCGACAATGACCTCTCGTTGGCCAAGGCTCAGGACTCGTTCCTCCTGTTCCTTGAGCCCGCGCGACAGCCGCTGCACCTCGGCTGAGAGTTGCTCGACACGTTGGAGTCGTTGTGCTGCATCCCGGTAATCGACGGAGTCCTTCAACTCGTCGCGGGTCCGCTGCGTCGCCCGGATGGTGGCCCCAAGCTGCTCGATGCGCGCCTGCAAGGTGGCCAGGCGCGTCTGGCAGCCCGTCAGGTCCCCGCGCGCTGCTCGCTCTACGCGCGTCACACGGTCGAATTCGGTTCGGGCCTCAGCGGCGGTGTCTGCGCGGTGGCGAAGTTGCGCCCTCACCCACGGTAACCAGCCTCTCGTGTGGAAGGTGCGCAACGCCGCGGCGGCCCTGTCGACGGCGTCCAGGTCGCGTTGGATCTGCTCCACCTGGTCCCAACCGCTGGCCAGGGCATCCACCTCGCTGCGTTCCAGCCCGGGCAGCGAGTCGCGCAGGAACTCCTGCACTGTCGGGATGTGCAACTGCTCGCCGAGCTTGGGGGTGCGCGTGAGGCGCAGCAGCTTGCCGGTGGCCTCCAACCGTGCCTCGTCGGTCCCCAACAGGTGGTGCGCCACGTGGCGGCGGTACGAGCCGGCGTTCGGGTGGGCCACCAACTCCGACGATTCAATGTCCTTGGGTGCGACGACGGCGCGGTTCTCCGTGAGTGCAAGGCCCGCGCGCACCCGGTCCCGTCCCTGAACGGTGCACCAGGTGGGCTTCACCTGACTTGTGGCGCTGGGGGCGTCGGCGAACAGCATCGTGGTGAAGTACTCGGGGCCGCTGTCGCGCAGGATGCCGTACTCGATCCAGAGCCAGCCACGGTTGCGCGATGCGTTTGAGGTGCGGCGGTCGCCGTCGCTGTCGGTGGGTACCACGTAGTACGCGAACCGTTTGCCCGAGCGGCCGAGCGTGTCGATGTTGCTCTGGTCCGTGCTCCCCAGCCAGGGGATCAAGGTGGTCAGGGCCATCAGCGTGGACTTGCCGGTTTCGTTGCCGCCCATGAGCTGGGCCCAACCGTCCGCGTACCAGTATTCGGCCACCTCGAATTCCCACAGGTTCACCACACCGGCGCGCAGCGCCTGCCAGCGATCGGTGCGGGTGGGCGCCGGCAGTCCACCACTGACGGCGGCGTCGCGCCATTGAGACATCGAATCGGTGACTGTCATGCGTCCTCCTCGAACAGACCTGGCGTGGGTGCCGCGGAAGTGGCAGGAAGAACCGAGTCGAGCTCGGCGTCACGATACCGGGCGGCAGTCGGCGCAAGGAGCCACTCGTCGTGGGTCCCCACCTGCAGCAGGCCGGCTTCCACAAGCTTGTACTGGGCGCGTTGCCGCACGGCGGTGGCGGACTCCCGCAGAGCCGCAGTCAGCTGGGTCCCGCGGCTGGCGTGCAGTGCGTGCGCGGCGTCGTCGACCTGCCAGCTGTGGCAGCGTCGCTGCCCCGGGAGGTCGGTCGTGCCGACGTGGGGGATGAGGGCGTCGAGCATGGCCAGCGCCACCCAGGCGTCGGCGGTGGTGTCGGGGAAGGGGATGTTGGCGGCGCTGGCGAATTCGTTGTCGTCGGGCAGGATGAGGGTCCAGGCATCGGCACGCACCTCGACGTTGCCGCCGGTCATCTCCTCGACGCGGTCCACCAGTTGGCTGCGTTGGCGGCCGAGGTACGTCTGGTCCTCCTCCGACATCCACCCGGGGTACAGGGCCTGGGTCTCCACCAGCTCACGCAGCATCCGTTGGTACCGCGTCGCCGTGGGATCATGGTCGGCTGGCTCCAGAGCGAGCTCGACGTTTCGGGTGTCGACCAGCTGGACCAGGGCATCACGATGAATCAGGTAGCCGCCACCGATACCGAGGCCCTGTCGTTCCCACATGGTGAGGACCTCTTCGGTGGCCACCCGATTCTCCAGCACGCCGTGCTCCTGCAACAGCTGCACGCCGTCGACGAGGGATCGCCGGTGTGCGCGGTTCTCGGGGTCGTACGGGCTGAGTTCGTGCACGGCGATGAACTGTCGAACGGCGTCGGAGATCTCCTGCAGAGTGATGGAGTCGACGCGCTGGTCCTCGAGGATCGCGGCGGTGGCCAGGGCGAGGACGCGCGGTCGACGCGGGGTGGGATGACCCTCCGGCATGGCGACGACACCGCCGATGGGGGCCCTGCGCAGCCGGTAGGTCTGGTCCACCCGCACCAGTTGGTATCCGAGCCGTGCCGCCCACCTGGTCAGGTCGCTCTCGTGACGCACCACCAGGGAGAACAGGGCCGGGGTGGTCCACGGCGTCGCCTGCGGATTTTGCAGCAGACCGAGGAACGCAGCCTGTTTGGCTGCGACGTCGGTGCGGGAGAAGGCGCCGAGGCTCATCGCCGGATCACCACCTCGGCGTCCTGGACGGCCAGCCGACCGTCGGGGGTCTCGATCACGGCGGTTCCCTCTGCGAGCAGCGACCTCAGGTGCAGTGTGAGTCGTCCGTCCTGGCTGGCGCCGGTCCGGATCCCGTCGCGAGCAGGGGCGGCCCGCGCCATCGTGAGCAGCGACAGGAAGATGGTGGACTCGTCCACGCCGAGCGGCTTCCAGGACGAGAGTGTCGTGCCGGAGCGCGCGATCAGGACGGACTCGGCATCGGCGATCCGGGCGCGGCGGCGGGCAGCCTCGTGACGGGCTCGTGCGCGCTGGCCGGAGGTGTCGACCATGCGCCCAGCGCCGCCGGCCACAGAGCGTTGGCCCTGAGCGCGCAGGCGTCTGGAGACCTCTGCCGGTGGGGCGTCCCAGCTGGACGTGTGAGCTGGTTGCGGCACGGCGGGGGACTCCAGCCGCAGGTGTGCGGAGCGGTAGAGACCGGTTGCGGCACCCCAGAAGCTGTGGGCGGCGCGGTCGGTGGGGGCGTCGTCGATCGCCTTCGCCAGCCGCAGCAGCTCCGCGCGGCGCGAGACCGTGCCACCCACGGCCAACAGTGTGCGGTGGCTACGGAGGACGGGTGCCACGGCGTCGCGCATCTGGCGTCGGAGGCGTTTCGCCTGCGGGGCCGGTCCGTCGAACCAGGTGGACAGGGTGACGACGGACTGCCTGAGTTCGTCGATCGTCTCCTCCACGGCGTGCTCGGGTGCGGAGGCCTGCACGCGCGCGAGGGCCAGCCCACGCCATGTCGTTGCGGGCAGCGACCGCAGTTCTGGCAGCATTTTCTCGATGGCGCCGCTGTTGGCGTCGATCCCTGCGCCCCACGCCTCCACGTAGGCGAGGATCGTCTCCAGCATGCGGTGGACCTTCTGCTGGTCGGGGGTGCCGCCGAGAGCCGTTGCCAGACGTGCCTGCCAGTCAGAGGCGGCCCGGGCCATCGACTCCAGCGTGGTCTGCACCTGGGAGTAAGCGGTTGACGCTGCGGTGACGTCGCCGGAGGAGATGCCGACGAGGGTCGCACGGATCCTGTCGACCAGCGTGGCCGCCGCCATCAGGGTGGCACTGGAACCGGGACCGCTCTCTCGTTCCATCTCGCGGACTGCCCTGTGGAGCAGGGCGGATGTCTCGGTCAGCTGGTAGCGGCTGCGGTTGCGCAGGAACTCGGCCTCGGTGTCGGCGCGGTCCTGCCATTCGTGGCACGTCCCCCACGAGACGAGTTGGCGCAACCGTGCGTCGATGTTCAGTTCTTCCATGAGTTGCTCGGCGCCCGGGCCCGGTAGCCGTTGACGGATCTGCGCGACGAGGTCGCCGTACCCGACACCCGTCAGCGATTGGTCCAACTCGTCGGCGAGGACATCGATGATGAGCCTGTACTGCTTCGCGTTTGCCGAGGTGAGGTAGTTGGCAGACTGGATGCCACCGGGGAGCGCCAGGAATGTCCAGGCATCCGGCGCGGGTGCCTCGCTGGTGTCGATGGGACCTCGCGTGTCGTCGCCGCTCATGATTGACATCAAAGGGATGGGGTCAGTCCTCGGACAGGACCTCGAACGCACGCTCGGAGGAGTCGCGCAGGAACTGGGCGCAGCGCTCAGCCTCGTCGATCTCCCCCAGACGCCTGGCCGACTGGCTGAGCGCGAACAGCGCTCGCAGGAAGCCCCGGTTGGGCTCGTGCTCCCACGGAACCTGCCCGCTGCCCTTCCACCCGTTGCGACGCAGCACGTCCAGGCCCCGGTGGTAGCCGGTGCGAGCGTACGCGTAGGCGGCGACGGTGGAACCCAGGTCGTTGGAGCGGAGACACCCCTCAGCCAAAAGCGCCCAGCACAGCGAAGATTCGGGGTGACGCTGCACCACGTGGAGGAAACCCTCCTTGCCGCTGTCGTGGATTTCGCTCAGGGCCGGGTCTTCGGGCAGGTGCACGAGGACGTTGGATGCCATCAGGTTCGGGTGGGTCTTGTCCATGGGGTCAGCCTAGTCGCCGGTTCGGTGACGACGCCGTCGACACCGGCGGGGCTGTGTTGGTCAGGACAGGACGTGGCCCACGGCGTCGCGGGCGGCTGACGCGGACAGGGCTGCGCAGGCGACCTTGGCTGCCTGCTCGCACTGTTGGACTGTGACATCAGCCAGCGCCTCGGCGACTGGCTGCAGCGACCTCGGGCTCATCGACAGGCTGGACACGCCGAGGCCGATCAGCACGGGTGTGAGCGCAGGGTCGGCGGCGGCTTCACCGCACACACCCACGGGCTTGCCCGCGTTGCGGCCGGCCTCGCCAATGGTGCGCAGCAATCTTAGGACACCCGGCTGCCACGGATCCTGGAGGTCGCCGAGGCCGACGGCTTGGCGATCCACTGCCATGGAGTACTGGGTGAGGTCGTTGGTCCCGACGCTCACGAAGTCCACCTCCGCGAGGATCTCTTCGGCCTGCAGGGCAGCTGACGGGGTCTCGATCATCACGCCCACCGTGGTCACCCCACGGCCACGGGCCAGTGATGCGAACTCACCGGCCTCCTGCGCCGTTGAAATCATGGGTGCCATCACCCAGACCTCGGCGTCGCAGCCGGTGCTTGCCTCCACGATGGCGTCGAGTTGGCGCTCCAGGATGTCGGGATGGGTGCGCGCGGTGCGGAACCCGCGGGTGCCCAGGGCTGGGTTGGCCTCGTGCGGCATCTGGAGGAATGCCATGGGTTTGTCGCTGCCGGCGTCCAGCGTGCGCACCACCACCCTCGCGGAGGGGAACGATGCGAGGACATTGCTGTACGCCTCGATCTGTTCGCTGACGGAGGGCTCATCGGCGCGGTCCAGGAAGCAGAACTCAGTCCGGAACAGGCCGATGCCCTCCGCACTCGCCTTGGCAGCGAACTGGGAGTCCCCGCTGGAACCGACGTTTGCGAGCAGGGAGACATGCACCCCGTCCGCAGTCCGGCCGGGTGCGGCCAATGGTTCCAGAGGTGCACGACCGGTGCGGGCCGTGGCGCGCTGGTCCTCATCGGGATCCACGATGACCTCGCCGGCCGTGCCGTCGACGAGTACAAGGGTGCCGTCGGCGATCTCGATGGCCTGCTGGCAACCGACGACGGCGGGGATGCCCATGCTACGGGCGAGGATGGATGTGTGTGACGTGGGCCCACCCTCGGCCGTCACGATGGCCAGGCAGGTCTTGCCGTCGAGCGTGGCCGTCTCCGAGGGGGCCAGGTCCCTGGCGACGAGGATGAACGGATGTCCGGGGTCCACGACCCCCGGCATGGGGATGCCCAGGAGGTGGCTCACCACCCGGTCCCGGATGTCAGACAGGTCCACGGCGCGCTCGGCAACCATGCCGCCGGCGTCGGTCATGCTCTGTGCCACGTGGTTGGCCGCCTGCCAGAAGGCGTTGGGGGCGTCCATGCCACGCCCACGGATGAGCCCGGCGGCCGAATCCACGAGTGTGGAGTCGCTGGCCAGCACCGCAGTGGCGCGCAGGATATCCGCGGCCTGGGCGGGAGCCTTCCCGGCACGCCTTTGGTACTCCGCCACAACAACTTCCAGTGCCGTCGTGAGTCGTTGCGTCTCTGGCCCCACGTCCTCCCTGAGGACGCGGTCGTGTTCCGGCGGTGCAGTCATGGGTTCGGTCACCTTGTGCACGGGACCAATCACTCGGCCGGGGCTGACTCCCATCGGGCGCGTGGGGTGGGCGGGAGTGGGCGCCGACGAAGCGGAGCCGACCTCGCCGAAGCCATCGGCGACCATCGCGATGATCACGGCGACGGCCTCCTCAGCCTGTGGGCCACGTGCCTCGACACGGAGTTCGTCGCCCATCCGTGCATTGAGGGTGGCCAGGCCGATGGGCGTCGTCGCGGGCACTGACCCGCCGCGTTGGTGCACCACCCGTACCTCCGCGTCGAATCTGGCGGCCGTCGCGGCCACGGTCGCAGCGGGACGGGCGTGCAGTCCTGCGGGATTGGGCAGTGTGGCGCTGGCGGAGGCATCCGGTTGCCAACCGCCCGCGGCTCCCGACTCGGAGGACTCCTGGGTGTCGGTGCGCTTGCCCAGTGCCCGGATCTTGGGCGCCAACGCCCCCGACGCTTCGGAGGCGACCTCGTCCAGCGGGGCACCGCCCGCGGCGCGGACCGCGGCTGCCAACAGGCCCTCGACGAAGGGTGCGGGCACCAACCTGAGCTCCGGCGCGGCGTCGGCGAGAAGCTCGATGGCCATTTCTGCACTCAGCACCGCGGAGCCGAGGTCGACGAGTACCGCCACACCCGCCCCTGCGTCGGCGCGGGTGATTGCCTCCATCACAGCGGTGGCGTCGGTGCCGAGTCCGCCATCGGGCATGCCGGCGGCGATCTCGATGGGTGGGACGATGTCGTGGAGCATCTGCATCGCCAGTTCAACAGCCGCCGCCGCGAGGGCACGACTGTGTGACACAACCACCAGCCCCACCAGAGGCATGCTCACGCCCTACTCCAGCGACGAGGCGAGCGCCTCGAACAGGTAGGTCGTGGACGTCGCCCCGGGGTCCTGATGATCCTTCGACCGATCCCCGAGGTAGCTGGCTCGACCCTTCCGGGCGATCATGGGGGTCGTGGCCTCGCGCCCCTTGCGTGCTGCCCCGGCCCCTGCCCGGACAGCCTCGGCCAGGGACTCGCCCTCGGCCAGGGATGCCTCGATGGCATCGATGGCGGGCGACATGGCATCCACCATGGTCTTGTCGCCGAGCTCCGCCTTGCCGCGGGCAACGACGCCGTCGAGTCCGGCGCGCAGACCAGCAGCCAAGGAGTCGGCCGTCACCTCGCCACCGGAGCCGAACGCAGGGGCACAACGCATGAAGAACGTGCCGTATAGGGGGCCACTGGCGCCGCCAACACTGCTGACCAGCGTCATGCCCACCTTCTTGAACAAGGCGTCGGCCTCGGTCTGGTCGGCCAGTTGGTTCAGTACCGCCGTCATGCCGCGGGCCATGTTGGAACCGTGGTCAGCGTCCCCGATCGCAGAGTCGAGTTCGGTGAGGTAGCCCTTGTTCTGCTCGATGAGCGTCCCGAACTCATGCAGCCATTCGATCAGCTGGGCGAGGGTGGCGGACTGGTTCGTGTTCACACTCCCCACCGTAGCCCGGCGGTCTTCACGGGAGCGTCCCAGAGTCCGAGGATTTCGTCGCCGGCTTTGAGTAACGTGACGGAGCAGCCCGCCATGTCCAGGCTGGTGATGTAGTTGCCCACGAGGTTGCGCGCGACGGTGACCCCGGCCGCATCCAGCAGCGCCTTGACCTCGCCGTACATCAGGTACAGCTCGATGAGTGGGGTTCCGCCCATGCCGTTGAGCATGACGATGGTGGGTCCGCCCGTGAAGTCGAAATCGTGGAGGAT
>JBBSRQ010000085.1:0-12823 GCA_038242845.1 Propionibacteriales bacterium | reverse complement strand
TGGTGCTGACAAATATCTGGGAAGTGGCTCATGCGTAGGTCGCGGTTGGTGGGCTCGATGCTCGTGGCGTTGGTGGCGGTTGCGATGATGCTGTCGGCAGCCCCGATGGTGGCCCGTGCGGAGGCGGACATCTACACCACGCCGGGCACCCACAATGTGAGCGGCCGTGAGTGGCGTACGGCGTGTGAACCGTATTCCCGGACCACACGGTGCCGCACTGAGATCAAGGCTACCCAGGTTACCCAGGTGGGTGGCCGGTTCGTGTCAACGATGGGGTGGACGTTCAACAACCTGACATACGTGGCCTCGCCCCGCACCTTGTGGAAGGGCAACCCGCTGGCGGGAAACGGAGCCGTCGGTGGCACCGTGGCGTGGACCGCACAGGATGGGCGCAGATGGCGCACGGAGTGTGACACCGCAGCCACTGGCCGTGGGGGCTGCCGCTCCTACATCGAGGCCAGCGTCATCGCGGCCTTCACCACGTCGAAAGGAGCGACCGCCTACCGGTGGAGGACCACATGGGTCTTCAACAACATCGTGCGCTTCACCCCCGATTCGGCCGTCACTCCTCTGAAGTATCCGACTGCTGCGCCCATGACGTCGGCACCGAACTTCCTGCAAGGGCGTCGACACTTCACGCTCGGCACTGTCGTCACGCAAACCAACGCCGGGACCGAGGCACGGGGCATGGGGCGACTCTCCAACATCGAACTCGATCCAGGTGGTCGGTTGGGGACCTTCCGGGAAAGCCACTGGTCCTACACCTTCGACACGGTCGCCGAAAAGGACTGGGCGATGTATCGAACGTCCATCCCGAAGCCGCCGAAGGGTTGCCGGTCCAGCAACAACGAAGCCGCTGACCGCACCCTGCTGAAGCTCCCCGCGTTACCCACGGGCAACTGTGACGTGCGCACCGCCAGGACGTTCCTCGGGGCACCGACCGTTCGCACCGGAACATATGAGGCCATCGTGGGGCGGGACGGCAACCGCATCCGGCTGTACTGGAACAACAGTTCCGTGACCGAGACCTATTTCGATGCGACGCCCCGGGGGCAGTCCTTCAGCGAACTGCGTCTCACCACGCAGACCCACCCCAATGCCGTCAGCGCCATCGGTTTCATGTTCGGCTCGACCAGGCCGCGTGGGCCCGGCCGCCCGCTCACACCGGAACTCACGAAGCCACAATGGCAGCCACCGCACTCGGTGGACCCGGCCCACGTCTCACAGGCCATCTTCCCGTACAACGCCGGCGGGGCGGACAAGACATTGTGGACCCAGTCCGTGGGTGGGTCCAAGCTGTCGGCCGCCCGACAGGCGTTCAAGTTCCAGGACTACACGGCAAGCAGCAACGGGTGCATCGTCACCCCGCCGGAGGTCCGGGGACGCCTCGTGAACGGGTGGCACTCATACATGTGCCCGCTTGCCAGCGACGGCAAGATGGTGTGGCACCACATGGTCAGCTCGCTCGTGGCGGAAGCGCACGGACTGTGCCCGGCGTACGTGAAGGGGACCTCGATGGCGGAGCACATGAAGCGATGCGAGGCTGCAAGCCCTGCGACGGTCAACCACTCGTTGCCCGCCCGTCCCGGAGGTCACGTCTACGAGGCGCTGCAGGTCATCGATGACAACAACAATCTGGCCGGGATGGTTGGGCTCGAAAGCAGCCTGTATTCCCACAAGGCGTCGTCGCACTCCCAACTGAGCTTGTTCGCAGCCCTCAGCAGCTGAGTCCCCGGCAGCGGACCCGCGAAAGGACAATGACCCGGTCAGGAAGAACGACAAGGGCCCCCGGGAAGCATCCCGGGGGCCCTTGTCGTCAGCTGCTGATCAGTCGATCTTGCGATCGCCTTCCATGGCCTGCTGTGCGGCTTCCTTCTCGGTGGTGGCCCCACCGGAGGAAATCGTGCCGTCGTCATCCTGCAGGTGTGCACGGATGAACCACTGGTACTGCTCCATTTCACCGGTCTGGCCGATGAGCATGTCCTCGGTAATGGGATCGACGTCCCCGGCGAGATCGAGCACCCGGCGGTGGTTCTCGATGACCCTGGAGTAGACCATGTCGAGTGCGCCGAGGTGCTCGGATGCCTGGGCCAGACCGATGGGGTAGTCCTCCCAGTCCCGATCCCTCACCAACGCCCCGGGGGTACCCACGGGGGGCACACCCATCGTGGCCATGCGCTCGGCAACGGTGTCGGTCATTTCGCGGACCGCGTCCACCTGCGGGTCAAGCATCTTGTGGACGCCGATGAACTTGGGGCCGACCACGTTCCAGTGCGCGTGCTTGAGCGTCAGGTGGAGGTCGTTGAGATGGTGGAGGCAGCTCTGAAGCTGTGCTGCCAGCTCCTGGCCTTCCGTCACATCGACGCCGGGAACAGTGTACGAATCCCTGAGATTCTTGCGGGCAGTGGCCTGCTTGGTCGTCTTTGCTGCCATGCGTTCCTCCTACGGTTGAAGTCTGGACGATGCGTCCGCGGGCGGGAGCCCGACGATCCGTTCACTGTCAAACCTAGCTCGACGTGGGGTTCAACCACGTGTGCCGGCGGGGGGGCACTCAGACGAGGCCCTTCTCCTTCAGCCAGTCCGCCGCGATGGTGGACGGGGAAGCCTTCTCGTCGCCCTGGTTGCGGGCGTTCATGGCGATCAAGTCCTCGGTGGTGAGCGCCTCGCTGACAGCGTTCAGCCGCTCATCCGCGGACTCCGGCACCCTGTTGCTCACCAGCGGGAACACCTGCTGCGGCACAATCATGTTCTCCGGATCCTCCAGGACCACCAGTGTGTTCTCCGCGATCGCGGGGGTGGTGGAGTACAGGTCCACCATGTCGACGTCACCGTCCAGCAGCGCCTGCACCGTGAGCGGGCCGCCACCATCATCGATGGGGGTGAACTCGATGTTGGCGGCCGGAACACCGTAGATCTCCGTCAGTCCCGTGGGCCCGTAGGGACGCTCGGGAAGCTCGGGGTTGGCGGCGAGTCGCAGCTTGCCGTCGAACCCCGACAGGTCGGCCAGCGAGGTGATGCTGTTCGCGGTGGAGAACTCGGAGGTCACCACGTAGGAGTCCTTGTTCTCCGCCGAGGACGGCTCCAGGATGCGGACGTCATCAGGTGCTGCGGCACGCAGCGCCGTCAAGACATCCTCGGGGGTCTTGGCCGTGGCCTCGGCGTCCCAGAACTGGAGCAGGTTGCCGGTGTACTCCGGAAGAAGATCCACCGACCCGTCCTCGAGGGCGGCGATGTAGGCCTCGCGCGCGCCGATCTGCATGTTGCGCTCGACGGTGACGCCGTCGGCTTCCATGGCCTGGGCGTAGAGCTCGGCGATGATCTCGGCTTCGGGGAAGCCAGCCGACCCGACGGTGATCGTCGTGGCCGCGGCGCTCTCGCCGCTGTTGCCGGTGGCGGACGGATCCGTGGCCATCGGGTCGTTCGTGGAGCAGCCGGCAAGCAGGGCGGCGACTGCAGTGAGGCCGAGGAGTGCCCGACGTGGGAAGTGTGAAGTCATGAGGATGGTCCTTTTCGCAGGGTGTGGTGCTCTGCCGATGCTAGTCGGCGGCGGGGGCGAGGGAAGTCTCGTTGGCGCCAACATCTGCCATGCCCGCATCTGATGAGCGAGCGGGTGACGGGGCACCTTGTCCGGCATCGGTGCCCAGGGCGATCCCAACGCCATCGGGAACAAGAAGCTTTTGGGCCAGCAGGACGAGCCCGTCGATCACCAACGCCAGGACGATCACCACGATGGACCCACCCAACATCTGGGTGTAATCGCGGACGGCTTGGCCGTCGAAGATGAATCGTCCCAGGCCCCCCAGCCCCAGGTAGGCACTGAGCGTGGCGGTGGCGATCACCTGCAACATGGCGGACCGCAGGCCCCCGACCAGCAGGGGACCGGCCAGGGGAACCTCGACGCGTGTCACGATCTGCCACTCGTTGAGGCCGGTGGCGCGGGCACCGTCGACGACGTCACCGTCGACGGCTTCGACACCGGAGTACGAGGCGGCCAGGAGCGGGGGAATGGCCAGGATGGCCAGGACGATGGTGGACGGGACGATCACGAGCCTGAGGCCCAGCCCCATCGTGACGGCCAACAGTGTCAGCAGGCCGAGTGAGGGCAGGGCCCGGAGTGCGCCGGTCAGACCGATCGCCACTGACCGGCCCTTGCCGGTATGTCCGATGAACAGGCCGGCGGGTACGGCGATGACGATGGCCAGCACCAGGGCCAGGAGGCAGTACCAGAGGTGCTCGATGGTCCGCGTGATGATGCCGCCGGATCCCGTCCAGTTGCCGGGGTCGAGGAGCCAGGCGAAGGTGTCGCCGATCTGGATCATGTCTGCCTCCTGTCCGTGGCCCGCACCCACGGCATGAGCAGCCGGCCGACCAGGACGATCACGGCGTCGAATATGACGGCCAGGATCACGGTGCCGATGACCCCCGTCAGGATCTCTGTGGGGAACGCGCGCTGGTAGCCATTGGTGAAGAAGTAGCCCAGCGATGGCACGCCGATCAGCGCACCCACGGACACCAGCGAGAGGGTCGATGCACTGACCACGCGGGTGCCGGCCAGCAGCGGCGGCCCGGCCAGGGGGAGTGCCACCCGCCAGAACACCTGGCCGGAGGAATGTCCGACCGCCAGGGCGTCGTCACGTGTGACACGCCCCACCGAGTCGAAGGCATCCACGGCGGTGCGTACCAGCAGCGCGATCCCGTAGAGGGTCAGGGCGATGACGAGGTTGATCGGGTCGAGCACACGAGTACCGATGATGACGGGCAGCAGCACGAACAGAGGCAGGGACGGCAGGGCGTAGAGGATGCTGCTGATGGGAACGAGGACGCGGCGCGCTCGCTTCTGCCGGTGCGCCCACCACGCGATGGGAACGGAGATCAGCAGGCTCAACACGATGGGCAGCACGGACACCTTGACGTGGGCCCACGTCATCATCAGGATCCGGTCAAGGTTCTCGGCAACCCAGTCGAGCCTCATCCGGCCAACCGGGGGTCGTCCTGCATCACGCCTGCGAGGTGGCCAGCCGCGTCGATGACGATGTGGCGGCCGTTGCTGTGTTCGGTGCGGAGACGTCGGCGCGGTCCGCCGATGAAATTCTCCACGAATGCGTCGGCAGGGTCCAGCATGATCTCGGCAGGGGTGCCCTTCTGCGCCACCTCGGCACCAACATGCAGCACCAGCACCTCCTGACCCAGCAGGAACGCCTCATCGACGTCGTGGGTGACGAACAGGATGGTCTTGGCCAACTCCTGCTGCAGCTTCAGCAACTCAGTCTGCAGTTCGGCGCGAACAACGGGGTCGACAGCACCGAACGGCTCGTCCATGAGCAGGATGTTGGGGTCGGAGGCCAGCGCTCGGGCGACGCCGATGCGCTGTCGCTGGCCGCCTGAGAGTTGGCTGGGGTATCGCTTGGCCACGGACTGGTCCAGGCCGACGAGGTCCAGCAGTTCGGACGCGCGGGCGTGCGCTGACCGGCGGGTGTTGCCGAGCAGCAGCGGCACGGTGGCGACGTTGTCGATGACGGAGCGGTGCGGCAGGAGACCCCCGGACTGCATGACATAGCCGATGCTGCGCCGCAGCTTCACCGGGTCGGTGTCGGCGACGTCCTCGCCGTCGATCGAGACGGACCCTGAGGTGGGGTCCACCATGCGGTTCACCATCCGCATCAGCGTGGTCTTGCCGCATCCCGACGAGCCCAACAGCACCACCACAGCATGCGAGGGGATTTCCAGGCTGAAGTCATCGACCGCGACGGTGCCGTCGGGGTACTCCTTGCGCACATGGTCGAACTGGATCATCTAGTGGGCCACTTCCTGGTGTCGGTGCATGGATTTCTCCCTTGCAGCCCGGCCAGCGTAACAGCGAGGGGGCGTCGTGGGCCGGCGGAAATGCTTGCCAAAGCTCATGTCCGAGGCGCAGAATGGTCTGCATCCCTATTTTCAACGTTGAAAAAATTGAGGTGGCACATGCGTGCATCACGGGCTCTCGCCCTGACGATCGGTCTGACTCTTCTCCTTGCGTTGTCTCCCGGCGCGGCGCCCGGCGCGTTCGCTGACCCCTCCCCGAGGCCGTCCATCACCCCCGTCATCGATGGGAACTTCCCGGACCCCGATGTCCTGACGGTGGACGGCACCTACCATGCCTATGCCACGAACTCCGATGGCGTCAACGTGCAGCACAGGACGTCAAGGAACCTGCGCACGTGGAAGGACCGTCCGGACGCGTTGCCCACAGTCGGCGACTGGGTGGGTCCCTGCAGCGTTGCCCCCGACGGCGTGGTGGACCACTGCGTGTGGGCGCCGGAGGTGGTTGCCGTCGGCGGCGGGTACGCCATGTACTACACGGCCCATGACAGGGCCTCCGACCTACAGTGCATCGGACTCGCCCTCTCGGACAGTCCTGACGGGCCGTTCGTCCCCGCCGGTGAGGAAGCGTTGGTGTGCCCCACCGAACTCGGCGGAGCCATCGACGCTGCCACCTTCAGGGAAAACGGGCAGCTGTACCTCTTGTGGAAGGCCGACGGCAACTGCTGCAGCCTGCCCACGATTCTGTTCATCCAGCCGCTCTCCGACGATGGCACCACGCTGACGGGACCAGCCGTTGAGATGATCCGCAACGATCTGGCGTGGGAGGGATCCGTGGTGGAGGCGCCGACATTGGTGAAAGTGGCCGACGTTTACCACTTGTTCTACTCGGCCAATGACTACTACGGGGGCGATTACCGCACGGGGTGGGCGACGTCGACGAGCCTTGCCGGACCGTGGACGAAGATGCCTGCCCCCTTCCTGAGCACCGACCTCTTCCGGGGCCAGGTGGTGGGCCCCGGCGGGCAGGACGTCGTCGTGCGTCGCGACGGGTCCATGGCGCTGGTGTTCCATGGCTGGGACCCCAGCTTCACCTACCGCGCCATGTACGTCCGTGACCTCGCCTTCATCGACGGTGTGCCCCGGGTGGATGGGGCTTCCCAGCGCTATGAAGCAGAACGGGGACGCTTGGTCAACGCCCGCGTCGTCGCTGACGACGGTGCATCCGCCTTGGCCAAGGTCGGTGGCATGGATGCGCCGGACAGCTCGGTGACACTACGCGTCCATGCCGCTCGCGGCGGTCCCGCGACACTCGGCATCCGCTACGCCAACGGGTCGCGGGACGAGGCCGGGCATCGCGTCGAGTCCACAGACAACCTCTCCATCAACGGCAGACGCGTGGGCACCGTCGCATTCGAGCACACGACGTGGGGAAATTGGCAGGTTGTGGAGCAGCAGGTCCAGCTGAGGAAGGGCTGGAATGACGTCACTTTGACCCGCGACACGTGGTTCGCCGAGGTGGACGCCGTTGACGTGTACACACAACGTCCCACCCGGTTGGCAGTGGTGACACCCACCGAGCCGGGCGACATGCGCGACGGCGCCACACGGTATGAGGCAGAAAGTGGAGCGGTCACGAACGCCCGCATCGTGGATGATGCGAGCGCCTCGGGCGGTCTCAAGGTGGGCGGGATGGATTTCTCCAACAGTGCCGTGGCCCTTCGCGTGTGGTCGGACACTGGTGGACGCGCCACACTCGGGATCCGCTTCGCCAACGGGTCCGAGCGGGGCGGGTATTCGCTGGAGTCGAGCGATCTGCTCTCCGTGAACGGCCGCCGAGCCGACGTGGTGACCTTCCCACACACCCGGTGGGGGAACTGGCAGACCATCGAGCACGAGGTGCGGCTGAAGAAGGGGTGGAACACCATCACGTTGACCCGTGCCACGTTCTACACCGAGATTGACGCTGTTGACGTGTGGGTGGATCGCGGCCGCGGGTAGCCTGACTGCGTGGCAGAGCAACATGGGTCCCCCGATGTGGGCGGATGGTTCCGCACCGCACGTGTGGGCAGGGACATCCAGCCCGCCAGGGCGTGGGGCGCGCCCGATGACGCGTCGTTCGGGTTGCAGTCGCCGGCGGAGGCTGTGGGGGAGGCCGCCGAGTCGCTGCGGGGACGCCCCACCATGGTGCTGACCGGTGCCGGGACGTCCACCGCGTCGGGGTTGCCCGACTATCGCGGTCGCGGGGCGATCCCGCGGGCACCCATGACGTACCAGGAGTTCGTCTCGTCGGACTCCTCACGGCGGCACTACTGGGCCCGCAGCACCGTGGGGTGGCCATCGTTTCGCGTCGCACAGCCCAATCGTGTGCACGAGCTGGTGGCGCAGTTGGGACGGGCACTGCCGATCACTGGCGTGGTCACGCAGAACGTGGACGGACTGCACCAGGCGGCGGGCTCCGCTCCGGTGCTGGACCTGCACGGACGTCTCGCGTCCGTTTCCTGTCTCTCCTGTGGCGCCACCATGGACAGGGAGGTGCTGCAGGCGACGCTCCTGGAGATGAACCCCGACGTGGCCTCCCGCGTTGATGATCTGGCGCGACAAGCCGCCACACTGCCCGACGGCGACGCGGAGGTTGACCGCACCGAGGAGTTCTCGTACCCGCACTGCCCCGTGTGCGGCGGTTTGTTGAAGCCCGACGTCGTCTACTTCGGTGAGAATGCGGACCCGGATGTCGTCACGGCCGCGTTCGACCTGCTGGAAGTGTCCGAGACACTGTTGGTGCTGGGTACCAGCCTGAGTGTGATGAGCGGGCTGCGGTTCGTGCGTCGGGCCGCCCGGGACGGCAAGTCCATCGTGATCGTCAATGACGGCGCGACACGCGGCGACGACCTGGCCACGCACCGGCTTCACGGGCGGCTGGACGATGTGCTTGCCCTGTTCATCCGAACGCTGAGAGGCGCAGCGCAGCGCTGAGCCCACGGATACGCTGATGTCATGCGAACCCGTGCGGACATCAAGTGCTGGCTGACGGACATGGATGGAGTCCTCGTTCGCGAGAACACAGCCGTACCCGGGGCGCAGGAAGTCATCGAGATGTGGCGGCGCGATGGCACCGAGTTCCTGGTGTTGACCAACAACTCCATCTTCACGCCCCGTGATCTTGCCGCTCGCCTCAGGGCCTCCGGCCTCGACGTCCCCGAGGAGCGGATCTGGACATCCGCGCTGGCCACCGCCGACTTCCTGAAGGATCAGCAGCCGGGAGGATCCGCCTACGTCATCGGCGAGGCGGGTCTGTTCATGGCGCTGCACGAGGCGGGGATGGTCATGACGGACCGGCACCCCGATTACGTGGTGGTGGGCGAGACCCGCACGTACTCGTTCGAGTCGGTGACCACCGCGATCCGGTTGATCGCCGGAGGTGCCCGGTTCATCGCCACCAACCCGGACGCCACCGGCCCCACCGAGCACGGAATCGTCCCCGCCACCGGTGCCATCGCGGCGCTCATCACCAAGGCCACGGGCCGGGAGCCCTACGTGGTGGGCAAACCCAACCCCATGATGTTCCGCTCGGCCCTGAACAAGATTGGCGCCCACAGCGAGGAGACGGGCATGGTGGGCGACCGCATGGACACCGACGTGGTCGCCGGCATCGAGGCAGGGCTCCACACCATTCTGGTGCTCACCGGCATCATGGGGGTGGAGGAGATCGAGACGTATCCCTACCGCCCCACCGAGGTCCTGCCCAGCATCGCGGATCTGCTGGACCCGTCGCCGGAGGACGAGGGCGAGTAGCGGCCGCACTCAGCGCCGCCACTCGACCGTCGCTTCGTTCAGTCGAAGATGGGGCCCACGTCACGGCTTCGCTTCAGCTCGAAGAAGCCGGGGTACGCGGTGACCTTCTCGAAGCCGTCGAACAGGTTGCCCGCCTCCTCGCCCTTCGGGGCCGGGGAGATGACGGGACCAAAAAGGCTCATGCCGTTGATCCGGAGCACGGGGGTCCCCACCTCGTCCCCCACGGGGTCCATTCCCTCGTGGTGCGAGCGGCGCAGGTCGTCGTCGAGCTTGTCCGTCTGGGCGAGTTCGAGGATCTCGGACTCCAGACCGCATTCTTCGAGCGCCTTGCCGATGGTCTCCGAGGTCTGGGGCTCTCCGCCCGGGTGGTAGCGGGTGCCGATGGCCGTGTAGAACGCACGCAGGGCTTCCGAACCGTGGCGCTGCTCCACGGCGAGGGCCGTGCGGCCGCCGACCCAGGTGTTGTCCATGTACTCCCGATTTTCCTCGGGAACCTCAGGGCCGTCATTCAGGACCGCGAGGCTCATCACGTGGAAGGTGGTCTTCACGTCGCGGACCTTCTCCACCTCGAGCATCCAGCGGGAGGTCATCCACGCGTAGGGGCAGGAGGGGTCGAACCAGAAATCAACTTGAGTCGTCATGGTGACCATTCCAGCACAGCCGTCCAACTCCGCGGATTGGCGTCAAGGGGTTCCATCCGGCTTGATCTCGGGGGAAAATGGTGCTTCGTGGGCGTGACCGTGCCCCGCTATGAGAGGCCAAGCCATGACCGTTGCGCTGAATCCATATCTCCAGTTCGACGGCAGTGCACGGGAGGCGATGGAGTTCTATCACCGCGTCCTGGGCGGCGAGCTCTCGATGATGACCTTCGGCGAGGGGATGGGGGAGACCAATCCGGACCAGGCATCGAAGATCATGCACTCCTCGCTGTGGGTCACTCAGGGAGTCCACCTCATGGCCTCCGACGTGGCACCCGGAATGCCGATGGATGTCAATGGAACGGTGTCCCTGAGCAGCGATGACGCCGCCGGTGGTGACGCGGAGACCCTCAGCTCGTGGTGGGAGAACCTGACGGAGGATGCAGAGGTGACCATGGCGCTGGAGCAGGCTCCGTGGGGTGATCACTACGGGCAGTTGAGGGACAAGTTCGGTGTGCGGTGGATGGTCAACATCCCCGCCACGCAGGCCTGATGCTGCAGCGGCTCAGCCGCCGGAGGCCGTTGCCCGAAGGAATTCGCGCCAGCCGTCGACCTTCCCCAGCGGCTGTGTGATGCCCAGCGATTCCTGGACCCGGCGCACCGCAGCCCTGGTCTGCTCGTCCCAGGCGCCGGTGATGAACACGTCGGAGCCGAACACCGATTGGCATGCCGCCTGCACCATGTGGACCTGCGCCTGCGACCCCGGGCTGAAGACTGTTTCCTCCCACCGGGAGATGGCGTTGTCGACGTGGATGTGATTGTGGTGTGCCTCGTCGTACAGGTGGGTCAGCGTGTAGCCGAAGTGTAGGTGCAGGGAGGCGGCAAGCCGCCAGTAATCCCTGGACTGCTTCGTCGTCCCCGGACCCCAGAGGTCGTAGCGACACGAGACCGAGCCCGCGTCGTGCTCCACCTCCGCGATGTCGAAGGCCCGTCCCGCCGCGTGGAATGACTGGCACTTGTCGACGTAGGCCCCGTAGCTCCAGATGGTGGTGATCGCGCCCATCCCGCTCAGGCTCGTCCAGTCCTCGGCCCATGCCTCGAGGAGTTCGACGAAGCGTGGATCCGCTCTGTAGGTCGTCAGCGCGCGCCCGATCTCGTATCCCAGCGGTGCCCCACCCAGGGTTTCGAACTCCACGAGGGAGTCAGGGACGCGGCAGGTGCCCGGCACCCTGACGTCGGGCAGGCGGGGGATGCCCGTGGAGCATCCCCTTGTCAGGGCGGCCAGACCTGAGACCAGCACCGCCCGACGGGAGAAGGAACTCACGCGTCCAACTGTAGGCAGGGAACTGAAAGCCCCGGCCGTCGGCCCGGGTCCAATGGCCGGTCAGTCGCCGAGCCCGGTTCCCACGTCGCGGGCAGCTTGCAGCCACGAGTGGTCCAGGGGCACCAGTGCGAGGTTTCCGGCGACGTCCTCGAGAGGGACGGCGGCGGTGTCCTCGCCGCGGGAGGCGACCATGATTCCGTACTCGCCGTCGGCGATCAGCTCGGCTGCGGCGGAGCCGATGCGGGTCCCGAGCAGGCGATCCTCCGCGCACGGTGTGCCACCGCGCTGGACGTAGCCGAGGATGGTGACACGGCTCTCCAGGCCGGTGGCGGCTTCGAGTTCCCGAGCCAGGCGGAACGTGTGTTCGCGGTGTGCGTCCTCCACGTTGGCAAGGTGTGCCTTGGCGGCGTTCTTCGCCCCGGGGCTGTCCGCGGACGCCTTCAGAGCCTCTGCCGCGGCGATGTCGTTGTGCGCCATGACGTCGCGCGCACCCTCGGCGACGGCAATGACGCTGAAGTTGGTCCCACGGTCGCGGCGCGCCTGGATTGTGCTCGCGATCGATTCAACGGTGTAGGGGATTTCGGGCAGGAGGATGATGTCTGCGCCACCGGCCAGGCCCGCACCCAGGGTGAGCCAGCCTGCCTTGTGCCCCATGATCTCGGCAAGGATGACGCGGTGGTGGCTGTGGGCGGTGGAGTGCAGCCTGTCGATGGCGTCGGTGGCGATTTCCAGCGCCGTCGAGAACCCGAACGTGTTGTCAGTGTGCGCGACGTCCTTGTCGATGGTCTTGGGCAGGTGCACGACGTTCAGGCCGGCCTTGGACAGCCGCATGGCGTTCTTGGCTGTGCCACCGCCGCCCAACATGACTAGGCAGTCGAGCTTGTTCTTCTCGAAGACGTCGGCGATCGTCGGAATCATGTCCTGCGGCTCGCCGTCAACCATCATCCTGTGCACCTTGTCGCGGCTGGTGCCAAGGATTGTGCCGCCAATGGTGAGGATGCCCGAGAGGTTCGCGTGCGTCAGTTCGATGGACCGGTTCTCCGCCAGACCGCGCACGCCGTCGCGGAAGCCGACGAGCTCCATTCCGTGTCGGCCGAGTGCCGCCTTGCCGAGTCCGCGGATGGCTGCGTTGAGTCCCGGGCTGTCGCCGCCCGCCGTCAACACCCCGACGCGCTTGCTGGATTTCGTCACTGTGCCTCCTTGCTCAGCTGAGTGGTTTGACCTTATCGCGGAGCGCTCCCGGCACGGCGCAGACGGCAAGTGTCCC
>JBBSRQ010000084.1:0-12840 GCA_038242845.1 Propionibacteriales bacterium | reverse complement strand
GGCGTTGTTGCCGTCAAGCACCAAAGCACCGGGACCGTTGGCGCCTTCGCCGGTCTCCTCAACAGAGTCGACCTCCACGACGCTCATGCCTGCCTGTGCGATGGGGGTGTAGTCCACGGCCTGGGCGTCGAGGGTGGTCAGTGATACACCTCCGATCACAAGTGCGGAGGCGGCGGCAATGGAGGCCGCGCGTCTGATTCTCTTTGTGGACAAGGGGGGGTCCTTTCAATTCGTCCGGCTCGACTGCGAACCGGGACAACTTGCGTCACCAACAGCCTAGGGAAGATGTCTGACGAGTGACACTTCCCCCTTCGTCTGCACGTTCACGCTGAGTGGTTTGCTCACGAACCCAGACTCGGCGAACGCCAGAGCCTCTCAACGTGGGTGTCGCGGATTCCTCGTCGGTCCCTCGTGACAGCGGCTACCTTTTGAGAGGACGACGTTGCAGAACTTGGAGGAACAATGACCATTGACCTGACCGTTGCACTCGCACCGGCTTCCCGCGCCATTCAACTCATCGGCTCCGACCTCACCGAAAAGAGCCTCAAACTCCACCTCGATGGGCTCTCCGGTGTGGACGCTGTCGGGCTGGAGGCGCGCGCCGCAGCACTGGCCACCCGCTCCATCAAAACGAGCTCCAAAGCTTGGGCGCTCGACACCATCATCGGTCTCATCGATCTCACCACCCTTGAGGGCGCGGACACGCCCGGGAAAGTGCAGTCACTCGTCGCCAAGGCGCTCACCCCCGACGCCGCCGACCCCACCACCCCGCGCGTCGCCGCCGTGTGCGTCTACGGCGACATGGTCCCCATCGCTGTCGCGGCACTTGGGAGCGCCCATGCCGCTGGCAGCACAACCGGCATCAACGTCGCAGCCGTCGCCACGGCCTTCCCGAGCGGTCGAGCATCGCTTGCCATCAAGCTCGCCGACACCAAGGAGGCGGTTGCCGCCGGCGCGGACGAGATCGACATGGTCATCGACCGGGGCGCGTTCCTCTCCGGGCGCTACGGTCTCGTCTTCGAACAGATAGTGGCGGTCAAGGAGGCGTGTCGCCGCACGGATGGCAGCTACGCGCACCTGAAGGTCATCCTGGAAACAGGTGAACTCACCACCTACGACAACGTCCATCGCGCATCCTGGCTTGCGATCCTTGCCGGCGCGGACTTCATCAAGACGTCCACCGGCAAGGTGTCTCCCGCTGCGACGCTTCCCGTGACCTTGCTCATGCTCCAGGTTGTGCGGGACTGGCACCGGCTCACGGGGGAGAAAGTGGGAGTCAAACCGGCAGGAGGTATCCGTTCATCGAAGGACGCCATCCGCTACCTCGTCACGGTCGCCGAAACTGTCGGCGAGGAATGGCTCAGCCCGCACCTGTTCAGATTCGGCGCCTCAAGCCTGCTCAATGATGTGCTGCTGCAACGTCAAAAGATCACCACCGGTCACTACAGCGGCCCCGACTACGTCACGATCGACTAGGAGAGAGAGAGAGAGAGACATGTCCTTCCTCGAATATGCCCCCGCACCCGAGTCGACGAGCATCCTACGGCTGAAGAAAAGCTACGGCCTCTTCATTGATGGCGAGTTCCGCGACGGTCACGGAACTCCCTTCACCACCATCTCCCCCGCCGACGAATCACCCATCGCGAAAATCTCGGCAGCTGACGCAACCGATGTTGACGCCGCAGTCGCTGCAGCCCGTCGTGCCTACGACACGGTCTGGTCACCCATGAGCGGCCGGGATCGTGGGAAGTACCTGTTCCGCATCGCGCGACTCGTGCAGGAGCGCAGTCGTGAACTCGCGGTCGCGGAGACCCTGGACAACGGCAAGCCCATCAAGGAGAGCCGCGACGTTGACGTGCCCCTGGTGGCTGCGTGGTTCTTCTACTACGCCGGGTGGGCCGACAAGCTGGATCACGCAGGCCTCGGCCCCTCGCCCCGTTCACTCGGGGTGGCGGCGCAGGTCATCCCGTGGAACTTTCCCCTGCTCATGCTCGCGTGGAAGATCGCTCCCGCGCTCGCAGCCGGGAACACGGTTGTCCTCAAGCCCGCCGAGACCACTCCCTTGTCCGCGCTCATCTTCGCCGAGATTCTGCAGCAGGCCGATCTTCCCCCCGGCGTCGTCAACATCGTGGCCGGTGCCGGCGACACGGGATCGGCGCTGGTGAACCACCCGGATGTGAACAAGGTTGCCTTCACCGGGTCGACCGCCGTGGGCCGTGCCATCGCGAAGTCAACCGCGGGAACGGGCAAGAAGATCACGCTCGAGCTCGGCGGCAAGGCCGCCAACATCGTGTTCGACGACGCACCGATGGACCAGGCGATCGAAGGCATCGTCAACGGGATCTTCTTCAATCAGGGGCACGTGTGCTGTGCGGGCAGTCGTCTGCTCGTGCAGGAGAACGTCCATGATGAGGTTGTGGAGCGTCTCAAGGAGCGGCTCTCGACGTTGAGGATGGGTGACCCACTCGACAAGAACACCGACATCGGCGCCATCAACTCCAAAGCGCAACTCGAGCGCATCCGTAGCCTTTCCGACGTCGGCGAGGCGGAAGGCCCACAGAGGTGGAGTGCAGCGTGCGCGATCCCCAACAAGGGCTTCTGGTTCGCACCCACGATCTTCACAGGAGTGGAAACCAGCCACCGCATCGCGCGCGACGAGATCTTCGGCCCGGTGCTGTCGGTGCTCACCTTCCGCACGCCCGCCGAGGCCATTGCCAAGGCGAACAACACACCCTACGGCCTGTCCGCCGGCATCTGGAGCGACAAGGGCAGCCGCATACTTGGCGTGGCGGACCGTCTGAAGGCTGGGGTCGTCTGGGCCAACACCTTCAATCGCTTCGACCCGGCAAGTCCGTTCGGCGGCTACAAGGAGTCGGGGTACGGCCGCGAGGGAGGACGACACGGGCTCGGGGCCTACTTGTCCTCCGGTTGGGACGGCGGCACCCAGCAGGCGTTGCCCGCGCGGGCGTCCGGCGGGAAACGCAGCACACCACGGGCAGCAACGTCGACGCCTGCCACCAATGAGGGAGCTACGAAGTGACGACCCACCTGGCCATTCCCAAGACCTACAAGCTCTACATCGGCGGCAAGTTCCCGCGGAGTGAGTCGGGACGCACCTACGAGGTCATCACCCGTGACGGAGCATTCCTGGCCAATGCTGCCAAGGCCAGTCGAAAGGATGCCCGGGATGCCGTCGTTGCCGCACGCGCCGCGATCTCCGGATGGGCGGGCGCGTCGGCCTACAACCGTGGGCAGGTGCTCTATCGCATCGCAGAACTGTTGGAGGGTCGCCGCGCCCAGTTCGTCGACGAATTGCGCTCCGTGGACCGGGGCCTCTCGGACGCGCAAGCAACGCGTGAAGTCGAGACTGCCATCGATGTGTGGGTGTGGTACGCCGGGTGGGCCGACAAGTACTTGCAGGTCTCGGGAAACGGCAATGCGGTGAGCGGCCCGTACTTCAACATTTCCACACCTGAGCCCACCGGCGTGGTCGCCATCGTGGCACCACAGGATTCCGGACTCCTCGGGCTCGTCTCCGTCATCGCACCTGCGCTCGTCAGTGGGAACACCGTCGTCGTCGTTGCGAGTGAGGTATCCCCGCTACCGGCCATCAGCCTGGCCGAGGTGCTCTCGACCAGTGACGTGCCCGGGGGCGTGGCGAACATTCTCACGGGTTCCCCTGCGGAAATTGCTCCCTGGCTCGCCAGCCACGCGGACGTCAATGCGCTCGACCTTGCGGGCGCATCCAGCCTCGAATGGGTGGACCTCCAGATCGCGGCCGCCGACACCCTGAAGCGCGTGTTGCCCCCCGAGACGGGGATTCCGGCGCCCGCCCTGGACCGTATCCAGTTCTTCACAGAGACAAAGACCGTCTGGCATCCCAAGGGCATCATCTAGGGGCGCGGTGGCCTCCCCGGAGTGGGTGGGCGCGAGGAGAGCCCTTGACAATGTGGCGGTGCCCCCACGTGGATAGGCTGGCGTCCATCCACTTGACCGAAGGATGAACCATGGAAATTTCACGCGCAGCACTGGCACGGATGGTGGACCACACCCTCCTGAAGTCCGACGCCACCCACGCCCAGGTGTCACAGCTGGTGGCAGAGGCGAAGGAGTTGGGCGCCTACTCAATTTGTGTCTCCCCTTCGATGCTCCCCCTGCCCGACGACCTCGGACATCTCAAGCTCGTGGCACTGTGTGGTGGCCCTTCAGGCAGTCACACGCCCGCGGTCAAGTCCTTCGAGGCAGCGGAGTCCTGCAGGTTGGGAGCCGACGAGATTGACATGGTCATCAACATCGGACTTCTCAAGAGCGGCCAACCGGAGAAGGTGCGCGAGGAGATCGAAGCAGTTCGAACGGTCACCAGCGGACTGCTCAAGGTCATCATCGAGGCTGCGGCGCTCACCGATGACGAGATCGTGGCTGCCTGCCAGGCCGCGGAGACCGCGGGTGCGGACTACGTCAAGACCTCCACTGGCTTCCATCCGCTGGGCGGAGCCAGCGCGCATGCGGTGCGTCTCATGGCCGAGACAGTCGGTGGCCGACTGGGGGTGAAGGCCTCCGGCGGCATCCGCGACTGGGACACGGCGCAGGCCATGGTGGCCGCCGGTGCGACGCGCCTCGGCCTGTCCGGCACGCGCACCGTCCTCGACGGCGCGGTTGCCGACGGCGGGTACTGATCCCGCCGGGTGTCACTGGCTGAACTGGCGGGCGTGGAGTTCCGCGTAGCGCCCGCCGGTGGCGATAAGTTCGTCGTGCGTGCCGCGCTCCACGATGATGCCGCCGTCGACCACGAGGATCTGGTCCGCGTCGCGCACCGTGGAGAGGCGGTGCGCAATGACGATGGCCGTGCGGCCCGCACGGGCCACGTCGAGGGCCTCCTGCACGAGGTGCTCCGAGCATGAGTCCAGGTGCGCCGTGGCCTCGTCCAGCACGATGAGCGGTGGCGCCTTCAACAGGAGCCGTGCGATGGCGAAGCGTTGCCTCTCCCCGCCACTCAGCCGGTACCCACGCTCCCCCACCACCGTCCCCAGCCCGTCGGGCAGACGGCGCACCAGGTCAGCGACGAGGGCGCGCTCCAGCACGGACCACAGTTCCTCGTCGGTGGCATCCGGCTTGGCGTAGCGCAGGTTCGCGGCGATGGTGTCGTGGAACATGTGTGCGTCCTGCGTCACATAGCCGACGTTCTCCCGCAGGTTCTGCATCCTGAGTCCGCAGACGTCGGTGCCTGCCACCTCCACCACCCCGGAATTGGCGTCGTAGAGACGCGCGATGAGGTTGGTGATGGTGGTCTTGCCTCCACCGGAGGTACCCACAAGTGCGACCGTGTGGCCGGGTGACACGTCGAAGGAGACGCCCCGCAGGACTGGTTGCCCGGGGGACTCCGCGCGCACGGCGGCAGGCTCCAGCGATGGCAGCGAGACATCTGCGTCGGGGTAGGTGAACCACACGTCGCGGAATGAAACCGTGACAGGCCCTGCCACGTCGACGGCGTCCTCGCGGTCGGCGATGGCATGCGGGATGTCCAGCACCTCGAACACACGCTCGAAGCTCACGAGTGCCGTCATGACGTCGACGCGAAGGTTGGTGACCTGCATGAGCGGGCCGTAGAGCCGCGCGAGCAGCGCCACCAGCGCGGTGAGTGTCCCCAGGGTGATCTGCTCACGGGCCGCCGCGACGCCACCGAATCCGTAGAACATGGCGGTGGCCAGCGACGACACCAGCATCATGGCCGTCATGAACACGCGCGATGTCATGGCGATCTTCACACCGGAGTCGGCGACGTCGCGTGCCTGCCGTTCGAAGCGCTCGTTCTCGGTGTCGGGGTTGCCGAACAGTTGCACGAGCAGTGCGCCGGAGACCGAGAAGCGTTCCGTCATGGTCCCGGTCATCTCCGCCTGCTGCTGCAGGCGGTCGCGGGTGAGCCCGGCGAGCCGCTTGCCCACGGCCCTGGCGGGGATCATGAAGAGGGGGAGCAGGATCAGCGCCGCCAGCGTCAACTGCCACGACAGCGCCAGCATCGCCGCCACCACCAGCACGAGGGTGGAGACGTTGCTGACTGCGGAGGAGAGGGTCGATGTGAAGGCCTGCTGGGCACCGGAGACGTCATTCTGCAGGCGGGACACCAGCTTGCCTGTGTTGGATCGGGAGAAGAACGCCACCGACATGCGCTGGACATGGTTGAACAGTTGGGTGCGCAGGTGGAGGATGAGTCCCTCCCCGATGCGGGCAGAGCACCACCGCTCCACGACGCTCAGCGCTGAGCTCAGCACCGCCATGCCCGCCACCACGAGCGCCAGCACGACGATGAGGTTCACGTCCTTGCCGAGCACGCCGTCGTCGATGATGCGCTGGAAGAGCAGGGCTGGGGCGACACCCAGTGCGCTGCCGAGAACGACCGTGATGAGGAACACGATGATGAGCCCCCGGAACGGCGCCCCGTACCCCACGACGCGTCGCACAACACCCTTGCTCAGCGCGTGGTCCTTGATGCTGGAGTCCCTGGACAGTCCGCGCATGGCTTGCGCGCCGCCGTAGCCCGATCCGCGCATCATCAGACGACCGACTCGGTGCTGGTGGTGCTCCTGCTACTGCGTCGCAGCGCCCGGAGTTCTGCGATCCGGAAGAGCTTGGCCGTCGGCCGTCCGACAGGGCGGGCGATCTGGGCACCGAAGGTGGATCCGGCGGCGAGCCCCAACGCCACCAGTACCGCGTTGCCGAGGCTGACCTGCGCCTGCACGCTCATCGGTTCATCGACGGTCCGGATGGACTCGTACAAACCCCTGTAGAGCGCCGCGCCGGGCATCAGTGCCACCACACCAGTAGTGGTGAGCGCGATGAGAGGGATCCGGAACCGTCCCACGATGAACTGGGCGACGAACCCGACGACGACGGCACCCAGCGCTGCCGCAGCCGGCCAGTTCCCCACATACGGCAGGCTCCACTGGTAGACGGCGAACCCTGCTGCGGCGAGAGCAGCCACGAATGGCAGGGCGCGCAACCCCAGCTGGAAACCGAATGCGAGGCCCACCGCGATCAGGATCGCCCACACGATCTGCATCGCCGAGGGATTGGCATAGCCACCCGTGGGGGCGATGTAGCCCTGGACCCCCAGCGCGAGTCCCACCCACAGCGTGATCACGACCCCCACGATGATTCCAGCCGTCTGCAGGACGGCATCGAAGGTGCGGGCCCCCGCCGTGATGAGGTTGCCGTCCATGGCGTCCCGCGCCGCCCCGACCACGCCGACACCGGCAAGTGCGGTCACGATGCCGGCGGACACGATCAGCGACGGCGACACCATGGAGAACCAGTCGGAGTCACCGGCGCGGACGTGCATGATGAACACCGCCATTGCCGTGGGGACCGCCGCACCGAGCGCCTGGTTGAAGAACACCGACAGCTGGGTGCGGGAAAGAGCCAACTGCAGGAGGTACATCAGTGAGTTGGCGATGGCCGCGAGCAGCATCTCGCCGGGCCGTCCACCCAGGATGGCTGCAACGCCGACGCCTGTGAGCGCCTGACCGAGGGTGACGACCCACCCCCGGTAGGGCCGGGAACGGCTTCTGAGCACATCCAACCTGTCCCGGGCGGGGTCGAGATCGAGCTTGCCCGTGCCGATGTCATCGATGAGGCGCATCAGTTGCGTCAGCTGGGTGTAGTTGGTGGCGCGCTGCCGCACCCCGCGGAAACCCGTGATCGGCTCGGCCCTGCCGCGGCGGTGGTAGCTGATGGTGATGGATGTGAAGGTCACGTCGACATCCGCCGTCAAACCGTAGGCAGCCATGATCGTCAGTGCATAGGAGGTGGCATCCGAGGTGACCGCACCCGTCTGGATCGCCATCTCCGCCGCCCGGAGCGCGAGGTCCACGACGGCGGCCGCACGCCGGGGGTCAACGTCGGAGGGTGGAACCGAGTTCGTTTCGCGCACGGGTTCGCGGAACCAGTGCTCCACCCACCCCTGCAGTCGTGCAGTTGTCAAAGTTGTGACCTCCCACACCAAAACTAGTCGACGTGGCCAGCCGTCCGTCAACCGCAGCCGCTAGGCTCGCCCCATGCTTCTGAGTGACCGTGACATTCTCCACGAGGTCGACAGCGGATCAATCCTGCTGGATCCGTGGGACCCGACGATGGTGCAACCCGCAAGCATCGACGTGCGCCTTGACAAGTTCTTCCGGGTCTTCGAGAACCACCGCTACCCCCACATCGATCCCTCCGCCGAGCAGCCGGAGCTCACCCGCCTCGTGGAGCCCGCCGAGGGTGAGCCCTTCGTGCTGCACCCGGGCGAGTTCGCGCTGGCCTCCACCTACGAGCTGGTCACCCTCGGCACCGGTGTCGCCGCACGGCTGGAGGGCAAGTCCTCCCTCGGCCGCCTCGGTCTGCTGACGCACTCCACTGCAGGGTTCATCGACCCGGGATTCAGCGGGCACGTGACTCTGGAACTCTCGAACATGGCGACGCTGCCCATCATGTTGTGGCCGGGGATGAAGATCGGGCAGCTGTGCTTCTTCCGTCTCAGCTCACCGGCGCAACATCCGTATGGTTCCGTGAAGTACGGGTCCCGCTACCAGGGCCAGCGCGGCCCCACACCGTCGCGCTCGCACCTCAATTTCCAGTGCACGAAGGTGTGAGGGGACACCTGTGAGGAAGAGCGGGGGCCGTCACGCGCGTTCGGGCCGCCGCAGCACCGTGAACCACCTGTTGCCGTAGGACACCTGCTGGCCCTCGCGCACCCTGATCTGGGTGCCGACGGGGCATGGCTCGAGACCGCCGCCGTGGGTGACCAGGGCGGTGTCGTTCGTGGATCCGCGGTCCACGACGAACACGCCGCGCGCATCCGTGCCCACCAGCACATGGGTTCTGGAGATCATGCGGCCGTCCCCGCCGGCGGGGACGAGATGCACGTCCGGGTCATCGGTGGCCTTCTGGGGGTTGCGCCCCAGCAGCACCGTGACGGCCAGTTCCACCTCCCGACCATCATCGAGACGCACGAACCACCCCTGGTGACCGGGGCGTCCGCCCGCGGCGCCCACGGGTGCAGCGATGCGTGTTCCGTCGATGTCCTCCTCAGCGCCCCCGAAGTTGCGGGGCCTGACCGTGGGTCCCTGGCGGGGTGGCTCGATGATGGACGACGGTGTCGGCAATGGGATCCAGCCCTGGTTGACGGGTCGCGCCGGTGCCATCGGGGGCTGTCCGGATGACTCCTGCCGGGGCGGCTGCGGCGGTGCGGGCTCCCCCGGACGGGCATAGGGGTGCCCGCTGCCGCCGGTGGAGATCAGCGGCTCGGTCTCGAGTTTGGGCATCCAGGCCGGTATCGGGGGACGTCCTTCAGGCCCGGGCACTCCGGAAGTACCTGGGCCGTTCCCCATCTTCGTGCGTCCCACCTGGGGGGAGAAGGAACTGGAAAGATGCGGTGGCAACCCCACGATGCTCGGCGCCTGCGTCCTGCGGGCTGGCCGCGAGGACTGTTGATCCCCCACCTTGGGTTGCACAACGATGGCGCCGGCAGCCAGGTCGTGCCAGCCCTGGCGCCTCTCATGGATCACGAGGAACACCACCAGCGCGATACCACCGATGACCGTGGCCATGAGCGCCGTGAATACCAGTTGGCGCACCAACCAGCGCCACCATCCGATCGGCCTCCCATCTCCCATGCCGACGAGCCGCAACCCCATGACCCGCGCTCCGAGCCCCACCTCCCGGGTTGCGTAGGCCCACCACTGGTAGAGGCCGTAGGCGGCGACGAGGACGAATGCGGCGACCATGGTGACGAGCACCAACGTCGCCGACGGCGCGGTCTGCGTGGAAAAAATGATGGAGGCTGCGACTGTGACCAGAGCAGGCGGAGCGGCATCGATGACGGCGGCCAGGAACCGCCGCCCCAGGCCTGCGACCACAACTCCTCGCGGAATGAACCGACTCACAGCCAATGCTCCTCATGCTGGACGCTTTCGGAAGAACACGAGCGTACCGATTCAGGTCTGCACAGTGAGGGTTTGCCTGTCACCGCATCCTCCTGAAGGACCGTGTGGAGAGTCGGGAGAGCAGCCAGCGGGGCCAACTGACGGAGCGGCGAAGGCCTCCTTCGATGCCACGCGCGTCCCGCCAGTAGGTGCTGGCGACTTCGGACGTTGGTTCCTCGGGAGCGAACACCAGGTGGTCCGCCCGTCGGGACATGGCCACCGGATCGGCTTGCGGGCGGATGCGCGGGAAGTCGTCAACGAGTTGCTCGGCCTGCTCGGTGCGGGTGGCCGCGGGCGAGGGGGAACGTCCCAGGTCACGAGCCCGGTCCACCACCTCTGACCAGGCGCCGGCCACCCGGTTCCCTACCTCCGGATCGTTGCGCCGACTTCTCCGACGACGCAGCTTCAACCCAACCACCAGCGTCAGGGGCACCACCACGGTCAGCAGCGGGATGCCTGCCAGCGCCGCGAACACGCCGATCCTGCCCCAGTCGATGTCGTCGGGCTGGACGGGCGGTTCAGCCGGGTCGATGGGCAACTCGTCCTCCAGCGGAGGGGCGTCCGGTTCCCGCGCCGGGGGCGGCGGGTCCTCGATGTGAGGTTGCGGCGAGGGCTGTCGCGGCGGCTCGTTCTCGTCGAGAACCCGCTCATTCGGCGGCGTGGGGTTGAACATCACCCAACCGAGTCCACCCAGCTCCACCTCAGCCCATGCCCCGACGTCAGATCCTGTGATTGCCGGGGAGCCGTTGGATCGGAAGCCGTAGACCACGCGTGCTGGTATCCCGAGCTCACGGGCCATCAGCACCATCGCGGTGGCGTACTGCTCACCGTCTCCCACCATGCGATCGAGGTTGGTCACCAGTGCGGTCAACCGTGCGTCAGTGTGTCCTGACAGGGATTCCACCTCGCCGGGCTGGCCGTGGCTGAACCAGCCTGCCGTGAGCCCCTTCTCCAGTGCGAGCGCCTGCGCCCCCGCCGTGCCGTGGGAATCGCCCCACGCGTGGGCCAGGTTCCGCAGCTCGTCGGGGATCCTGGTGCCGACCGGCATGGGCGAGTTGCCGGCGGCCGCGGCCGCGATGTCATCGTCGGGGGGTCGTGGTGTGGTGATGGTTCCCAGGGAGTAGCTGTCCCCCTCGGCCAGGTGCGCCAACGTGACGCCGGTGCCGGAGGAGCGGTTGTAGTAGAACTTCTCCGTCAGGGCAACAGATCGGTCCCCGGCAAATTTGATCTTCGTGGTGCGCCCGACGGTGGGCACCCAGACGCTGCTGTAGCCGTCAACGGTGACGGCCACATCTCCTGCCTCACCGCCGGTGTTGTCGGCGATCCCTTCGCCCACCCGGGTGAAGGTGTAACCCTGGACAGCGGTGTCGTCGGTGGTGGCGACGGTGAAGCTGACACCGTCGTAGCGGTCCAGCGTGGCCACCCGGATGACCTGCCCCTTCGCGACCCCGGCTACCTGCAGCAGCTGCGCATCGGCGTCCGCGGTGACGTTGGCGCGGAAACCCTGCAGCGGGGAGGTGAACTGTCGCATCTCGATGGGTGGTTCCACGGCCTGGCGCGCGGTCGTGCGTGGTGTGTCGGGGGCAAGCACAGGGACGGCGGCGACCGCGACCCCACCCGCCACCAGCAGCAACACCGCGCCCAGTGCACCACGCACCATCAGCGGTCGGGACGTCCTGCCCGGTTCATGTCATTCAGGACCACGGTGCCGCGCTCCACCTGGAAGGCGAGATCACTACCGGGAGGCACGTCGTCGATTGCGCGGATCTCGGGCTGCCGGCCGCGGCACCGGTGGACGAACTGTTCCCCGAAGGCTGCGTACACGCAGTCGCCCACCTGGACGGGTTCGATGGGTGGCGCGTCGAGGTTGCCGGTCAGGGACCGTGGGCCGTCACTGGTGACGGCTATCAGCCCTGCCCGTGTCGCATAGAGGGCCCTGGTGCCGTCCTCACCACCGAGCGCGTCCGGAGCCGGCGGGAGCAGCGTCGCCGTGGACACTCCCGACACCTCGAACGGCTTTCGCATGCCCTCGACCCAGATGCGGCTGCTCCCCCGGTCCAGGACCACCGCGAGCCCGCCCACCGCACTGATGGCAGTGCGTCCGAAGTCGACGCTGGCCGAAAACGGCAGCGGCGCCTCCTCGACCCCGTCGTTGCCGAGCCGCACGAGGAGTGAGCGCTGCACGTCCAATCCAATGACATCCCCGCCTTCGGTGAGGGTGGCGGTGCCGAACTCGCCCACCTCCAGCTGTGCCTTGTCCTCCTGGAAGTCCAGCGCCAAGACGGTGTCCGGATCCCCGGACCAGACCTTGCCGTTGTCGGAGTTGACCACCATCAGGACGCCGCCGGCGAGCTTGACCTGGGCGTTGCTGGGTAGTTGGGTGGGCTGCAGCAGCCGGTTGCGAGCCTCGTCGTAGGCCCACAGCGTCGAGGATGCGGTGCCGTGCACCAGCACGACATGCTCGTCCTGCAGGATGACGAACTCGGAGTTGCCCACCGCCGTGTACGCGGCCAGCTCATCAATCTGCGTGTTGAAGACGCCGAGGCCTCCCTCGACGCGCTTGGCGACGTGGACCGTCCCCTCGTCGAGGTGCACGTCCGCCTGGACCAGGCCCGAACTCAGGAACGCCAGCACGCCCACGGCGATCACGACGGCACCCACGACGAGTGCCTGCCAAGAACGCGAAAGGAACCGACGGGTCAGCCGCGCGGCGCGCGAGGGTCGATGCATGTCATCCGCATTTGACACAACCGCCTCAGCCACGCGGTGGTTCGATGCGCAGCGAGACTCCGTCGCCGAGATCCAGCACCGTCCCCATGTCCACCTGGACCGAGTCGCCGTTGGCCAGGATGAACGGTTGCTCCCCGACGGGGAGCACGGT
>JBBSRQ010000083.1:0-12895 GCA_038242845.1 Propionibacteriales bacterium | reverse complement strand
GTTCCGCGGTGGATTACGTCTTCCTGGACTGTCCACCTTCCTTGGGACTGCTCACGCTCAACGCGTTGGTGGCGGCGACGGAGATCATGGTCCCCATCCAGTGCGAGTACTACGCACTCGAAGGCGTTTCGCAGCTCATGCGCACGATTGAGAAGGTCAAGGGCAATCTGAACGACGAACTTGAGCTGTCGACCGTGGTTCTGACGATGTTTGACGCCCGCAACAACCTCAGCCGTGAGGTTGCACGGGAAGTGCGGACACACTTCGCCAAGGAAACCGTCGATGTGGAGATCCCACGCTCCGTGAGGATCGCCGAAGCACCCAGTTACGGGCAAACGGTCCTGACCTACCAACCAAAGTCCGCGGGCGCAGTCGCCTACGTGAAAGCCGCAGAGCAGATCGCGATGTCGGTCAACGACAGGGAGAATCGGTGATGGCAGCAGCGAAACCGCACGGTGGTCTGGGTAGGGGACTGGGGGACCTGTTCGCGCGTACGGATGAGGACACCAGCCCGGGAGCGAAGTCCGTGCCGATGGTGGACGGCTCCTACTTCGCGGAACTCCCCATTGACCAGGTGAAACCGAACCCCCGTCAGCCCCGCACGGTCTTCGACGAGGACGAGCTGGAGGAACTGGCTGCATCCATCGCGGAATTCGGCGTGCTGCAGCCCGTGGTGGTCCGTGAAGTTGGACGCAAAAGCTTTGAGTTGGTGATGGGGGAGCGGCGCTTCCGTGCCAGTCAGCGGGCCGGCAAGGAGACGATTCCGGCGATCGTGCGGGCCACCGAGGATGAGAGCCTGCTTCGGGACGCACTGCTGGAGAACCTTCACCGCGCGGACCTGAATCCGCTGGAGGAGGCCCGGGCCTACCAGCAGTTGCTGGATGACTTCGGGTGCAGCAAGGAGGAGCTGGGACGGCGTATCCATCGGAGCCGTCCGCAAATCTCCAACACCCTGAGGCTGCTCAACCTGCCGTCCAGTGTCCAGCTGAAGGTGGCGGCTGGCGTGCTGTCCGCTGGGCATGCGCGGGCATTGCTGGGCCTCGGCGATCCCCGGTCGCAGGAGTTGCTGGCCGAGCGCATCATTGCGGAAGGACTGTCAGTCAGGACCACAGAGGAGATCGTCGCCATGGGGGAGGGGAGGGGTGCCAACGTACGTCCCCCTCGAGGCCCAAAAGCGCCCAGTGAGCAGGAAGCTGGGCTGGCGCGTTCCCTCAGTGACCACTTCGATACACGAGTGAAGGTGGACATCGGCCGGGACAAGGGCAAGATCACCATTGAGTTCGCCTCGGGTGAAGACCTTGAGCGTATTTTGGCCGTTATTGATCAGCGCCAACTATAAGTTATATGATGTTAGAGTACTTCATTGCTAAGTCGACAAGTAAGTAAATGGCTTCATTGGCTTGGTGAAGGAGGCGCACAAGGTTGGCAGGGATAGCATGGGAGACGTGCACGAAGAGTCTGACATCGAATCCTGCGATCTCCCCAAGATCCACGCAGCCCTCACTCGATACCGCGTCATGGCGTGGGTGGTGGGTGTCCTTCTGGTGGTGCTGGTTCTGGTGGGCGTCCCGCTGAAGTACTTGGGAGGTGACGGCCGCGTGGTGATGTGGACGGGAATTCCCCACGGGTGGCTGTACATGGTGCTGCTGATCACCGCGTACGACCTCAGCCGTCGCGTGGGCTGGTCCATCAAGTGGGTGCTGCTCATCATGGCGGCGGGAACGGTCCCATTCCTGTCCTTCGTTGCGGAGCACTACGCGACCAAGGACGTGCACGCGCGCCTGGCCGCCGCGAGGACCGACGCTCCAGCCTGATCCGCTAGGTGGTCGCCTCGACGGATGGCTTGAATCCGCGTGCCACGACGATGCTGAAGGCGATGGCTGCTCCTGCGAATACCCACCACTGGAGGGCGTAGCCCTGATGCATGGCGGTTCCCTGGACTTCTGGCAGCTCCGCAGTGGCGGCTTCCAACCCCAACGCCTGGGCTCGGTCTGCATTCAGCGTCACGTAACCGGCAAGCATGGGCTGTGGCCAACTCTGCACCAATTCCTGCAGTCGGAGGGACGACATCGCGCCCTCGGGGGCGTCGGTGGGTACCTGCATGTCCTCACTACGGTCCCCGGCGGTGAAGATACCCTCGACGTCGATGGGACCCAGGTCCGGGATGTCCACGGCGTGGTCGGTGGCACCAAGTACCAGCGGGACGATCCGCCCGTCGGTCATCTCGAAGGGGACCACCACCCGCAGCGGCCACTGTGTGCCGACGAAGAGCTCCTTGTCCGCAACGATCTCACCGGAGAACTGCACGCGCCGACCATAGATGTCCTGGATGGTCCCGTCGCTGGAGACGGAGTCGGACAGGGACAGGGGAGCCTTGGCAGCACGCTCGGCGGCGACGTCGACGATGGAGAGCTGGAAGCTGGACATCTGCCACAACCCCAGTAGGAGCATCACACCGGCCACGATCACGCCGATGGCGACGGTCAGCCCTTGCTTGAATCGTAGGTTCATTGATCTGCTCGTGCCAGCTCCACAAGCGACGCGAAGACCTCGCCCAGGTCCATGCCGGCGGCCTCGAACGCCAGGGGCGCCAGCGACGTCTCCGTCATGCCCGGCGCGACGTTGCCCTCGAGGAACACTGGTTCAGCGTCGGAGGTGACCACCATGTCAGTGCGCGACAGGTGACGCAGCCCCAGTGCCCGGTGGGCGGCCACGGCCAGTTCACCGGCCGCGAGAAGCACCTCCGGGGGCAGCTCAGCCGGTGTCACGAAACGCGTTGCGCCAGCGGTGTAGCGGGCCTCGTAGTCGTAAATTCCCGAGGTGGGACGGATCTCCACAGCAGGGAGTGCTCGGACGCCCTCGGTATCCTCGAGGACGGTGACGGCGATCTCGGTGCCCTCAACGAACCCTTCGATGATGGCGACAGGACCATATGCGTAGGCGCCCACGAGGGCTGTGGCCAACGATTCGTGGTCGTCCACGCGGGAGGCACCGAGAGCCGAACCGGAGCGCGACGGCTTGACCATCAGCGGATAGCCCAGCCGGGCGCCGACGGCCTGCATGAGGGCGGGCGCCCCCAGCTCCCGGAAGATGTCGTGTGGGAGCGCCACTTGGTTGGTGACACGCAGCCCGGCATTGGCGAGCACCTTGGTGGCCACTGCCTTGTTGAAGGTCAACCGGGAAGCCGAGCCAGTGGGGCCGACGAACGGCACACCGAGAATGCCCAACACCTCACGCAGCGCGCCGTCCTCACCCAGACCGCCGTGCAGCATGGGGATCACGACGGGGTCGGGCGTCGTCTGCACCAGTGAGACCAGATCGGGACCGACGTCGGCCTCCACCACCTGATGACCCCGCTCCCGCAGTGCCTGGGTCACGCGCCGCCCGGATCGCAGCGACACGTCACGCTCATGGCTCAGTCCACCCGAGATAACGATGACGGTCATGCTGCATCAGTCCTTGTCAGATCGTGTTCGCTCACCATACGTCGGCGCCTGGCCCGGGCGTCTGTGAGCGGTGCGCGGGACTCACGACACCGAAGGTCTTGAGGACGTCGAGCTCACGGCGGACGACGTCGGCGAAGCGTTCAACGCCGGTGACGATCCGTTCGGCCGGGGGGAAGCAGTAGGAGAGGCGGGCATTGCGGGTCCCCTGACCGTCGGCGTAGAACGCGCCTCCGGGCACGAAGGCGACGCGCGCGTTGACTCCGCGGGGAAGCATGGCCTGGGTGTCGATGCCCTCGGGGAGGGTGACCCAGACGAAGAACCCACCGATGGGGTGCGTCCACGTGGCTCCAGCGGGCATGTTGTCCTCCAACGCCTGCAGCATGGCGTCGCGGCGCACACGATACATGTCACGGAAGAGGGAGATCTGCCCCTGCCAGTCGGAGTGCTCGAGGTAGTTGGAGATGGCGAACTGGCTGAACACCGGCGGGCACAGGGTCGCGGACTCCTGCGCGAGCACGAGCTTCTCCCGCACGGCGTGGGGCGCCAGCACCCATCCGACGCGAAATCCGGGAGCGAATGTCTTCGAGAACGATCCGAGGTAGATCACGTCCGCGTCCGCGGAGCGCATGGCCGCGATGGGTTCGCCGTCGAGGTTGAGCAGGCCGTAGGGGTTGTCCTCCACCACGAGGATGCCGAGGTCACGGCAGGCCTCGAGGACCTCCAGACGACGCTCCCACGGTTGTGTGAGGCCCGAGGGGTTGCTGAAATTTGGGATCGTGTACAGGAACTTGATCCGTTTGCCCTGGCTCTCCAGTCGGGCAACGGTGTCCCGTAGAGCGGCGGGGTCAAGGCCGCAGTCGTCACTGGGTACGTGGACGACCTCGGCCTGGTAGCTGAGGAAGGTGCCAATGGCGCCGACATACGACGGTGATTCGGCGAGCACGACGTCGCCCGGATCACAGAAGATGCGCGTGACAAGGTCAAGGCCCTGCTGCGAACCCGCGCTGATCATGACGTCATCCGGATGCGCGGAGATGCCCTCCAACGCCATCACCTCGCAGATCTGCTCCCGGATGCGTGGCTCGCCCTGCCCGGAGCCGTACTGCATGACCTGCATCCCGTTCGTCTTGATCATCTCGCCCATGTGTGCGGCGATGTCGCTCAGTGGCAGGTCGTGGATGTTGGGCATCCCACCAGCCAGCGACACGATCTCGGGGCGGTTGGCGACGGCGAAAAGTGCGCGTACTGCGGACACCTTCATCCCGTGCGTGCGTGCTGCATAGTTGTCGACGAAGCGGTCCAGCCGGGTGTCGTGGCGGGGGGTCGGGGGGGTCACGAGACCCACCCGGCCACATGGCGACTGTCTCCGGGGCGCACGGCGAATCCTGCAGCTCGCTCGGTCATCGGAGCTTCGCGTAGAACTTGTCGACCAGTCCCGCCAGCTGCTCGAACTCCTGGTCGCTGAGCCCCCCGACGGCGATGGCCGTGTCGTCGACGACCCGCGCGCAGACGGGCACCTCATTGTCGACGGAGATGCCACACTGGGCGTCACCGTGCGGCTCAGTGTTCTCGACGCCGGCGTTCTCGAGGTAGGTGGCCAGCTCCTTCTCCGGGCGGGACAGGAGGAGCACGATCCTGTCGTCGCCGTCGGCGTACTTGGCAGTCACGATGTCACGGTCGCCCTTGGTCCCCGCCGGCGTGGAGGTGACGTCGCCCCGCACGTAGTTTCCGAGCGTGGTGGGTGATTCCATCACCCACAGGGTCTCGTCGATGCTGGGTGTGGGGGATGGCCCCGGTGTGCTGGAACTGCCGAGTGAGAGTCCCAGCCATGCGGCCAGCGCGAGCAGCCCCACCACCAGGGCGATACCGACCACCTTGACCACCAGTGGCATCTGGGGAGCGTCCACGACCTCCACCGACGGGGTGGTCAGTTCCTCCATGGTGGGCTTGGGCACATTGCGCCACGGCCCCGCGTCCCCGAGCTCTTCCGGCTCGGGGATGACGGGCTCGTCGCGGTTCTCGTCGGGTCGGCTCATGTCAGAGCAGTTCGTCGATGACCTTCTTCAAGGCGTTCTTGGATTTTCCACCCGAGAGCGACTTGGCCACACGTCCCGCTTGGAAGAACTGCAGCGTGGGCAGGCTGAGGACACCCTGCTGGGCGGCGAGGCCGGGCTCCGCGCTGGTGTCCACCTTCACGAACTTCACCCGACCCTCGTAGGTCTTGGCGAGTTCGTCGATGATGGGGGACAGCTGCTTGCACGGGGCACACCAGTCCGCCCAGTAGTCCACGACCACGAGTTCGGGTGCCATCAGCACCTCGTCGGCGAAGGTGGCTTCCTTCACGTGGGTCACTGCCATGTTGATCGCTCCTTGGGGATTGCTCCGGGTTGAACCGGACCAGTCTAGTTCCTGGGATTGGTGTGGGGGTCAGGCCGTGACGGCCATGTCATCCAGGGCGGCGAGATACTTTTCGGCGTCCAGTGCGGCGGAGCACCCGGAACCAGCGGCCGTGACCGCCTGGCGGTAGGTGTGGTCCACAAGGTCGCCGCAGGCGTAGACCCCGATGAGGTTGGTGCCGGTGGTGCCCGGCTGGGTGAGGACGTAGCCCTCGTCGTCGAGCTCCACCTGATCGGCGAGCAGTTCGGAGCGGGGGTCGTGGCCCACGGCGATGAAGAGTCCCTGCATGGGGACCTCGCGCGTCTCGCCGGTGATCGTGTCGGTCAGGGTCAGTGATTCGACGGACTTCTCGCCGCCGATGCCGGAAACGGCGGAGTTCCAGGCGAAGTCGATCTTGGGATCGCGCTGTGCGCGGCCGGCCATGATGGCGGAGGCGCGGAGTTCGTCGCGGCGGTGCACCACGGTGACCTTGTTGGCGAAACGGGTGAGGAAGGTGGCCTCCTCCATGGCGGAGTCGCCGCCGCCGACCACGGCGATGTCCTTGTTGCGGAAGAACGCACCGTCGCAGGTGGCGCACCACGACACACCGCGACCTGACAGGCGCTCCTCGTCGTCGATGCCGAGCTTGCGGTAGCCGGAGCCCATCGCCAGAATCACGGACCGGGATTTCCACACCACACCATCGGAGTCGATGACCTCCTTGATGGCGTCGGTGAGCTTGAGTTCGGTGGCGTCGTCGGTGATGATCTGGGTGCCAAAGCGTTCCGCCTGCGCTCGCATCGCCATCATGAGATCCGGCCCCATGATGCCTTCAGCGAAGCCGGGGTAGTTCTCCACCTCGGTGGTGTTCATGAGTGCGCCACCGGAATCCAGGGAGCCCTCGAACAACACGGGCTCGAGCGCGGCGCGTGCGGCGTAGATGGCGGCGGTGTAACCGGCGGGTCCCGATCCGACGATGATGACGTCGTGGATCTTCTCGGACATGCGTATCTCCTGTTGTTCCTGGGGTGTCTGCCCTGCCCATCCTAGAAGGATGAACAAGGCGGACGTCAGTCGAGGGCGTGCTGCATCCCCCAGTCTCTCAGCGGTTGGCGGCTCGACGCACCATCAGGGCGGACGCGAGGCCGAGGGCGAGAACCGCCGCCGCAGCCCACACGGCGGATCCCGAGGCGGAGGCGAAGGCATCAGGGTTAACGCGGCGGAAATCGCTGCTGCCGAGGGCGACGGCCAGCGCGGTGCCGCCGACAGCGCTGCCGAGGGCGGAGCCCACCTGCCGGACCGTGCTCTGCACGGCGCTGCCGGAACCGGACTGGCTCACCGGAACGTCACGCAGGACCGTCGACGTGAGCTGCGCCGACGCGAGGCCGAGGCCCACCCCGTAGGGCAGCAGGACGAGGGCGACGAGCCAGGGCGACAGGCTCAGGCCCACCACCAGGGCCGTGCCGACGATCCCGACGAGTTCCAACCCGAGGCCCAGGACCACGACGCTCGGCGACCCGAAGCGGGCTGAGAGGTGACGGGCGCTGGCGCCGGCGATGAACGCACCGCCCGCCATCGCGGCAAGTACGAGCCCTGCGCCCAGGACGCCAAGGCCGAGGGAGTTGACCAGGTGCAGCGGAAGGATGAAGACGAGCGAGAATTCACCGACGGCAACGAGCCCGGCGGTCAGGTTGCCCCACGCGAACGTGGGGATCCGGAACAGTGTCGTGTCCAGCATCGCCGAGCGGTGGCTGGCGGTGCGGCGGGCCCCCCGCAGCACGAAGATGGTGATGAGTGCGGCACCCACGGCGATCGCGATGGGCACGGGGGAGATGGCCGCGGTGGCGGGCCAGGTGAATGAGCCGATACCGAAGGGCCCCTTGGGAGCCCACCATCCCAGACTGGAGCCCTCGATGAGGCCGAACACCAGGGCACCGAATCCCAGGGCTGAGAGGATGGGCCCGAGGACGTCCCAGCCGTTGCCCTCGTCAGTGCCGAGGGTCTCCTGTACGAAGAAGACGGCGGCGATGATCACGCCCGTGCCGAGCGGGATGTTGACCCAGAAGATCCAGGGCCAGTTCGCCACCTGTGTCAGCCAACCGCCGAGCAGGGGACCAACAGCGGCGGCACCGGACATCACGGCGCCCCAGATGCCGAACGCCGCGGCCCGGTCCTTGCCGCGGAAGGTGGCGTTCACCGTCGACAGGGTCGAGGGGAGTATCAGTGCGCCACCCACGCCCTGCACGGCACGGGAGGCGATCAGCAGGTCGCCGGTGGAGGCCAATGCCGCCAGGATGCTACCGAACATGAAGATGGCGACACCGCCGATCATCAGTCGACGGCGACCGAACCGGTCACCCAGCCGGCCGAACGTCAGAAGCAGGGCGGCGAAGACCACGGAGTAGAGACTGTTGATCCACTGGGCCTCCGTGAGGCTCAGGTCCAGGTCCCTGATGATGACGGGCAGTGCCACACCGACGATGGTGCCGTCGAGCACGATCATGGCCAGGGCCAGGGCCAGCACCCACAGACCGATCCAGTCGGAGCGCGTGGGGCTGGTGACGGAGGTTCGCTGGGTGTCAGTCATCAGGCGGCCCCGCTCACCAGGGTCGCCGCACGAAAGAACCAGGTGGTGGCACGAGTCATGGATCCTCCCAATTAACCTGAGCGACGGTGTGTCCCTAAGATTCCTTCAGAATACGTTGGGGACACGGTGTCGTCAAACTTGTCCTGCGTTAGGATGAGTGAACTTCGCGTTGAAAGGGGGCTGCCGTGCCACGCATTTCCGCGCCCACCGTCGCTGAACACCGCACCATGGTCCAACAGCAGCTCGTCGACGCAGCCGAGCAGATCCTGCGCTCGGGTGAACCCGACGCGCTGACGGCCTCAGCCGTCACCGCCGCAGTGGGCATCGCCCGCAACAGCATCTACCGCTACGTCGACAGCGTTGACGATCTGCGAGGGCTGGTTCTCGCCCGCCATCTCCCGTCCTGGCTGGACGCAGTGGAGAACGAACTGGCCACCATCACTGACCCCACCGATCGCATCGCCGTGTGGGTGCGCGCCAATGTCGAACAGGCGGCCCGCAGCGGCCACGGCTGGCTGATGGGACTGGGGCAGACCACCGTCGCCTCCGAAGCGACGCTGAAGGTAATGGAGACGGCGCACGCCATCATGCGAGACGTGCTGGCCGACGCCTGGGGCAAACTCGTGGTCGACCGCGACACCGCCATGGTGGCTGCCGGCTTCACCCGTGGCCTGCTGGAGTCCTCGTTCAAGCAACTCGACGCCGGTCGCGACTCGGAGCTGGTGGCCCGATTGGGCGAACAGTCAGCGCGCTGCATCGTCGCGGCGGTCACACAACGCACCTGACCCGCACGTTTTCTCTGAATCCCGCGCCCCGGCAAACGATTCGTCAGGAGGGGTCGGTGGGCGCCGCACCCTGGACGTCCCCGCCGTGTGATGTGCTGGCGGCGCCGCTCAGCTCGAGCGCCCGGCGTATCGCCTCGCCGACTGGGAGGTACTTGTAGCCGTCCTCCAGCAGCTTTTCCCGAACCGTGTCGTCCTGACAGACCATGTCGTTCCTGAGGCTCTCGACGAGGGCGTTCACCTCGATCCGTGGCATCTGGGCGATCAGGGAGCAGGTCGTCGCGACGACCCAGAGCGGCAGACCCGGCACCAGGAGCTGCGTACGTCGCAGCCCGGCGATGTCGGCGAACGTCTTGAGAAGTTCGGTGTAGGTCAGCACATCGTCGCCGCCGACGTCGAAGTGGTCGTTGAGTGGTTCAACACGCAGGGCACGCGTGACCAGGTGAACAACATCCTCGATGGCCACGGGCTGGATTCTCGTGCGCATCCAGATGGGGACCGGTGTGATCAGGGGAACCCGTTCGCTCAGACGCCTGAGCATTTCATAGGACGTGGATCCCGCCCCGATCACCATGGACGCTCGCAGTACCACCGTCGGGACGGCTGCAGACAGCAGGATGTGTTCCACCTCCTGACGTGAACGCAGGTGCTCCGAGAGCTCCCCGTCAGGCACCAGCCCGGACAGATAGACGATGCGGGAGACTCCAGCCCGTTGGCACGCCGCAGCCATCCGCTCCGCGGCCTCACGATCCCTCCGCGCAAAGTCCTCGGACTTCATCGAGTGCACCAGGTAGACCACCGCATCCATTCCGGCGACAGCGCTGTCCACCTGGGCGTCGTCCTGGATGTCGAATTCCCGTGTTTCGACCTCGTGGTTCCACGGGTAGTCCTGCGTGCCTGACAGTGATCGGCTGGCGGCAACGACGGTGTGACCTTCTTCCAGCAACTCCGGGACCAGACGGGACCCGACGTAGCCCGTCGCGCCCGTCACCAGAACCCTCAGGGTCGTTGACGCCGTTTCTGCTGGCCCGTCATCGGTGGGCGTTGTCGAAGAAGACGTCATGGCATGACTGTACGGAGGGTGCGTGCCCTGCCACTCGTTTGGGGGATCGGTCAGACCTTGCCGCGCAGGATCCGCTTGAAGTACGTCAACGGCAAGGCGTAGCGGTCTACCCACCACGTGATCCTTCTGGGATGCACAAGGTTGGGGAAGGGCAGCGACGGTTCGAGCTGGCCAGCGCGGTTCACCTCGACGAGCATCAGCTTGTGTCGCTCGACGGTGATCGGCATCACGGTGTAGCCGTCGTATTGCTGGAAGGATGCTGGATCCGAAGTGGCCATGTTGTGGGCCAGGACTACAACCTGCTTGCGCAGTGCACCGCCGGAGGGGTTGATTCCCAGATCGGCAACGTCGCCCAGCGACCAGACTGCTGGATGACGGGGGTGCTGCAGTGTGAAGGGGTCGACGTCCACGAGGCCGGCCTCGGTCGAGCCGGAAACGTCGCTCTCGGCGATCCAGCGAGGGGCGCGGTACTGGGGGATGACGTGGGCATACACGACGTCTTTGAGTTCGTGGGTGCCGTCCTTGGTCTTGACGTGGAGACAGCGATCGTCGAGGTGGGTGACCCGGGCCTCCCGCAGCACTTGAATTCCGTAGGAAGCCAGTTCCTTCTCCAAAATCTTGTCAGCCGAGGGGACTCCGATGGGAGAGGCGCCCGGCAGGACAAGGTGCACGTCCATGTTCTTCAGTACCCCAGCTCGCCGCCAGTGGTCACATGCCATGAACAGCGGCTTGAGCGCCGTCGCGGAGCACGGGGCTGGCTCCGGCGGCATGGAGAAGACCACGCGGCCCCGGGTCAGGTTCTTCAGCGCGGGCCACACGAGCGGGGCGGTCTCGACGATGTAGGTGGAACCGGCCCACCCGGTTTCGTAGGCCTGCGCCAAGCCGGGTGTGGCGTCCCAGTCCTCCTCCAGCCCGGTGCAGAGCACCAACGCGGTGCTGCTGATGCGCCGACCGCTCCTGGCGACAACACTGCGGGCGGCGGGGTCGACCGACACCACTTCATCCTGGATCCACGTGCACTTGTCAGGCATCACGGATGCGGCGGGCCGCTCGAGTGATTCCATTGTTGCCTCGCCGCCGCCCACGTAGTTGAGCAGCGGACGGTAGCGATGGACTGATTCGGACTCCACCACAGCCACATCCTGTGCGCCGTCGCGAATGAGACGCGCCGCCAGGGAGATCCCGGCATTGCCGCCTCCGACGATCAACACTTCGTGATGCTGCTCCATGTGGTCCCCCGTTGATGAGATGGCTTGTCACCCAACGATACCGACGAGCCACAGGGGCCGGGGCTTCCTCGTCGATTGGTGGTTGACGGCAGAAGATCGCAGTGCCGCTCCGTGTGGCATGGCGTCGTCGGGACTTCAGAGGAACTCGACGTGTTGGGAGTCCACCCAGCTGGTTGCTCGTCCCTTGGTGAGGAGAAACTCTGTGTGACCGTCCTTCTCCCGCACGGCCAAAGCGTTCCAGCCATTCTCGTCAGCACCAATCATTTCTCCATTGTTGACGGGCACAACACCTGGCAGGGCCGTGGGCATGGCTGCGGCGACATCTGCGTCCTGCTGGTAAGAGCTCTGCGCCGCCTCAATCATGGCGGTGGCCACCTGCTGACGGGCCTCGACGGTGGCCACTGTTGCTGCGGCACGTCCGCGAATGTCCGATCCGAGGAGTGAGGCAATACCGATGACTGCGGCAACAAAACCGAGTCCGAGTGCGAGAATCGCCATCGGCTGGTTCCAGGTGTTGCTCTCGCCGATGGTGTTCCAGACGACCTTTACGCCTACCGTCCATCCGACACCGGCCCCCGCGACAAGCCAAGTCCATACCTTGGCAGCTCTTGTGGCTCCGGCCTCAATGACCACGACACTGTCTGGAGTGGCTTTGAGCACTTTCGCGGGATCGTTCGCCTTCTCGAGGTCTCCGTCCAATGGCAATAGGTTGAGGTCACGCAGGAGTTGCTGTGTTGGAGCGGAAAGATCACTGCCTGACGGAGAGACATCAAGCGCTTTTCCCGGAATGCTGACGGTCATGACAGTTCCTTTCCTGGCGCCGCATTTTGCGGGTGAATCTGTTATATCTCCTTCCAATACGCGCAATGCCGAAATCAGACAATTTCTCTTGTCGCTGCGCCCTTCGATATGCGGCAGGTTCGTTCCTCACCGGCAGGGGCTCAGGGACCGTGAGGGGGGGTGACGGCAGGTTGGTTCCTCACCGGCAGGGGTTCAGGGACCGTGAGGGGGGGTGATGGCAGGTCCGCTCCCGCGGGCCGCTACTCGGTTCAGCTGAGTGGTGCCGCGGGGCACGAGTGACGCCCTCACGGTTCCTGAGTAGCCCCGCGAGGTACGAGCTGGCTGACCCCGTCGCGGTTCCTGAGTAGCCCCGCGAGGTACGAGCTGGGCATATCGAAGGACTCCGAGAGCCTGAACGTTGGTTGCATCGTCGCTGCGCTCGCTCTGCCGTTGCCTCAACGCTGCAGCGCCGGGCCCGGGGCGATGCGGACGGGCCCTCGTGCCTCACGGACGTCGACCGGCTCGCCCTTTTGTTGGACCACCACCACTTTGTTCTGCACCAGTTCGTGTGCCACCTCGCGGGCGACGGAAACAACGTCGCGCCACCGGGCTCCTCCCGCCACGCGGGCCGC
>JBBSRQ010000082.1:0-13088 GCA_038242845.1 Propionibacteriales bacterium | reverse complement strand
GGCATCCCCACGGTCGACCTGCACGGCAACCTGAGCCAGAACGCCCGCACCCGCAACATGGACGCCTTCCACTCCGGCAAGGTCTCCACGCTGGTGGCCACCGACATCGCAGCCCGCGGCATCCACGTCGACGACGTGTCGCTCGTGGTGCACGCCGACCCGCCCACCGAGCACAAGGCGTACCTGCACCGCTCCGGCCGTACGGCCCGCGCTGGCAACGCCGGCACCGTCGTCACCCTTGAGCTGCCGAGCCAGCGCAACGAGGTCCGCACCCTCCTGCGCCAGGCCAAGATCAACGCCACCACCACCGGCGCTGACATTGCCACCCTCACCTCGCTTGCCCCCGGCGAGCGCGTGTTCCTCACCCCCGCGGAGGCGGCGGAGAAGTCGGGCGTGCAGCCGAAGCAGGAACAGGGCCCCCGTCGCCCCTCCCCCGGTGGCAACTCCGGTGGCCGCAACCGCTCACGCGGTGGCTCCGGTGGACGCAACACCTCGTCGTCCTCCGCACCGGCCGGTGGCCGCTCGGGTGGGTCCGGCCGTGGCAACGGTGCGGGTCGCTCGTCGAGCAGCGCCGTGAGCGCCGGCACGTCGTCGGCTGCGGACTTCTCCCGCAACTTCCGCCGCTCCCGCTGAGCGCATGAACGTGAACGAAGGCCGCCCGGTGGATCTCCCCGGGGCGGCCTTCGTCGTTGCCGGACGAGTACCCGTCCCCATGGCGACCCGGGTTGACCCCGGGTCCGTTCGAAGGGTTGAGTCAGACGACGTTCTCGACGAGTTCGACGGGAGTTCCGTCGGGGTCACTCAAATAGGCCACCTTGTTCCCTGCCCACGGCCCCATCGCCACGGTCTGCGGCGGCGAGTTGAAGGACACGCTGCCCTTCAGTTTCTCGTAGACGGCGTCCACATCGTCCACGTTGAGCGCGACGTGCATGGCGCCAACGTCCCGGTTCGGTTTGGTGTTGGTCTTCTCCCCCTCGGGCTGCTGGTACTCCAGCAGTTCCAGGACACCGCCGTCCATGGGCAGGAATGCCACGCGGATGACTGCTCCGGGCTCCGCCACCAACTGGGCGAGCCAGTCGCCTTCGATGGTGAACACCCAGTCCGCCGGTGGTTCGCCAAAACCGAGGCTTGTGTAGAACTCGATGGAGCGTTCCAAGTTGGAGACGGTGATCCCCACGTGGTTGAGCAGAGCCATGCAATGTCCTCTCGTTGAGGGGCACGAGCCGGGTCCTCACGTGGGACCCCGGCCTCGCTGCCCGCCTTCAGGACAACTATGGTTCAACCGGTGCGATTCCCGCAGGCGAAGGACACCACCGGGGCCGCATTCGGTATCGGCCGGCCCCCCGCCACAGGCACGAAAGGGCGGCGGCATGGTTCAGGGCAGTCGGGGAACGGCGGTGATCAGCTCCCGTGCGTACTCCGTGTGAGGTGCCGCCAGCAATTGACGGGTCGGCCCCTGCTCAACGACCCGGCCGTTGCGCAACACCACCGTGCGATCGCACAGAGCGGCCACGGTGCTGAGGTCATGCGACACCATCAGCAGCGCCAGGCCATTGTCCTGACGCAACTGCCGCAGGACGTCGATCACCTGGATGCGCGTCGTGACATCCAGTGCGCTGACGGGCTCATCGGCGAGCAGCACCCTGGGGCGGCACACCGTGGCTCGCGCGATGGCGATGCGTTGCCGCTGCCCGCCGGAGAACTCGTGTGGGTAGCGGGTCAGAACGTCTTCGGGCAGCCCGACCGATGTCACGGCCTCGCGCACCATTGACCGTGCCGCCTCACCCCGGGCGATGCCAAGTGAGCGCAGGGGTTCGGCGACGATCCGGTCCACGCGTTGACGCGGGTCGAGTGAGGAGTACGGGTCCTGGAACACCGTCTGCACCGAGGACCGGAACCGGCGCATCACCACGGCATCCCTGCGGGCCAGCGGTGCGCCCTCAAACACCACATCGCCCGAGGACGGTGCCGCGAGGCCGAGCATCATGGCAAGGATCGTTGACTTGCCGGCGCCGGACTCCCCCACCAGACCGACCGCGTCGCCGGGTTCGAGGGCGAAGGAGACGTCGTCGACGACGGTGCGCTGGCCATAGGCGAAGGACGCGGAGCGAAGTCCGAGGAGGCTCATGTCGGCTCCCCCTCTGGCGTGGCACCCTCGGCCGCATCCGGATCTGCGTCGAGGGCAGCGTCCAGGAACCGAGCGCTCTCGACGAGTTGGCGCGTGTAGGCGTCCCGGGGATTCCTCAGGACCTCCCGCACGGCACCGGATTCGACGGCGACTCCCCCCTGCAGGACGATAACGTCCTCAACGATGAGCGAGACAACGGCGAAGTCATGGCTGATGAAGAGCAGCGCCATGCCGCGTTCGGCCACAAGCGTGTCGAGCAGTGCCAGCACCTCGGCCTGCACTGTCACGTCGAGCGCCGTCGTCGGTTCGTCGGCGATGAGCAGACGCGGCCTGGCCGCCAGGGCGATGGCGATCGCCACCCGCTGGCGCTGTCCCCCCGAGAGTTCGTGTGGGTAGGCGCGCGCGATACGAGGATCGGACAGCGACACCTCTGCCAGCGCCGCGTCGACGGCGTCCTGCAGTTCTCGCTTGCGCAGGCCGAGATGGCGCCGCATCGGCTCTGCGATCTGCTTGCCGACGCGCATGAGCGGGTCCAGGGCGGAGAGGGGCTCCTGGAAGACGATGGAGGCCACGGCGCCACGCACCGATGACAGCATCCGATCCGGGGTCCCGATGGTCTGCACCCCGTCGAGCAGCACCGACCCCGACGCCGTGAGCCCGCCGTCGAGCAGCCCCGTGATCGCGAGCGAGGTCACGGACTTGCCGGATCCTGACTCGCCGATCAGGCCGAGTCGATCGCCGGCGTCGAGCGAGAACGAGACGTCAGAGACCACCGGGTCGCCGTCCCGCGTGCGGACTGTGAGGTGGGACACGTCGAGGAGTGTCATCGGCTGCTCCTGGTGGGGTCGATGGCGTCGCGGAGGCCATCAGCCATGAAATTCACGCCGAGCACCAGCACCACGAGCGCGATGCCGGGCGCGACGGCACCGACGGGTGCCGTGAGGACGGTTCCCTGCGCCTCCTGCAGCATCCGCCCCCACGAGGCGTTTGGCGGGGGCGCCCCGAGCCCCAGGTAGGAGAGGCTCGCCTCCGCGAGCACGGCGACGCCGAACTGGAGGGCGAGGTTGACGCCGAGCATCGGTGCAATGTTGGGCAGGACGTGTGAGCCGACGATGCCGAACCAGCCGGTGCCGCTGGTGCGGGCGGCGGTGATGTACTGCTCGCGCAACACCCGGCGGGTGAGGATGCGGACGAGGCGCGCCACGACGGCCGACTGGGCCAGACCGATGGCCAGCACTGCGGAGAACAGCGACGCCCCCTGCAGTGCCACCACGAGCATCGCGAGGAGAAGGACGGGGAACGCGATGATCACGTCGAGCGCCGCCGACATGGTGTCGTCGAGCCAGGGCCGTGCGAAGGCGGCGGTCAGGCCGAGGATGAGACCGAGGACGGCCGCAATCGCCACGGATCCCGCGCCGACGGCGAGCGCGATGCGGGCACCGATCATGAACTGTGTCATGAGGTCGCGCCCGAGCTTGTCGGTACCGAGCCAGTGGTGGCCACTCGGTGGCTCGAGCCGGGTCCCGCTGGTGTCCGATTGTTCGTAGGGCAGCCACACGGCGGACACCACGGCGAGCAGCACGACGGCTGCGGTGAACACAAGTCCGAGGACGAGCGTCGTGCGCCCACCGGAGCGGTGGCGGGGCCGTGCCCCGGTGAGGGCCTGCGTCACGGTCTCACTCATCTGTTTCCTGACACGCTGTGCCGCAGCCGCGGATCGACGAGGCGCTGCACGATGTCTGCGGCGAAGCCGACGAGCAGGACGAACAGGGTGCTCACGACGAGCACCCCCTGGATGTTGGGGAAGTCGTGTCGGGCGATCGCATCGAGGAGCATGTTCCCGAGACCGGGCAGCGTGAACACGCTCTCAACGACGACGGCTCCCAGGAAGGTTGTGGACAGTTCGATGCCGAGGATGGCGATGACCGGAACCGCGCCATTGCGCAGTCCGTGGCGCCACAGAGCTGATGCAAAGCTCGCGCCGCCCGCCCGCGCGGTGCGCAGGTAGCCGCTTCCCAGCACGTCGAGGGTGGCGGAGCGCACGTACCGCGTGAGGGAGGCGCCCATGACGATGGCAATGGTGAGGACCGGTAACAGCAGCGACCGCAGCGCATCGCTGGGTACCGCCCAGTCATCGCGAGGGAATCCACCGCTCGGCAGCACCCCGAGGTACAGGGCGAAAACCCAGACGAGAATGATGCCCACCCAGAACACCGGAACCGCGATCCCCAGCTGCGCGAAGCCTGACAGCGCAATGCCGTACCAGCGGTCGGACTTCACCGCCGAGACAACCCCGGCAACGAGCGCGAGCACGAGAGCGAGGACGAACGACAGCAGGGTCAGGGGCAGCGTGATCAACAGCCGGGAGGCCACCTCGGGACCCACCGGCAGCGTGCTGATGTAGGACTCCCCGAGGTCGAAACGCACCATGTCGCCCGCCCACATGGTGAACTGCTCCAGCAGCGGCTTGTCCGAGCCCACCTGCGCCCGGGCTGCGGCAATCTGCTCGGCCGTCGCATTCGCCGAGAGCAGGGCGTTGGCCGGGTCCCCCGGCAACAGGCGCAGCAACACGAAAATCACCATGAGTGCCACGACGAGCGACACGATGAGAAACGCGGATCGCCGCGCCAGGTAACTCAGCATGCCGCGCCCACCCCGAGTGACGGGTCGTGGACGCGGCAGTGCTCGTGACAAGGGTTCATCTAGCTCGTGACGATGTCGTAGGCGTAGAACTGCGAGTTCAGCCCGTTGACGGGGTACCCGCTGACATCGCTGGCCGCGACCACGATCTGCGGGTACAGGTACAACCATGCGCTGGCGGCGTCCTCGGCGATCTGCTTGTTCACCTTTTTCAGGAGGGCAGTCTGCTCGTCGGTGGAACCAGCCTGCTCGGCTTCGGCCACCCACTTCTGCACGTCGGCGTTGTCGTAGCCCCAGTAGAAGTCGGGGTTGCCGTACCAGACGACGTCGCGGTCGTTGACGTGCTCCTGGAGCGTCGCCTCGAAGTCACGGTCCTGGAACACCTTGGTGTACCACTCGTCGGCGCTGATCGTGTTGATGGTCACGGTGATGCCCACCTTCTGCAGTTCCGACTGCACGAACTCGGCCACCGCGGGGTGCGGGTCGTAGCTCGGTGTGTCCAGGGTGAAGGTGAAACCGTCGGCGTAGCCGGCCTCCGCGAGCTCCTTCTTCGCGAGATCCACGTCGTAGGGGTTCACGTCCGTCACGTCCTCGTACCACGGGTCCGTCGGGGGAACCATGGAGCCGATCAGCGTTCCGTAGTCACCCCAGATGGAGTTCAGCAGCTTCTCCCGGTCGATGGCGGAGTAGACGGCCTTGCGCACCAGCGGATCATCGAAGGGCTTGACGCGGTCGTTGAAGGCCAGCACCTCCTTGGTGCGTGATGCACCGTCGGTGACCGTGTAGTCGGGATTGTCCGCGAACTGGCTGAGGGCGTCGGGGCTCTGGACGCTGGTGATGATGCCGATCTGCCCGGTGAGCAGGGCATTGTTCTGGGCGGTCGCATCGCTGTAGTAGTGGTAGACCACTTCCGGGCTCTTCGCCGCGTCGCCCCAGTAGCCGTCCCAACCCTCCAAGCTGAGGGTACTGCCACGCTTCCAGTCGGCCACGACGTAGGGGCCGGTGCCGTCCTCCGTCGTTGCCAGGTCCTTCGCGTCGGCGTTCACGATCCAGACGTAGGTCAGGTTGTAGATGAACGAGATGGAGCGCTGCTTCAGGGTGACGACGACGGTCTGCTCATCCGGAGTATCGATGGATCCGATGACCTCGAAGCTTGACTTGCGTGCCGACTGTGACTCCTCAGCCGTCACGGCCTCGATGCTGGCCTTCACGTCGGCGGAGGTCAGCGACTTGCCCGAGTGGAACGTGACACCGTCCCGCAGCGTGAACGTGTAGCTGAGACCGTCGTCGCTGACCTTGTCGGCGACGGCGAGCAGCGGTTCGACGTCGCCGTCGTCGGTCAGCTTGTACAGACCCTCATAGACGTTCCCGCTGAGTGCCTCGGTCACGCCCTGGCCGCCTCCACCGGTGTTGCTGAGGTTCTGCGGCTCGTACAACGAGCCGATGTTGATCGACGCGCCGGCGGCTGGGGCAGCCGAGTCAGAGGTGCTGGGCGACGAGCAACCCGCCAGGGCGAGCGCGGCCGCCGCGAACAGGGCGGGGATGGTCAGAAAACGGTGCACTTAGATCTCCTCGTGGGTGAAAATGACACGCTTCTCGCCGGCTTCCACAGGTGTGGCGAATCGGTTCTGCGCGGGCGGTAGCGGGCAGTTGTACTCGGCTGAGAACCCACAGGGCGGCACGAATGCCCGGTTGAAATCGAGTGTGACAGTTCCGGGCTCTCCGAACGCGCCGCCGTCGGAGCGCTGGACGAACAGGAACCTGCCGGCACCGTATGTTCCGGTGTCATCGGTTCGACCGTTCGTCGGATCACCAAACACCAGCAGCAGGACTCCTCCGTCATCGAAGGCTGCGAAGTGGTGGTCGACGCCGTCGTGGTGGAAGGTGATGTCGCCGGGGACGACCAGTTGACGCGCTCCCCCGTTGTCACGGATGTGCTCGAAGGGGATCGTCCGTCCTGCACTGACGGGCGTGAACGTCGCCTCGATCACCCATTGCGGGTCGTGGTCGAAGGTCGCGATGCTGTCGAATGTCCGCAGCGCTGGCGACTCACTGTCCCAGAACCGCAGGCCGTGCTCCGCTGCTCCCGTGTCGATGTTCGTGCGGCTGAGGCTCGTCACTGACACGGATGCCGGGGCGCCCTCCCGCGCAGCGTCGAGGTCAGGTCGTTGACCATCTGGAAGCCACCGCGTCTCGATCAACGCGAGGTTTCCGGTGGGCGCCGTCACAGCGTCGCGGCGTTCCCGACGCCAGACGTCGTGAGCGGTCCGTGCCGCCGTGGTGGATCTGTTCATGTCACATCGATTCCGGGTGTCCTTGGAGCGGCAGCCTGGAACTGTGCCTCCCGTTGGGACAAGGCGGTGGGTGCCCGAAATATTCCCGAGGACGCGTGCCGCGCCACTCCTGGTGGGTGAACAAGCATGCCGCGGTGTTTCCTGCCCTCGCCACGGCTACGATGCGCGCATGCAGTTGATCCGGGAGTTCGACGCCCTCGTGCACGCCACGGGTCGGCTCTGGATCCGATTCCTGCCACAGATGGGCACATGGCTCCTCCTTGGCTGGCTCGTCTACATCACGTGCCTCATGACGTCAGCAACGCTCGGCAACGCCTACGGTGCCCTGGGCTCCATCGTCTTCGTCCTCGGCGTCACCGCCAACGTGGTCAGTGTGATCTTCGCCATCCACGCAGTGAAACCGGGACTCGGGACAGTGGAGCGGTTCATCGCAGCCGGTGAGGCAGCGTCGCCCCCGACGGAGTTTCCCGCCACCGTGATGGCGTCGGAGCGCAGGATTGACGTGGCGATCCTCACCGTCGGCCCTGTGCTGGGCGTGTACGCGGTGTGGGCCATCGTTGACGGCATGATCAGCGACGGCCTGGTGTGGAACACCATCATCCGGTCGTTCTGGGGTGCCGGTGAGTTCTCCATCAGCCGCCGGCTGGCGGACCTGCCGTTCTATCTCGTGCTCGGTGGCGTGGCGCTGATCGCGCGCCTCGTGTACACCCGGCTCGTGCGGCGCCTGCGCTCCCCCTGGTGGAAGCTTCCGCTGGTATTCCTCGAGGGGCTGTGGGTCTTCGCCGCCTTCTTCATCGTCCTGTTGGGTTTGCGCGCCGTGCAGAACTGGCTCGACGAGCGCGCTTTCTGGCGCGAGGGGCTGCACGCCTGGCACGGCTTCCTGCAGTGGTTGCCGGATGTCCGATTACCATTCGAGCTCACCCTTCCCGAAGCGTTGCAGCACGCCAGCATCTGGCTCACGGAGCAGTTCCTGCCGGGGCTGTGGCAGGGCATCGCACTGCCGCTGGTGTGGTTGGCAGTCACGGCCATCGTCTTCGGGTGGCGCGAGTTCCGGGCCCGCGACCTCCTCACTGTGACGCTGCGTGAACGCGCCGACCAGATGGAATCGGTCAGCGGTTCCAAGCGGTTCGGCTCCCTCGTCTCGATCCTGACCGCGGATCTCCGCGACAAGTGGGTTCCACTCCTGCACGCCTTTCGGCTCATCTGGCGTGCCGGGCCGCACGTGCTGGGCGCGTACCTGGTGCTCAACGCATTGTTGGAGGCGGGAAGCTGGGCATTTCACGCCTTCTTGTCCCGCACCTTCTCGGCCAACACGCAGGAAAACGTGCTGCGCTCCTTCAACGCCGTCGACGTCGTCCACCACGTCGCCATCATGTCGTTGTCAGTGTGCCTGTACGCCGCAGCCTTCGATCGGGGTCTTGCCGGCGCGGCAGGGCTGGTCGAGGGAGTCGCCCCCGATACGACGGGCAGTCCCGGAGTCGGGCGTGGGGAGTCCGCGGCTCAGGGCGTGAAGGTCCAGTAGACCGGGCTGGCGCCAAAATTCGGGTACAGCTGAAGGCTGTAGGAATCGATGGCATCCGGCACCACGACGTAGACCACCTGGGTCTGGAACGCCACGCCCTTCTCCCGGACCATGTCGTCGGAGATGAGGGTGCACTCGCTCGACTCGGGTCCCTCAATGCCGTACTCGGTCAGCGTCAACTGTTCACCTGACCCGTTGAACAACCGCCACGAGCAGCCCAGGACCTCGTCCTCATCGACGAGGGCTTCAATGCTCATACGAACGCGGAGCAGCGACGTGCCGTCCGGCCCGGACTTCTCCTGCTCCGGGTCGTAGGAGTTGGGGAACGTCGTCGACATCGTGACGTCGTCGAGCCGGGCACGGAAGCCGAACTCGCTGAGGTCTGCCCATTCCCCTGTCGTGCTGCGGCCAGCCTCGATGGGCTGTCGCAACTGGGCCACGTAGTCCCCGACGACCAACGAGAAGGACATCGCCGCGACGAACAGCACGACGAAGCTGATCCACCAGCCGCGACGCCGCACCCACGACGTCGATGAGGCCCTCATTTCACCGGCTCCATGACGTCCTCAGGTACCAGGACTTCGCCGGGCTGCATGTCGAGGTCGCCCGGCAGGGGGTAGACCACGAGGGCTGAGACTGGCTGCAGCCCGTCGGGACGCGCGCCGTGGATGCCAATGACGCCATCCAGCTTGTCCTCCGGAACTTCGTAGATGAGGCTGGTGGTCACCGCCATCCCCACGTGGACGAGAGGGGGCTGCGGGAAGCCGTTCAGCGGCAGCGCATCGAAGGTGTAGCCATCAGCAGTGCGGATCTGGGTCCGGACGGTGAACATGGTGCCGTGCGCCACGAAGGTGAAGCGACCGACGAGCAGGACGGTGCCCGGGGAGGCGATGAATTGCGCGTCGCTGAACTCCCTGGCGGATCGGAGGCTGGAGGCCGTCTGCAGGCTGACCTGCTGAATGGTCACCTCGTCAGTGCGGGCAATGCCCTGGCCGTCGGGGCGAACCTGGTGCTCGGACGGGAGGTCCTCCGGGATGACCGCCCGGACACCGCCCACCACGAGCAGGCACGCCACCAGTGACAGGATGCCTGCCCACCGTCTGGGCATCATGCTTCTTCCTCCACTGCGACGAGCACGGTCATGGGCAGCCACCCTGCGGGCTCCCCCGCCTGGGGCTCCGGGGCCGTGACGAGGTTGTTGCTCATCTCCTGATCGAGCACGATGAACTCGATGTCGAACGGGCCGGCCTCCGGGACCTCCGCTGGCAGCAGCTCGTTGCCCTCAAAACTGAACACGCACTCGGCATAGGCCGGGATCAGCGGACCAAAACGGTAGGCCCGCAGGGAGGTGCAGGAACTGCGCAACATCGGGGTGCCGTCAGGGAGGCGGATCACGAGCATGTTGGTGGTGAGGTCCAGTGCCGTGCGACGTTGCTTGTTGGTGGCCGTGATGGCCACGCGAATTTCGCCCTTGGACTCAGACACCTCTGCATCGTGCACCACGACGTCCCAGAAGCGGGTCGTCACCCTCTCCCCTGACTGCACGCGGGAACCGAGGAAGGGCTTGGCGTCCGTGCCGAACCCACCCGTGGCCCAGATGGTGACGATGACCGCAGCCAGCACCGCCACCGCGGTCATCCACGCGAGGGTCCTGCGTCGGGGCAGCCGCCGACGTGGGCGCGCTTGCGGCAGGTCAACGGACACGTGCAGAACACTAGGCCATGGACAGCCTCCCGCGCCCTTGTGGGAGCCTGAATGGAGCGGGCGGAAGGAATCGAACCGACGTCTTCAGCTTGGAAAGCTGACGCTCTACCACTGAGCTACACCCGCATTGCCAAGTCGTTGCCGGCCGATGAACAGGGCAGGGAACTCCTTGGAGCGGGCGACGGGAATCGAACCCGCGTGTTCAGCTTGGGAAGCTGACGCTCTACCATTGAGCTACGCCCGCACGGCCAGAAGGCCGTCGCCAGCTTAGCCGACACCGTCGTCGTCATGCACACCGGCTGACCCGCGACGACCAGCGCAGCCACACACGACCCTGGCCAGGGCCGCCGATGCTCGGCGACCGCGGGAGGTAACCGAAAGCGGGCGCCCCCTAGACTGGAGGGGTGAGCTCCCAGGACAGACCCGGCGGCATCGGGAACCTCCGATGCTCCGACAGCGACCGCGAACTCGTCGCTGACGTGCTCGGCCGCGCCTTCGCCGAGGGGCGCATCACGTTCGAGGAGCACGACGAACGCCTGACCGGCGCCTACAACGCACGGACTTTTGCGGAGCTTGATGCCCTCACCGCCGACCTCATCCCCCCGTCCGCTGGGATCGTCCCCACCCGATCCACGTCCACGCACATTCCTGAGCGTCGCTTCACTGCACCGACGCCGTCGGTGGGCCCGGTGCTGCGGAACTCCACCACGGTGATGTCATCCCTGAAGCCGGGAGCCCCACTGCACGTGCCCCAGGAGACGACGCTGATGGTCATCATGGGCGACGCGAGGATTGACCTGGTCAATGCCACGTTCGCCAGTGAGGTCGTGCGCATCAACGTCAACGTCTTCATGGGCGAGGTGAGGATCCGCGTGCCGGAAGGGGTGCACGTGGTGAACGCGATCAGCAACATCATGAGCGATTTCAAAACCAGCGATATGACGGCGAGCCCCTTCTCCGTCACTGTGGAGCTCCACGGAACCATGGTGATGGGCGAGGTCAGGGTCCTTGGCCCCGGAGGCCGACCCAGCAAATACGAACGCTTCGTGCGTTGATGACAAAGGACACCATGGACGACCTGTTCCGCCCGCCCGCAGCCACCTGGCACCCGCTGTCACCGTCGTACCTGAAGCTGAAGTACGTGATGATCGCCATCAACTGGGCCATCGTGGGAGCCATCATCGTGGTGCCCCTGGTGCTATTGAAGGTGGACTGGTGGTGGATACCGCTCGCGGCGTTCCTGGTGCTGTGGCTGTGGCGCTTCCTGCGCGCACCGCGGGTGTTCCGCCGCTGGGGGTATGCGGAGACCGACGACGACATCTACCTGACCCGTGGCCTGCTGTGGCGTGAGCTGACGTGCGTGCCGTACGGCCGGATGCAGCTTGTCAACGTGTCCTCCGGCCCGATCGAACGGCAGTTCGGGCTGGCGAGCGTCGAACTCGTGACGTCGTCCACCTCAGGCACCATCACCATCCCCGGGCTGGCCAGGCCAGACGCCATCGCCATGCGCGACCGCCTCATCGAGCGCGGCGAACTCCTGCAGACCGGCATTTGATGACGCAACCACCCACCGATCCGCCACGCAAGATCGTGGTTCGGCGCGGACCACCCACCGAGGTGCGTCCCGCCCACCCGAGACCCGCGCTCCCCTCCGTGGAAGTGCCGTCCGGGGCGCCCTCGGAAGAGCCGGTGGTACTCCGCAAGGAGGTGGAACATCCCCACCCCTTGACCGGTATCGCCCGCAGCTGGATCGCGCTGTTCGGCCTGGTGCTCGTGTTCGGCCGCGACGTCGCCGAGCGGGGGTTCGAGTCCATCGCCGAGATGGGCCCGTTCATGTGGATCATCCTCGGCCTGGTCCTGGCCGTCGTGGTGTTCAACCTCATGTGGGGCCTCATCGAGTGGCGCACCACCACATTCATCGCGGACGACGAGGAGTTCCGCATCGAGCGTGACTTCCTCTCCCGCGACTCCAGCCGCATCTCCTACACCAAGATCCAGGCCGTCGACATCGAACGGTCCCTCCCGGCGCGCCTGCTGGGCCTCTCCAGCGTCACCATCGACGTCGGCGGTGCCGGCGGCAAGAAGTTGGAGTTCCTCGCCAAGCAGCGTGCCGAGGTTCTTCGCGACCAACTGTTGGCACGCATGAAGCGGCTCGCCGACACCCCCGTCGACGCCGACGGCACCCCGCTGCCCGCACCCCCCCTGCCGGAAGCTGTACCCGCCCACACCGTCGCCCAGGTGACACCCGTCACCCTGATCAAGGGTGTTCTGGTCTCCTCGTTCCTCCCCTGGCTGCTCGCAGCACTGGGGTTCCTGGCTGTGATGCTGACCATGGGTGAGGGCTTCAGCCTCGCCGCACTCGGTGGCATCGTCTTCGGCGTCGGCGGCTACCTGTGGACCCAGGTGGTCAACAACTGGAACTTCCACCTCGACAAGGTGACCGACGGACTCCACATGACACGCGGGTTGTTCACCACGACGTCGCAGAGCCTGAAGGCCGACCGCATCCAGGCCGTGTCCATCCACCAGGACTACCTGCAACGGCTGACCGGTCTGTACCGCGTACGGGTCACGGTGCTTGGCTTCGGAGGAGGCGAGAGCAGCCAGACCAGCGGCCTCGTACTGCCGTACGGCACCCGCGAGGACGTCATGCGCGTCCTGGCCGCGTTTTGGCCCGGCATCGATCTGGACGCCATTGCCCTGCACAACCAGCCCGACAGGGCCCGCTGGCTGACTCCGTTGGGTTTCCGTCGACATCAGTGGGGCGTCGACGACCAAACGGTCGTGGCACACCACGGAT
>JBBSRQ010000081.1:0-13193 GCA_038242845.1 Propionibacteriales bacterium | reverse complement strand
CAGCACGGGGATGTTGAAGGCGTCGCAGGTGCGCACGAAGCGTGCGGCCTTCTCGGAGGCGTCAATGTCGAGGCAGCCCGCAAGCACCAGCGGCTGGTTGGCGACGATGCCGATGGAGCGACCCTCGATGCGCCCGTAGCCCGTGATGATGTTGCCCGCGAACAGTTCGGACACCTCGAGGAACTCGTCGTCGTCCAGCACGTTGCGGATGATCTCCCGCATGTCGTAGGGCTGGTTCGCCGAATCCGGTATGAGGGTGTCGAGGAAGCGGTCGTGATCGGTGATCGTGAGATCCACCTCGTCCTCGTCGTAGACGGGCGGGTCCCCCAAGTTGTTCTGCGGCAGGTACGTCAACAGGTCCCGGACGTACTCCAGCGCGTCCGGCTCGTCGGCCGCCAGGTAGTGGGAGTTTCCGGACTTGGTGCTGTGGGTGCGCCCGCCGCCCAGCTCCTCCATGGTGACGTCCTCGCCGGTGACCGTCTTGATGACCTCCGGGCCCGTAATGAACATCTGTGAGGTCTTGTCCACCATGATCACGAAGTCGGTCAGGGCGGGGGAGTACACGTGTCCGCCGGCAGCGGCCCCCATGACGAGCGAAATCTGCGGGATGACTCCAGAGGCGCGGGTGTTGCGGCGGAAGATTTCGCCGTAGAGGGCCAGCGACACCACACCCTCCTGGATGCGCGCGCCACCGCCCTCGTTGATGCCGATGAGCGGCACGCCGGTCTTCATGGCGAAGTCGATGATCTTGACGATCTTCTCGCCGTACACCTGCCCCAGAGCGCCACCGAAGACGGTGACGTCCTGGCTGAACACGCACACGGGGCGGCCATGGATTGCACCGGTTCCGGTGACGACGCCGTCGCCGTAGGGCCGCTTGGCCTGCATGCCGAAACTGGTGGAGCGATGGCGGGCGAACTCGTCGAACTCCGCGAACGTGCCCTCGTCCAGCAGCGCCAGCACGCGTTCGCGGGCGGTCATCTTGCCCTTGGCGTGCTGCTTCTCCACTGCTTCGGCAGAACCCGCGTTGACGGCCTCGTCGATGCGGCGGCCCAGATCGGCGAGTTTTCCGGCAGTCGTGTGGATGTCGATCTCCATGGGCGTCACCCTATCTCCCGCATCACTGCCGCTGAGGGCTTCGGGGACCACTGGGGTCGCCGGTACTACTGTGTCGGGGTGAGCCGCACCACCCCCGACCCCAGGGCCATCACCGACCACCTGGGGGAGCAGACCCTCTGGAGGACCATCGAGTCAGTGGACTCGACGGGCTCCACGAACGCCGACCTCGCCGCTCTTGCGCGCTCCGGCGAACCTGAGGGACACGTGCTGGTGGCGGCCGAGCAGACCGCGGGCAGGGGGCGTCTCGACCGCACCTGGGTCAGCCCGCGCGGAGCGTCGCTGTCCATGTCCATGCTCCTGCAACCGGTGCACGAGTTCCCGCGCTGGGGATGGCTGTCGCTGCTCACAGGCATGGCCGTGGCCTCCGCCCTCGTGGACATCGCGCCCGATCCGTCGCGCGTACAACTGAAGTGGCCCAACGACGTCCTCATCGATGGTGGCAAGGTCTGCGGCATCCTCTCCGAACGGATCGAGCACCCCAGCGGTGCCCGAGCCGTCGTGGGGCTCGGACTGAACCTGGAACTGCGACGCGACGAGCTTCCTGTCCCGACTGCAACGTCGCTCTCGCTGGAGGGCTTCCCGGTGGACCGGGAGAACATCGTGGCCGGGGTGCTGGCACACATGGAGCACTACTACTCCCGCTGGCAGGCATCCGGCTCCCTTGCGGCGGAATACCGCGCCCGCTGCTCGTCGGTGGGCTCGGACCTGAGCGTCACCGTCGCCCCCGACATCATGGTCCGGGGCCGCGGGTACGGCGTGGACGAGTTCGGGCGGCTGCAGGTGGCCACCGCAACCGGCATCGAGACGCTCGCCGTCGGTGACGTGGTGCACGCCCGGATGCACCGCTGATCGGCACGCCGCCGTCCGAACAGACCGACGCATGGGAGACTTCCGTGCATGGCGATCAGCAAGAACACCCTGGGCGACGACGAAGAAGTCGTCCTCCACATGCACACCCACGGCAAGGCGCTGATCTGGCCCGTCGCGGCATTGGTGGTGTTCAGCGCAGCTCTCGGCGTGGGCATCGCGCTGCTCCCGGCCAGCTCACAGCCATGGGGCACGTGGGTGGCCGTCGGCGTTTTCGTCGTGCTGGTGCTCTGGGCGGTGCTCGTCCCGTTCCTGCGCTGGGTGACAACCACCTACACCGTCACCGACCGGCGCATCATCACGCGCCGCGGCATCCTCAACAAGACCGGCCACGACCTGCCGCTGCGCCGCATCAACAACGTCAACTACGAACGCAGCATCACCGACCGCATCCTGGGGTGCGGGACCCTGGTGCTGGAGACTGCCGCTGGCCAACCGCTCGTGCTGCACGACCTGCCGCGGGTGGAGCGGGTGCACGTGGTCATCAACAACCTGCTCTTTCAGCGCGGTCACGACCGCATGGAAGGTGGCGAATCGTCGCACAGGGACGACTAGCCGGTACGCTGACGGCCGTGGATCGTCGCTACAGAGTGGGAATTGTCGGGGGCGGGCAACTCGCCCGCATGATGCATCAGGCAGGCATTGGCCTCGGCATCGACGTGCACCTGTTGGCAGAGGCGCCGGGCACGTCTGCGGCGCAGGTGATCGCCCAGACGATGGTGGGTGACTACACCGAACTTGAGGTGCTCTCCCGCTTCGCGGAGGACGTCGACGTCCTCACCTTCGACCATGAACACGTCCCCACCCGGCACCTCCGGGAACTCGCTGATTCGGTGGCGGTGCGCCCCGGGCCCGACGCCCTCTCCCATGCCCAGGACAAGGCGCTCATGCGCGAACGCCTGAGCACCATGGACATTCCCTGCCCCGAGTACGCGGTGTGCCGGACGCCCGCCGAACTGGTTGCCTTCGGTGAGCGGCTCGGGTGGCCCATCATCGCCAAGACATCCCGCGGCGGCTACGACGGCAAGGGTGTCTGGAAGCTGGAGGGCCCGGACCAGGCCGACGAGCCGTTCGAGGCCAAGCCGGACACCTCCGCCGGGGAGGAGGTGGTCATCGTCGCAGAGGAGTTCATCGACTTCACCCGTGAGCTCTCCGCCATCGTCGTCCGCTCCCCATCCGGCCAGGCGGTCGCCTACCCCATCAGTGAGACCACTCAGACCGACGGTGTGTGCGTCGAGACCATCACCCCGGCGCCGGGCCTGTCGCAGAGCGAGGCCGCGGACCTGCAGGCCATGGCGCTGCGCATCGCCGGCGAGCTCGGGGTTGTGGGCGTTCTGGCCGTGGAGTTGATGGCTGCATCCGATGGGCGCGTGGTGGTCAACGAGCTCGCCATGCGGCCCCACAACACCGGGCACTGGAGCATCGACGGCGCCGTCACCAGCCAGTTCGAGAACCACCTGCGGGCCGTGCTCGACCTGCCGCTGGGAGCACCGGAGCTCCGCGCCCCCCACGTGGTCATGACGAACGTGCTGGGCGGGGACGAGCCGGACCTCACAGGCGCACTCCAGCACGTTTTCGCCCGCGACCGTGCCATCCGCGTCCACCTCTACGGCAAGGATGTGCGCGCCGGCCGGAAGGTGGGCCACGTCACCGCCTGCGACCACGACCTGGACACGGCGCTGCGTCGTGCCCGACATGCAGCCCGCTACCTGATGGGGGACCCCAATGCCTGACCCACTCGTCTCGATCGTCATGGGGTCGGATTCGGACTGGCCGATCATGCAGGCAGCGGCTGATGCCCTGTCCGAGTTCGACGTCGCTTTCGAGGCCGACGTCGTCTCGGCCCACCGCATGCCCCAGGAGATGCTCGACTTCGGCCACGGTGCACACGGCCGCGGCATCAGGGTGATCATCGCCGGCGCCGGAGGGGCGGCGCACCTGCCGGGCATGCTGGCCGCGCTCACCCCCCTGCCGGTCATCGGGGTGCCCGTGGCACTGAAAAAACTCGATGGCCTGGACTCCCTGCTGTCCATCGTGCAGATGCCCGCCGGGGTGCCGGTGGCATGCGTTGCCATCGACAATGCCCGCACTGCGGGCCTGCTTGCCGTGCGGATCCTCGCCGCCTCCGACGAGGCACTCCGGGAGAAGATGCTGGCGTTCCAGGACTCCCTGCGTGACGCCGCGCACGCCAAGGGCGCGGTCGTGCGCGGCGCCGCCCGCCGCGACTGAGCCAACGCGAGGAAAAAAACAGCTCCCCTCCGGTACCGGAGGGGAGCTGTTCTCGTTGCGGTCAGCCCTGGAACTTCTCCAGGGTGGCGACATCGCCGGTGGCGATGGCCCCGAACAGTTCCTGACTCGCCTTCTCGTCCCAGATGATGGCGGAACCGACCTTGCTCTTGTAGTTCGCATCGGCCACGGGAACCGTGAGGCTCAGGCCGGAACCCGTCGCGGTCTGGAGGAGGCCTGATCCGATGGAGGCCAGCGCTGCCGGCCCCGTCTCGTCGCTGCGGGCCACCGACGAGGCGACGGCCATGTTGAGTCTCCAGTAGGTCACGGGGTTGAGGATGCTGAGCGGGTTCGTGGCCTTCTTCATGACCTTGGCGATGACCTCGCGCTGGCGCTCGATGCGCCCCAGGTCGCCGCGCTTGTCCGACTTCCGCATCCGGACGTAGCCCAGCGCCGTCACACCGTCAATCGTCTGGCAACCGGCCGGGATGTCGATGTGGGCGTCCTTGTCCTTCATGGGCGATTCGGGGCACACCTTGATGCCGCCGACGGCGTCGACCATGTTCACGAGACCCAGAAAACCGATCTCGAGGTACGCATCCACCCGCACACCGGTGTTCTGCTCGACCGTCTCCACCAGCAGCGGCGCGCCCCCGAAGGAGTAGGCCGCGTTCAGCTTGTTCTTCCCATGTCCGGGAATGGCGACGTAGGAGTCGCGGGGCAGCGACACCAGGGCGGAGTTGCCCTTCGGTGGCACGTACAGAAGCAGCATGGTGTCGGTGCGCCGACCCTCGGTGCTGCCGGTCCCCAGCTTGGAGCGGTCCTCCGGCGTCATGTCCTCCCGCGCGTCGGAGCCCACGAGGAGGATGGTGCGTCCCGGCTGGTCCGCAGGGCGCTCACCCGTGGGTGTGGCATCCACGATCGTGCCGCGCGTGAGCGCGAACAGTGGAGTGCCCACCATGAACAGCACCCAGGCCAGCAGCAGGACCAGCACGATCCTGCGCGCCGGACGACGGCGACGGGGACGACGGGTCCTCGGCGGGACGGCGCCACCACCGCTGCTGGGACGCTTCGAGGCCCTCGGTGGTGGTGGTGGTGGTGGGGGTGGAGGGGGTGGGGCGTTCCCGGTGCGTCGACGGGTCGGCTGCTGGGCAGCTTTCAGGGATGCCAGATCCTCCGCTGGGAGCACGCGCGTCTGCTCAGCCGGTGTTTCCTCTCGTCGGTACAACCATTCCAGGTCGTCGTCGCCGCGTCCGTCGCTCATGTGCCTCCTCATAGTGACCGGTCAAGAGTAGCTGCGACTCCCTTGAGGTGCGTCACCGGCGAATCGGGCACCCGTCGGCGCGCCCGGGTGGCTGAGAGGGCCCCGGCAGGCAGTATGTATGCATCCAATACAGGAGTTGTTGCAGTGAACGATGACCGCATGGCCCCCGAGTTCCGCGTACGTACGCGGCGCGCGCTGGGTCTGGTGACCATGTCCGCGGTCGTGCCAGGATCAGCTCAGTTCGTCGCAGGGAACCGGGCACTGGGTCGCGTGGCCATGCGCGTCTGGGTGGCGCTGTGGGCGGTGGCACTGCTGGTACTGCTGGGTCTGGTGCTGTTGCGTGGACCCACCATTGCGCTGCTCCTGAACGGACCCGTCACCTTCGGACTGCGTGGCGCCGCCTGGCTGGTGTTTGCCGGTTGGGCGGTGCTGCTCCTCGACGCCTGGCGTCTTGCCCGGCCCGGTTGGCTGACGCGCCGCACGCGGTTGACGCTCACTGCGTCGTGCGTGGTGCTGGTGCTGGTGGCAGGCTTGTCGACCAACGTTGCAGCAGGCGCCTTCACGGCAGCCAACAATGTGTCCTCGGTGCTGCGCGGTGGCGGGGACAGCAAGCAGAAGGACGGACGCTACAACGTCCTTCTCCTCGGCGTGGATGCGGCAGCCAGCCGTGACGGGATCCGCCCCGACTCCATCAACGTCGCCTCCGTCGATGCGACGACCGGCCGCACCGTCGTGCTCGGACTTCCCCGCAACCTCCAGGGGGCTCCGTTCCCGGCCAGCTCACCGATGCACGACCTGTTCCCCGACGGGTTCCGCTGCGAGGACGACGCCTGCATGCTCAACGCCATCTACACCGTGGCCAGTGAACACGAGGACCTCTACCCCGGCAAGGAGGCCGGGCTGGAGGCGACCCGGGAGGTGGTGGCCGAGACACTGGGCCTGGACATCAACTACTACGCCATGGTGGACATGGCCGGCTTCACGTCGCTCATCGACGCAATGGGCGGCATCACGCTCAACGTAGGACGCGACGTCCCCATCGGGGGTGGTGGCAGTGCGGTCAGCGGCTACATCGAGGCGGGCGAAGGTGTCCACCTGGACGGCTACCACGCCTTGTGGTTCGCCCGCTCCCGGCACGGATCCAGCGACTACGAACGCATGAACCGGCAGAAGTGCGTGATGTCAGCCATGGTGCAGCAGTTGGACCCCTCCACGCTGGCCACCCGGTTCGTGGAACTCTCCGAGGCTGGCAGGAGCATCGTCGTCACCGACGTCGGGGCCGGGCACGTGGGGGAACTGGCCGAGCTGGCGCTGCGTGCCAAGTCACTGGACCTCACCAGCGTCGACTTCACACCCCCGCTGATCGTGACATCGGACCCGGACCTGCCGTTGATCCGCTCCACCGTCGTCGACACCATCCGTGCGGCGGAGGCGTTGGACGACCCGGACGCCAGGGCGACGCCACCTGCACCGTCGCCGACGGTCGAAAAGGCTGCCACCCCGGAGCCCTCTGCCGGCAGCAGCACCGCTGCATCGTCGCCGCCAGAGGCCGTGCGGACCGCGGACCCCAAGGATTCCGGCACTGCTGAGGTGCCACCCATCTGCACGGTCAGCTAGGTTGTCGAGCACAGTGTGGCCGAGAGGAGCCCCGGTGCCAGATCACCCGAGCGTGAGCGTCGTCATGCCCATCCGCAATGAGGAACGCCACCTCCGTGCGGCCGTGGAACGCGTGCTCGAACAGCACTACCCGGGGGAACTGGAGGTGGTCCTCAGCGTCGGACCCAGCGACGACGCAACCCTTGCGGTCGCGCGCCAACTCGCTGAGGAGGACCCGCGCATCACGGTGGTGGACAACCCCACAGGGTTCACACCGGCGGGGATGAACATCGGCATCGCCACGGCCCGCCACGACATCATCGTGCGCGTCGACGGGCACGGCGAACTCAGCCCCGGCTACATCACGCTCGCCGTGGACCTGCTGGTGAGCACGGACGCCGCGAACGTGGGCGGGCTCATGGATGCCCAGGGATCCACACCCCTGGAGCAGGCCATTGCCACCGCCTACAACTCCCGCGTCGGCCTAGGAGGCGGCGGATTCCACCTCGCTGACACTCCGGCAGGCCCCGCGAAGACCGTCTTCCTGGGGGTGTTTCGGCGCGCTCCTCTGGAGGCGGTCGGTGGCTTTGACGAGACGCTCCACCGTGCCCAGGACTGGGAACTCAACCACCGCCTGCGCCTGGCCGGCCACGTCGTCTGGTTCACACCGGAGTTGCGCGTCGTGTACCGGCCCCGGTCCTCGATCCGTTCGTTGGCCCGCCAGTTCTTCCTGACCGGCCGGTGGCGGCGGGAGGTGGCGCGACGCCACCCCGAGACGCTGTCGCTGCGCTACCTGGCGCCGCCGGTGGCTGTCACCGGACTGGCCGTCGGAACGGCCGGGGGGCTGCTGGGACTTCTCCTTCGCAACAGGCTACTGAGCCTGCTGCTGGTGGCACCCGTGGTGTACCTGATGTTCCTCCTGGGAGCCACGGCGAGCATGCGCGACCTCCCGCCGGCCGCCCGTTTACGGTTCCCGCTGGTGCTGGCCGTCATGCACGTCTGCTGGGGTGCCGGCTTCATCAAGGGCAGGCCCGAGGGCTGAGCTCAGCCGATCTCGACCCGCTCCTGTGTCCTGATCCCGGCGGTCGTCGCATCGTCGGCACCGATGACCACCACCGTCGACCCACCGCCCAGCAGCGGGGCCACCAGCAGGTCGCGGATGGTCTCCCAGCCCGAGGCAGGATCCCGTGCGAGCAGGCGCTCCGCGCGCGGCGACACCTCCCGCAACTGCTGGAACGTCACATCAGGTGCGACGGCGACGTCGGCGAGGGCCAAGGGTTCGGCGACATGGGCATCCGGCTGCGAGAACACCTCCGCGTAGTCGGTGCAGCCCTCCGGTGCGGAGATGAAGCCCACGCCCAGGGGGTGCAGCGAGCACGCAACCGTCACCCTTCCGTCGGTGACGGCGTCGGGGCCAGCCACCACCAGCACCGCGGCGGGGTCCGAGTCGAGGGAGACCGTGCAGCCGCGCTGCCAGCTCGCCGCAACCCAGACCATCGTCACCCAGTGGGCGGGATGGGAGCGGGCGAGGTCGAGCTGCACCACCTCTCCAGCGTCCACGCCCAGGTCCTCGAGCATGTTGCACGTCTTGTCCACCCAGTTGGCGAACGTCACGGCTGAAAGCTCGATCCGGGCGTCGGCGTCGTAGTGGGTGAAGAACGGCTGCGACGGGAGTGCATCCAGTCGACGGCGGAGTGCGGAGATGGCCATTGGATGATCGTAGGACCCATGTCACGACCCCGGCGGCGACGCCCGCCGGTTTGGCCCGTGGCAGATACGGTGTCTGCCATGCGTTATGTCGTCATCATGGCCGGTGGGTCCGGCACCAGGTTGTGGCCGCTCTCCCGCCAGGGCACGCCCAAACAGTTGCTGGAGATCTTCGGGGGCAAGAGCCTGCTGCGGCTCGCCTACGAACGGGTGGCCGGGATGGTGCCTGACGCCCAGATCCTCACGTGCACGTCGCGGGACTACGCCGACGTCGTCGCGGCGCAGCTGCCGGAGCTGCCGGAGCTGAACATCCTGGGTGAGCCCGTGGGTCGGGACTCCCTCAACGCCGTGGCATGGTCGGCGGGGGTGCTAGCGGACCGCGACCCCGATGCGGTGGTGGCCATGGTCACCGCGGACCAGATCATCGAGCCCATCGACGAGTTCCAGCGGAGCCTGGGACGCGCCTTCTCCGTGGTCGAGGTGCACCCTCAGGCACTGGTCACCCTGGGCGTGGTGCCCACCTCACCGCACACCGGCTACGGCTACCTCCATCGCGCCGAGCAGTTGGAGGGTTTTCCCGGGGTCCACGCCCTCGCAGAGTTCAAGGAGAAGCCCGCGCTGGAGGTTGCAGAGCGTTACCTCGCCAGCGGCGAGTACTGGTGGAACGCCGGCATGTTCGTGTGGCGCGCCAGGACGCTGCTCGAGCAGTTGGTGACGCTGCTGCCTGACACGGCAGCCAAGATCGACAGGATCATCGCGGACCCCAGTTCTTTGGACGAGGTCTTCGCGACGCTTGAGAAGACGTCGGTGGACTACGCGGTCATGGAGCCCGTCTCCGCTGGCCGCACCGATGCGCAGGTGGTGGCCGTCGGCCTGGACGTCGACTGGCGCGACGTCGGGGGCTACCTCAGCCTTGCTGAGCAGTTCATCCGAGACGCGGACGGCAATGCCATCGAGGGCATGACCGTGGCCCTCGACTCCAGTGGTTGCATCCTCATCAACATCGCGGGGGACCACCATCTCGTGGCAGGCCTGGGGCTGCGCGACATGCTCGTGGTCCACACCGACTCCTCCACCCTCGTGGCGCCACTGGCGGCCAGCGAGCGGATCAAGGAGCTCGTGGAACTGGTGCGAGCGACCCACGGGGCAGAATTCTCATGAGGCCGCGGCACCTGAACGCCTGATCCGGAACTGCACCACACACGTCGACGAGCAGATACACATGCCGCTGACAAATTGCGCGCGACTCGCCGCAAAGCTTGACGCCATGCGAATTGCACGTGTGTAATTCAGCGAGAAGGGAGGCGGCATGGACAACAGTTTGACGCTGATCATGGAACCCGAAGGTGCGTTTGCGTGGCAGGAAGAGGCGCTGTGCGCCCAGACCGACCCAGAGGCGTTCTTCCCCGAGAAGGGTGGCTCCACCCGCGAGGCGAAGCGCGTCTGCCAGGGGTGCACGGTCCGAACCGAGTGCCTGGAGTACGCGCTTGGCAACGACGAGCGGTTCGGCATCTGGGGCGGTCTCTCGGAGCGGGAACGGCGGAAGCTGAGGCGCGAAGCCATCTGATCCTTGCGATATCGTCGGACATCGCAGAAGCGAGCCCGGGAGGCGCAGTGGTGACTGAGATTCTGGTTGGCCGAGGAAGAGGTTGACCGCGGAGCAGGGCGTGGCGCGCCCGGATGAAGACCTGTGGGCCTGGCTCGATCCAGAGGAGTCGGAGGATCAACCCCACACCATCGACCCTGGCGGCGTGACCGCCGTCATGGTCGTCCACAACGGCCGGGACTGGCTGGCCCGCCAACTGTTGTCCCTCGCCCGGCTGGATCCCCGTCCGGGACGCATCGTCGCCGTCGACAATGCCTCCACCGACGACAGCCCGTATCTTCTTGCGCGCGCCGCCGACGAGGGTCTGCTGGATGCCGTCGTCACAATGCCCGGAAACAATGGCTTCGGAACCGCGGTCCACGCGGCGCTGGAGGGTAATGAGCCGGCGTGGGTATGGCTCCTGCACGACGATTCGGCGCCCTTCCCCAACACACTCCAGGCACTTCTCGACGGCGCCGTCAGCTCCGGTGCGGGCATCGTGGTTCCCAAGCTCCTGCAGCCGAAGCGCAGGAACTATCCGGAGACGCTCGCGGAGGCCGGGCAGGCCATCACCCGTGGCGGCCGTCGGGCGCTGCCGGTGGAGGAGGGGGACATCGACCAGCACCAACTGGAACCCCAGCGCGTGCTGGGGGGTTCGACCGCCGGCATGCTGGTGCGGGGGGATCTCTGGCGGGAACTCGGTGGGCTGGCCCCCGAACTGCCGCTGCACCGCGACGGGGTCGACCTGGGCTGGCGCGCCAATGAGGCCGGTCACGTCGTCACCACATGGCCCCGGGCTGCACTCACCCACCGGCAGGCAGGCCGAACCGGCGAGCGCACGAGCACTCCGAACGTCCCTGCGCACCAGCTGGACAGGTTGGCCGCCATGCGGCTGGTGGCTGCCCGCGGACCCAGGCCCGCGGGTCGCCTCTCCCTCCTGGCCGCGAGCGGACTGCGCGCCGCGGGATTCCTTCTCGGCAAGTCACCGTCGCGAGCCGGGGCCGAGTTCCGCGCCGCCAAAACCTTTGCCGCCACACCCCGGGCCATCACCTCGCTCGCCGCGCGCAGCGCCAAGGACGGCGCGGACGTCTCCACCCTGTTGCCCGGGCGCTTCTGGTCCATCTCCCACAGCCTGGACCGGATCGGGGCAGGGGCCGCCGAGCGGTACAGGGGTCTGGTCGCCACGGAGGCGGACACGAGCATCGACGAGATGACCGGCGACGACTTCGCGGGCGCCACCTCGAAGCGCCGCGCCTGGCTCTCCCCGGTGACGATGTTGCTGCTGGCCCTCCTCGTGGTGGGACTCGTGGCAGGGCGCTCGCTCCTGGGAGCAACTTCTGTGGCGGGCGGCGGCATGCTGCCCGCGCCGCAGGGGCTTGGGGACGCCTTTGACGCCTACCTCCGGCCCACGGTCGGCATCGGCGGCGCAAACGCACCGTGGCTGCTCCTGGCCGCCATCTTCTCCGCGTTCACACTCGCATCGCCGGGGGTGTTTGCCGTCGCCGCCCTGGTGCTGCTCCCCCTACTCGCCGGTATCGCGGCGCTACTGCTGTTGCGTCGGCTGGGCCTGGATGTGCGATCTGCCTCCGCCGGTGCGGCGACATGGGCCGGTGCCGTGGTCGTGCTGGGGATCGTGGGGGCAGGCGACCTGTCCGGCATGGCACTGGCCGTCACAGGACCCATGCTCGGCGGCAGCATCCACCGCCTGGCGCACGACGACTCCACGGGAGCCGAACGCCTGCGCAGTCCGGCATCCGTCGCGTTCTGGCTGGTGCTGGTCTCTGCTGCCTGGCCCGTGGTGTTGCCGCTGCTCACCCTCGCTGGGATCGTCTGGGCATGGGCGACCAAACGTCGCTGGGGTGACCTCGCACTGGCCGCGGGACTGCCATGGCTGTTCATCGCGCCCTGGGTCCCGACGCTCGTGCGCTGGCCGGCCCGCGCGCTGATGGGTGCCGATCCACTCGCATGGCCGGACTTCCCTCCGGCAACTTCCGCACTGCTGGCGGGCCGGATCCTGCCCTCGGGCATCCATCCCTTTGTCAACGTGGCCTTCTTCGGGGTGCTGCTGGTCCTGTTCGTCTTCTCGCTGCTGCGCCTGGGGAGACTGCGTCATCGCCTGGCGGTGGTGGGCGGTCTCGCCGTCCCGCTGGTGGCGGGGGTGCTGTCGTCGAAGGTCGCGCTGGCCACGCATGGTGGCCAGGCCCGGGCACTGCTGTCCGGATGGGCGCTGCTGGTGGTGGCGGCACTGCTGGTCCCTGTGGTCGCACGGCTCCGCACGGATGCCGACGGAGGGGTGCCCGCCGGCCGCACGTTCACGGCTGTGAGCACCACCCTTGTGCTGCTCGGCGCCCTGGGCCTCGGGGCCTGGGCCTGGGTGGGATTCCATGGTCCGGTGGGTTCCTCAAGTTCCCAGCTGCCCGGCTACGTCCGCGACGTGGTGGCCTCCAGTCGAGAGACCCGGGTGCTCATGCTGGAGGCGCGCGACGACGGCGGACTCGACTGGAACGTTGTGGATTCCCGGCAACCGCGGTGGGGAACCGGCGAGCGAGAGCTCGCGGGCACCTTCGCCGACGATTTCGGGCTTCTCGTCCAGTCACTGGGGGCGGCCGTGGTACCCGAGGACCTGGGGGAACAACTCACGACTCTCGGGGTCAGCCACATCTACATGGGCGGTTTCAGCGAGGAGGACCTGGTCAGCGTGGGCAACGCCCCGGGACTGACCCGTGCCGCAGTCCGGGAGGATGCGGTGGTATGGACGGTGGCCGGACTCCCGAGCCGGGCCCGCGTCGTCGGCTCCGGTACCAGCACGCCAGTCATCGACGGCACCCT
>JBBSRQ010000080.1:0-13473 GCA_038242845.1 Propionibacteriales bacterium | reverse complement strand
TGATGAGGGACGTGAAAGAATCTCAGAAGCGGGCAACTCAGTGAGGGTGATGGCGTGACAACGGTTCTGATCTACCTCGTGGTGGTCTTTGCCGCCGGGCTGCTGGCCATCGGCATCCGCCTGCCTCCGCTGGTGGGGTTCCTTGCTGCCGGGTTCGTGCTGAACGGCCTGGGCGTTCCCGAGATCGGCGGCCTCGACTTCGTTGCCGAACTCGGCGTCACGCTGATGCTTTTTGCCATCGGACTCAAACTGAACGTCCGCTCCCTGCTCGGCAGGGAGGTGTGGCTCACCGCCACCGTGCACATGGCCGGCTCCGTCGTCGTGGGATCGGCGTTCCTTGGACTGTTGGCCCTTGTTGGTGCGCTCACCGTGGGCACTCTCCCGACCCTTGCCGTCCTCGCCTGTGCGCTGTCGTTCTCCAGCACCGTTTTTGTCATCAAGATCCTGCAGGACCGGGGCGACGAGCAGGCGCTCTACGGTCGTATCGCCATCGGCGTGCTGATCATGCAGGACATTGCGGCGGTGGTGTTCCTTTCGGTCTCCCGCGGCACACCGCCGAGCCCGCTGGCACTGGGGCTGTTGGTGCTCGTTCCCCTGTTGTGGTGGTTCTTCAAGCGGTTCAACCGGTTGGGGCGGGCAGAGATGCAGGCGCTGTTCGGCATTTTCATGGCGCTGGTCCCCGGTTACGCACTCTTCGAATACTTGGGGCTGGAGGGCACACTCGGTGCACTGGTCATGGGCATGGTGCTGGCCTCGCACCCAGGGGCGGACCAGCTCTCGCACAGCCTGTTCACCCTGAAGGAACTCCTCCTCATCGGTTTCTTCGTCAATATCGGCTTCACCGGACTGCCGGACACCCACAACATCGTCGTCGGGTTGCTGCTGCTCCTGCTGCTGCCGTTGCACGGGATCGGGTACTGGCTGCTCCTGTGGGCACAGGGCATGCGCCACCGCACAAGCCTGCTGGCCAGTCTCCTGCTGGCCAACTATTCAGAGTTCGGGCTCATCGTCGTGGCAACGGGTGTGACGGCGGGTTGGCTGCCGACGCACTGGCTGGTCAGTATTGCCATCGCCGTGGCCGGAAGCTTCGTTGTCTCGGCCATCGCGAACCCTCGCCGCACCTCGGCCCTGTCCCAGTTCGCCAGCCGGATCCCCCCGCGTCCTCCGGAGAAGCTGCACCACCACGACCGACCCATCCCCATCGGCGACGCCCGTGCGCTGGTGTTGGGCATGGGACGGGTGGGACGGGCCACCTACAACCAGCTCGTCGACGAGTACGGCATCAACACCCTCGGCGTGGAGCACGACCCTGATCGCGTGGAACACCTGCTTCGTCACGGGATCTCCGTCATCGAGGGCGACGCGACGGACACCGACTTCTGGGACCGGGTGGTCCGCAACGGAAAGATCGAGGTCATCGTCTTGGCGATGCCGTCGCAGCTCGCCAACATTGACGCGCTCCAAGAATTGCGGCAGAGGAAGTTCACCGGCACTGTCGCGGCTGTGGCGCTCTACGTCGACGATGTCGACGAACTCTACGAGCGGGGCATCGACGTCGTCGTCCACATGTACGGCGGCGCGGGACGCGACCTGGCGGACCGGAGCATGGAAGCCCGTCGCGAGCAGAGCCACTGAACTTCAAGGGCGTTGGAGGTCAGGACGTGACGTCGGCTGTGGTGAACCTTCCCCAGGCCAGCGAGGCGAAGATCGCGACCCATACCAACTGCACGAGCATCCCCGTGCCCAGCACACCCCAGTCGATCTGGATGCGGAGGAACTCGGCGAAGTCGAACCAGTGGTGGGTCAGCAGGTACGGGTGGATGGACGCGAGCTGGGGAAGCGTGTCGAGCACGGAGGACACCACTGCGAGGATCGTCGTGGCCGCCATGGCCCCGACGGGGACCTCCGTCAGGGTGGAGAAGAACAGCCCCACCACCACCAGCCCCGTGAGGGAGAGCGCCACGTAGGCTGCAACGCCGAACATGCGCGCGGCACCCTCGGCGAGCCCCACCGTGGAGCCGGAGAGGAGCGTCATGTCGGTCAGTCCGAAGAACGCCCCGCCTGAAGCGAGTGCAACGGCTGCGATGAGGAACACGGCAGCGAAGGCGAAGGCCAACGATGCGAGCGTCTTCGAGAGCAGCAGCCGGGTGCGGCCAACGGGGAGGGTGAGAAGGTAGCGCAACGTGCCGGTCTGTGACTCGCCAGCGATGGCGTCGCCCGCCGTGATACCGACGGTGAGGGGGAGCAGGAACGGGAGGCACAGGAACAGTGCGGCGATCACGAGGAACAGTCCGTTGCCGGTGACCCGACCGACGAAGCCCGGTCCCTGCCCGGCCATGGCGGAGTTCTGCGTGACGAACAGGACGATGGCGAGCAGCAGCGGTACCGCCGCGAGACCGGCGAGCAGCGTGATCGTGCGCGGCCGGCCAAAGAGGAGCCGCAGGTCGCTGCGCAGCTGACGTCCGAAGGAACCGCTAGCGCGCGACATCGAAGCCCTCCCCGGTCAGTTCCACGAACAGCTGTTCCAGGCTGCGACGGCGTACATCTAGCCCGACGAGGTCCACGCCCGCGGCCACAAGAGCGGCGGAAACACGCTCCGGGCGGGTGTCACCGAGGCGCGCATGCAGTTCGACCTCGTCGACGCGCACGTCGGTGAGCCCGAGTGATTCGAGCACCGACGCGGCGGCTGCGACGTCGTCGGGGGTGGTCGTGACGACGACGCGCACATCATCCTCGGACGTGAGGGCGGTCCGCTCGTCCTGTGCCAGGAGGCGTCCCCTGCCCATGATCCCGATGTGGGTGCACACCTGTTCAATCTCGGAGAGCAGGTGGGAGGAGACGAGCACGGTGGTCCCTTCGGCGGAGAGTTCCCGGATGAGGTGTCGCACCTCTCGTGTTCCCTGGGGATCCAGGCCGTTGGTGGGCTCGTCGAGCACGAGCAGTTCGCGTGGGCGCATCATGGCAGCAGCGAGCCCGAGGCGCTGTTTCATGCCCAGCGAATACTGCCGATAGGGCTTGGCCGCCGCCGCGGTGAGGCCCACGCGTTCCAGGGCCGTCTCGATGCGGGTCCTGGAATCGCCGGGTTCGGCAGTGGCGTCGCAGGCGTCGAGTCGGACGAGGTTTGCCCGCCCTGTGAGGTAGGGGTGGAAGGCAGGGCCTTCCACCAGCGCGCCTACACGGGGCAGCACGCTTTCGATCTCACGCGGCATCGGCTGGTCGAGGAGCCATGCGGCGCCTGAGGTGGGTCTCACGAGCCCGAGCAGCATCCGAATGGTCGTGGTCTTCCCGGAGCCGTTGGGACCGAGGAAGCCGTAGACAGCACCGCCCGGAACGACCAGATCGATCCCGTCCACGGCCACCTGGCCGGAACGAAATCGCTTCGTCAGTCCCTCAGTGCGGATTGCAGGGGGGCTCACGCCAACGCGCGGAGCGTCTCGGCGGGCACTGCACCCACGAGGACGCGTCCGTCGGTGGTCACCAGGATATTGAGCAGCGTGGTGCTGAGCAGACGACCCTCGGGCACCTTCGTGGTGAGTTGGTCGTACAACGGACCCAGTTCAAGGTTCATGCCTCCGGAGTGCTCGGGCATGAACTCCTCAAGCATCTTCTGGGCCTGTTCGGAGCCGATGATGCGCTCGCCCGATCCGGTCACTGCGGAAGGATCCTTGGCCAGGAGTGCAGCGATGTCGAGGCCCTTGAATTCCACGACGGATGCCCAGCCGGTGCCCGTGACCACGGGCATCTCGTGCCCGGCCTCGGAGCGCTTGACCGAGCCGTCCCGTTCTGGGAGCGGCACGACGACGTCGCGCTTGGTGGCGCCGACAGGTGCCGAGAAGCCGAACACGGACTCCTTCGGCATGCCGAAGGAGACGTCGGTGAAGGAGACCTCGACGGCGGGGGCCTTCTGGTCCTGTGTGCTCCACGTCTGGACCCGCAGCGGAATCTTGGTCTTGCCGTCGATGGAGAGCACGATCCGTTGGACGAGTGTCTTGTCAGTGTCCGGGGTCACGATGAGCTGGTAGACCTCACGCCCTGCGACGGTGCTCTGCGAATCGACGCGCACCGTGGAGTACTTCCCGACCTCGGCCAGCGCCTGTGTCGCAGCTTCCTGGGGGGTGGGGAGCTCGGCCTGCTTCGCGATGGCCTCGGTGCGGGCGTCCTCGCCCATCGTCTTCAGTCGTGCGAGGTCAGCGTCGCTGAAGGAGTAGTGAACCGCCTCGTCGTCCGAGCTCGAATACGTCCACAGCTCCGGGCCGTCGTTGACGACGGAGTACTCCGACATCGCCCCTTGGAGGGACACGCGCGAACGATCCACGCCGTCGGTCCACACCCCGAGGGTGGAGCTGCCGCCCAGGAGGGAGATGGGGTCAGCGCCAGTGGCTTCGGTGAACAGCATGTCGGGCAGCCCCAGGCGGGCTGTATGGACGACGGTGCCGGACATCGCCTGCGGCTTCGCCTCGAGCACCTGGGCCACCAGTTGGTCAGCGGAAACCTCAGGCAGGTTGTTGGCGTCTCCCGAGGCGAACAGCGGCTGCGAGACCAGGGTGAGTGCGACTGCGCTGCTCACGGCGATCGGGGCCATCCAGGGGGACCGTAGGAAGGAGCGGCGTTGCGGCGCAGTGCTGGTCATGCAGCCACGGTAGCCGGGGTCTCCTGTGAGGACGCTGAGAGGACGGATGGCCGCTGGTGCGGCGCTGGCATGATGGGGGAGTGCGGGTTCTTGTGGTCGACGACGAGCGTGGCCTCACACGCACGCTCCAGCGCGGACTCGCCGCCGAGGGATTCGCCGTTGACGTCGCTCACGACGGTGACACCGGTCTCTCGCTTGCCACGCATGGCGACTACGACGCCATCGTCCTCGACGTCATGCTGCCGCGGCGCAACGGCTACGACGTGGTGGCCGCACTGAGGCAGCGAAAGGTGTGGACGCCGGTGATCATGCTGAGCGCGAAGGACGGCGAGCATGACGTGGCGGACGCCCTCGACCTCGGTGCCGACGATTACCTCACCAAACCGTTCTCGTTCGTGATCCTGGTGGCCCGGTTGCGCGCCCTGGTGAGGCGTCCCTCCGAGTCGCGTCCAGCCGTTCTGGCGGTGGGTGGCATTGAACTCAATCCCTCCACCCGCGACGTCACCCGGGCCGGTGAGGCCGTGGCCCTCACCACGCGCGAGGTGGCCCTGCTGGAGTACCTGATGCAACATTGTGACCGCGTGGTTGGGAAGGTGGAACTGAGGGACCACGTCTGGGACGGGGACGGAGAGGACCTCAACGTGGTGGAGGTCTACGTCGGCTACCTGCGCCGCAAGCTGGGGAGAGACGCCGTGGCGACTGTGCGGGGCGCCGGCTACCGCGTGGTGGGATGAGCACCCCCGGACGGCGGTGGGGCGGCCTTTCCCTGCGGCTCCGGCTCACACTGGTGACCTCCGGCCTCCTGTGCGTGGGGCTGGTGCTGGGGGCCGTCGCCCTCACTGCAGTTGTGTCCGCGAGCCGGATCGCGACCCTGGACGAGCTGACTGCCGCGCGCGCCGCGACCATCGCACGCCTCGTCGAGGATGACCGGCTGCCTGAGCCGCTCCCCGTTGCTGAGGCCGGGGAGATTGCACAGGTCCTCGACGGCGCGGGCCTGGTGGTGGCGAGTTCCGCCAATGCGAGCCGGACGCTGCCCGTGCTGGGGCTGAAGGAAGTTTCACGCCTCCGCGGGAATGGACCTGCGACGCTGGCGAGCCCCTACGACGAGCAGGCCAGGATGGTCTCGCTCGCAGCCTCGTTGCGTGGTGAACCGGTGACGGTGGTGGTGTCCCTCCCGCTGCGTGATGTGGAGGGCGTCCTGCATGCGCTGCGGGTCTCCCTCATCGGCGTGGTGCCGACGCTCACCGTGCTGCTCGCGGTGGCAATCTGGCTTGCCCTGGGGCGCGCACTGCGTCCGGTGGATCAGCTCCGCAGCGCCGCGGCCCGCGTCGCCCGCGAGGGTGGACCCGGCGCCCTCCCCGTGCCGGATGCTGACGACGAACTGGGCGCACTCGCCTGTACCCTCAACGAGATGCTCGACCGGCTCGAGAGTGCAGCCGCCCGGCAGCGATCCTTCGTCGAGGATGCTGCTCATGAGTTGCGGTCACCCATCTCGGTGTTGCGCGCAGCCGTGGAGGTGGCCCGGTCCCACCCGGACGCCTTGACCAGCGATGAACTCGCAGCCGACCTGGAACCTGAGGTGCTGCGGATGCAGTCGCTCGTGGACGACCTGCTCCTCCTGGCACGCGTCGGTGCAACGCCTGCCCGACGGTCCCTGCAGGATCTTCGGGAGGCCGCGGCGACTGCGGCCACCGTCGGTCGTGCCGGGATCGCCGTCGAGTTGCGGGGGAATGGCCGGGCCCACGCTGACGCAGCCGCCGTCGGGCGCGTGGTGCGCAACCTGGTGGAGAATGCTGCGCGATACGCCCGCAGCCACGTCCTCATCACGATCATGGACGGTTGCCTCGTCGTTGAGGACGACGGTCCCGGCATCCAGGAGCAGGACAGGGAGCGGGTGTTCGAACGATTCGTGCGTCTGGAGGAGTCCCGGGAACGTGAGGCGGGAGGCAGCGGACTTGGCCTCGCCATCGTGCGGGAGATCGCCCGCGACCACGGCGGCGACGTGGTGTTGGACCAGTCGGATCTCGGTGGACTGAGGGCCACCCTGACGCTCCCCGTCGACGCGCCAGAAGATGTCGAGCACTGAGCCGGGTGGGGGAGCAGCGCCGGTCCTACCGGATCAACGTCTCGCTGGGTGGGCCTCGATGGTCTTCACGATGGAGGGCCGCAGCTCCGTGAGCGAGATCACCTTGTCCACGGAGCCGACGTCGACGGCGCGGTGGATGCTGTGGACGGCATCGAACTCGGCGGCGACCTCGGAGATCTTCTCCGCCCGGACCGCCGCACTGGTGTCAGCCAGTTCCACCTGCAGGTCGGCGTGCTCCTCCGGTGCTGCGTCGCGGAGCCTGTCGTGCAGCGCGGCCACGCGCGGATCCGCGCCGGTGCGCTTGTCGACGTCGCGGGCGAACACCACCGCGGCGGCGGGGGCTCCGCCGATCACGGAGGCATACGACCCCTCCAGTGCGAGCACTGTCATGTTCTCGTTGAGCCGTTTGGAGAACACCACGAACGCGCCGCCGTGGTAGCGGGAGATGACCACGAAGACGATGGGTCCGTCGAAGTTCACGATTGCCCGCCCGATCTCGGCGCCGTACTCCAGCTGCAGGTTGCGCATCGACTCAGGTGAGCCGTCGAAGCCCGACAGGTTCGCCAACACCACCAGCGGACGGTTGCCCGACGCCGCGTTGATGGCGCGAGCGACCTTCTTCGACGACCGCGGGAACAGGGTTCCGGCCGTGAAGGTGTCCGGGCCGTCGGAGGGCGGGAACCCGGCGCGCGGTACGGGGGTGGACTCGATGCCAACGACACTCACAGAGTGCCCGCCGACCCGTGCGTCAATGACCACGGCGGTTTCCGCCTCGGCCATCCCCGCCCAGCGCTCGACGCGGGGATGGTCCTGGTCACACACCGACGCAATGACGGTGCGGATGTCGAAAGGCTTCTTCCGGTCGGGGTTGTGGGTCGACGAGAAGATCTGGCCCACCGTGGCGAATTCGCCGGTGTGCGGGTACGGGGAGACGTCACGGTCCACCGGGTCCTGCGTTGGGGCGCGGCGGGGGCCGGCCTCACCGGGTGCGACCCACGTGTGGTCGTAGTGCGACATCAGGATGCCCATGGCACCGCCCAGGTCGCGGGCCCAGTACTGGGCCTGACCGTTGGGCCCCATCACACGGTCGTAACCGCCGATGCCGTGGTTGTCCTCGGCGGAGACGCCGCCGGAGAAGTCCAGTGACTGCTTGCCTGTCAGGACCATCGCCGAATCAGGGGTCATCACCAATATGCCCTTGGTGTGCATGAGCATGGTCGCTTCGGCGTTCCAGTAGGGCTGGGCGCCGACGTTGATGCCGGCCACCACCACGTTGATCTCGCCACCTGCCTGCGTGAACTCCACGATGCGTCGCAGCGCCGCACCCACCCAGTCCATGTTCTCGGTGCCGGAATCCATGGAGATGCGTGCACCGGAGCTGAGTGTGAACCACTCCACCGGCACATCCAGTTCCTCAGCCAGGTCGATGGCGGCCATTATGCGACGGCATTCCGGTTCCGCCACGGCGCCCAGACCCCTGGTGGGGTCGCCGGACAGGACGATCCGAGTGATGCCTTCGGGGTGGAGAGCCGTCGGTGTCGTGACCTTCGCCGCGATGATGCTGGCCTTGTTGCGGCCGGGGGCGCGATCCACCTCGGTGAGGCGTCCGTCAGCGTCGAGGTCGAGTTCGGTGAGCGAACCGTCCTTGCCGGTCAGTGTCGCGGACAACTCGTAGGGATGGACCAGGCCGCGCCTTCGCGCGCGCAGCACCTTGCCGGCGTAGTCGTCGAGTGGCTTCAGCGGCTCCGTGGGCGGGGCGCTGATCGTCGTGGTCACACCGGCGCCGGGCTGGGCGTGGAAACGCACAGCCAGCGGTACCAGCTTGTCACCGCGGACGAACCTGCCCTGGCACAGCACCTCCTCGATGCCGGCGCCATCCGACAGCGGAGTGATGCGGTCCTTCAGGGGGGTGATGTCGGCCATCTGGAGGTCGACCTCGGGCCACACGTGCACCCAGACGTGGTTCACATCCAGCCTGGAGCCTGCCGTCCCCCGGGCGGAGCGTGTACGGCGGATGGCCTCGAGGCAGTTGGCGACGGCGCGCTCAGCGTGCGGGATGCTGACCAGTGTGCCGTCCTCGTCGCGAATGACGGCCAGCTGACGAACCTGCGCCATCGCCACCAACCGGTGATCGTCCGGGTTGGACTTGGCGACGCAGTCGAACAGCAGCACGTCGGCGGGTGCCGGCAGGCGGGTGGTGTGGAAGTCGCGCAGCCGCCAGAGGTCCAGCTGGCGTCCCGCCATCGGGTGCAGGTCGCGGATGCGCTCGTCCTCGTGGATGCCCTCAGGCCCGAACCGGAAAGTGCGGTAGTCCACGGTGCCCTCAGCGGTGCAGACACCGATAGCGGCGCGTTGCACGCAGGGGTCCCATTCCCAGGAACCCAACCGCTGCAGCAGCTCGGCGGACAGTTCGTCGGCGTCGGGATGCCCCGGCCACGAGACGTAGAGCTCGACGACGGCGTCGTGACCCGGGGTGCGTTCCGCCACCTGCTGTCCCACGAGAGCCGCGAGCGCTCCGCCGGGGAGCAGCTCATCGGCTGTGCCGACGGCCCCCACGAAGTGCCGTGGACGGCCGTCGAGGACGTGGTCGGCGAGGATGACTGCGCGACCGTCGATGGTGCGACGGGTGACGTGGGAGAGGTCGTGGTCGCTGTAGTACTTGCGCAGCAGCACCTCGAGCATCGGCTCGTGCGCCGGCGTTCCATCGCCGAGTCGGGAGGCCAGGAAGTTGGCCGTCCACTCCGGGATCGCGGCGAGCTGTGCGACGCGTTCGGCGTAGTCGGAGGCGTCCGGGTGCGACGCCAGGTACTCCACCTCGTCCCCAACCCCGGCGATCACGAAGGCGCGTTCGGCGTCGACGAGCGGCTGGTCGAACCACCGGAATCGTACGGATCGGGCGAGGTCCCCCACCGCTGGGAACCTGAGTTGTGTGGCCCGCACCAGCCGTTCCAGCTGGGCACGGGCGGTGGCGGCACGATCCGCGTCGGGGGCTGTCTCCGTGATCCATCGATCGAGGATGCCGAGCACCATGGGCACGTCGTAGGCGATGCGCTTCTGCGCCAGGAAGATACGGAAGACGGCTTGCTCGAGTGTGGGTGTGCGCTCGAGTGAGTCGACGCCGTAGTGCAGCAACGCCGCGCTCAATCGGTCGACGAACTGCGAGGGGACACCGGCCCTCTCCGTGTCGAGCGTGGTCAGGTAGCGATGGAAGTGCTCGCGGTCGGAGTGCACCCGCAGTTCGGTGCTGGTCTGCTCGTCGAAGGGACGGTTGCGGCTCAGCTCTGCCAGGTCGGCGAAGAGCGTGAGCAGCTGGATCTCGTCTGCCATGACGTCCGTGCCGGCAAGGCGTGCTTCCTCCCGGGCGGACAGGTAGCTCGACAGTGTGGTGGTGGAGGGGTCGACGTCGAACCCCATCAGGGTGGCGGAGAGGTCAGCCATCAGGCGGTGCGCCCGCACGGCCGGGTTCCCGTTTGTGAGGCTGACAGGGACATGCACCGCAGCGGTCCCGGCGGTGGTGCCCGTGTCGTCGTTGCCGTCACTGAGTGGTTCGAGGCGCACCAGCGGCGCCATGGACTCCACCTGTGACCCGGTCATGACCAGCAGCTGCTTCACGCGGCCCGCAAACGGTGCATGGATGGCAGTTTCCATTTTCATGGACTCGAGGACGACGAGCGTCGTCCCTGCCTCCACCTCGTCCCCGACAGAGACCGGTGTGGCCACCACCAGCGCGGGGGCGGGGGAGCGCAGCACGCCACCCTCATCCCGGGAGACGCGGTGCGTCACCCCGTCCACCTCGATGAGGTGGATCGGGCCATGTGTGGCGGAGATGATCCGGTGCTTCTCGTCGCCGACGGTGATCCTGCCGTGCACGTCGTCGAGACGCAGCAATTCGGCCTCGGTGGGTTGACCGTCGACCACGACGCGATAGCGACCGTGTGCGATGGCGAACGTGGTGACGGTGTGGGTCGTGCCACGCAGTTTGAGGTCGACCTTCAGACCTGACGTGTGTTGCGTCTGGGGGCGACCGCCGCGAGCGGTGTTCAGCAGGCGCTCCGTTTCGAGCCCCGTGGACTCCTCGTAGGCCTCGATGGCGGCGACCACCAGCGCAACTCCGGCGTGCCGGTCGGCGACCAGACCACCTTCGGCGCGGACGCGGTCAATCCATGCCGTGTCAGCCCAGGCGTCGCCGTCGGCGGGTCCTGTGACGGCGGGCTGGCGGAGAAGCTCAAGGATGAAGCTCTTGTTGGTGGCCCCGCCCTCGATCACCACGGTGGTTTCGGCCATGGCGCGGCGCAGGCGGCCGAGTGCCTCGTCGCGAGTGCGTCCGTGGGCGATGATCTTGGCGATCATCGAGTCGAAGTCGGACGGAATCGAGTCACCCTCGGTCACGCCCGTGTCGACGCGGATGCCCGGCCCTGCGGGCAGATCGAGCCGTGTGATGAGGCCTGGGGAGGGTGCGAAGTCGCGGTCCGGGTCCTCAGCGTTGAGCCGGGCCTCGACAGCGTGACCCAGTTCTGTGGGGCGCTCCGACAGCCTGCCGCCACCGGCCACATGGATCTGGGCCTTGACGAGGTCAAACTGGTTGGTCACCTCGGTGATGGGGTGCTCCACCTGCAGCCGCGTGTTGACCTCGAGGAAAGCGAACAGCTTGTCCTCGGCGCGATAGAGGAATTCCACGGTGCCGGCGCCTTGGTAGTCGACGGCGAGCGCAAGCCGTTCAGCGGCCGTCTTCACCTCGTCCATCTGTTCAGTGCTGAGCAGTGGAGAGGATGATTCCTCGATGACCTTCTGGTTGCGGCGCTGGATCGTGCAGTCACGCACGCCGATGGCCCAGGCAGTGCCGTGGCTGTCGGCGATGAGTTGCACCTCGACGTGACGGGCACCCGTGACCAGCTTCTCGAGGAAGACGACGTCGGAGCCGAATGCGCGCTGGGCCTCATCGCGCGTGCGCTGGTATGCGACGGTGAGCTCGTCGGCGGAGGTGACCTTGCGGATGCCGCGGCCGCCGCCACCAGCGGTCGCCTTGAGCATCAGCGGGTAGCCGATGCGTTCGGCCTGTGCGAGTGCGTCGTCGAGGGAGTCCACACTGCCGCGTGACCACGGGGCCACCGGTACACCGACCTCCTCGGCGATGAGCTTGGAGCCGATTTTGTCGCCCAGCTTGCGCATCGCGTCCCCGGACGGACCGATGAAGCGGATTCCCAGCGATTCGACGAGATCCGCGAAGCCGGCATCCTCCGCGACGAAGCCCCAACCCACCCAGACGGCGTCGGCCCCGACGTCCGTGAGTGCCTTGGCAAGGAGTTGGTGGTTGAGGTAGGGGCGCTGAGAGGCGGGCCCGATCAGGTGTGACTCGTCTGCCTCGCGCGCGAACATGGCGGAGCGCTCACCGTCGGTGCACAACGCAATGGTCGTGATCGGTTCCCTGTCGGGATGCTCGGCGTTGAGATCACGAACAGCATGGATGAGCCGCATGGCGGCCTCACCACGGTTGACGATGGCGATGCGCTTGAACACCTGTACCTCCTGAAAAGTCCACACCAAACAGACGCGGATTTGTCCAAATCTGGCAGGTCTGGTTCCGGTTCTGCGATTCAGGATGTCACCTGTCGTGGCGTTGTGCAGCCGCAGACTGGCCCTTCCAACGTCTGGAGCGGATCGTTGTGGGAATCTCACAAACGCTTGTACGTCTAAGTGGTGGCTCGCTGGCACCTGGTGAGCAACCGATTCGCAACCTCTCGCTGAACCAAAGTAGTTCAACATTCACACACTGTGAGGAACTCGAGCCTCAGTGGTGAGCAAGGGGTACGGGAACCGCAAACCTGGAGCGGTTGTCTATGGGCATCAGCAACGAACACAACCAGGCGGGCAGCTCAGCCGCCGCACCACACAAGGAGCCCTCATGGACCGCAACAAGATCAAGAACGCCCTCCGCATCAGCGCTGTCGCCCTGATCGGTGTCTCCGCCCTGGCGGTCGGTGCCAACGGCGTGTACGCCACGCTGAACGCCAAGGCCACCAACGTGACCCCGCAGATCGCAGACAGCGGCACCCTCAGCCTGACCCTCGGCAACGGCGCCAGTTCCACCGGCTTCGGCACGAAGATCGCGAACCTTGCACCCGGCGACGTGTCCAACCGCTACATCGACCTCACCAACGGTGGCACGCTGGCCTCCACCGCCCTGAGTCTGGACGTCGCCGCCACCGGCACCCAGTCGCTCATCACCGACAGCACCACGGGCAAGGCACTGCGCGTCACCGTCAAGTCCTGCTCGGTGGCCTGGACCGTCACCACCGGAAATTGCACCGGGACCACCAAGAACGAGATCGACGCTGCGTCCCTGTCCACCCTCGCTACCGCTCGCGCCTTCACCACCACCACAGGCATGGCGGTCGGCGGCAAGGCATTCCTACAAGTCAGCGTTTCACTGCCCGACCAGAACGAGACCACCACCAACGGCGTCGCTCCGACGGGCACCGTGCAGGGTGGCTCCGTGAGCCTGACGTACTCCTTCACCGAGGCACAGGCCGCGCCGGCCACCACCAACAGCTGATCGACAGCGCCCTTTGACTCGATGGGTGCGGCCCGGGGGGACCGCACCCATCCATCTCCACCAGAACGTGGTGGGTGCGGCCCGGGGGGACCGCACCCATCCATCTTCACCAGAACGTGGTGGGTGCGGCCCGGGGGGACCGCACCCATCCATCTTCACCAGAACGTGGTGGGTGCGGCCCGGGGGGACCGCACCCATCCATCT
>JBBSRQ010000079.1:0-13538 GCA_038242845.1 Propionibacteriales bacterium | reverse complement strand
GATGAGCATGAACGCCGTCATGATGCGGTTGGTGTAGGCCTCGCCGCCGTCGTCGTCGTGCTTGATGGCACGCACGATCTGCGGCACCAGGACGGTGTTGAGTGCGCCGCCCGCGAACAGGATGTAGAGCGAATTGGGCACCGACGTGGCCAGGCCCAGCATGTCGGCCTGCCGTGAGGTGTTGCCGAGGATGAAGACGATGAGCATCACCCGCACCAGACCGAGGATCCGGGAGATGAGCGTGCCGGACGCCATGAGTGCGCTCGCCGAGACCAGCTTCTTGGTTGTACTGACCTGGCTGCTCACGCGTCCTCCTTGGAACGTTCGGCCTGCACGGCACGGATGCGCCACACGGTGCCTCCCAGCACCACTGCGCCGGAGATGATGATGATGATCCAGGCGGCGCGCCCGAGTCCTGTGGCGGTGATGTCAATGGAGACGGGGGCCCCGAACAGGGTTCCACCCAGTGTCTCCATGCGGACCTCGACAGTGACGACGCTGTTCGATGACGCCTCCGGTGCCGCCACCAGGGTCAGGTTCTCGCCGGGGGTGATCGTCACGAAGTCGGTGGCGGGCACGCGGATGCGCTGCGGGCTCTCGCTGTCGAACACCAACCGGAGTGTGACCGGCACCTGTAGCCCATTGGTGATGGTGACCGGGAAGTTGTTCGTGCGGGACCCCATGACGAACTGGCTGGCCGCGCTGATGATGATCTTGGACGGGTCGATCTCGGTTGCCCTGTTGGACGACATCCATTCCAACGCCTGCGTCTGTGTGGTGAATCGCGACGACAGGGCAGCGGTGGAGAGACGCTCAAGTTCAGGGAGGTCGTCATTGCCGGTCAGGTCACGACGAAACGACGCATCCGCCATGAGGGCATCTATGCGCTGCCACAGCTCGACCCACCGGGGGGCGTCGTCGTCAGGTGTGAAGGCGGCGGCGGTGTCATCAGGTGTGATGTCGACGAACCGCCGATGTGCGGGAGGGGTGGTGACGGTACGGGCGTCTGCGGCGGTGCGCGCGAGGTAGGTGACCGGGGTGGGGGCGAGGAGCTCGTTGGCGAGGCGACGTGAGAGGTGTTGAGCGGAGGTGTTGCGTCCGCCCGGCCCCATTCCCGGAGAAGTGATGTCGCTCGTCTGTACCACTTGGACCGGCCCGAGGCTGCCGCCGGTGGTGTTGTGGGCCAGCACGGTGGTGAAGCCGAGCGTGCCGAGCTCCTTGATGAGGTCCGCGCTCGCGAACGTGTCGAGGTCTGCAGCAAGCGGCAGGGCCCGCAGGGCCCTGTCGGTGAGGGCATCGTCGGCCCACTGCACGGCGTCTGCAAGGTGTCCCATTGCCGCGGCACGGGGAAGATCGACGTCGCCCCAGGGCAGGCGCATCACACGCCGGTCCGCGATGATGGCCTCCAGCCGGGTCACCCAGTCGGTCGCCGCCTCCATGCCGGGGGCGGTTTCGCCTGCCACGGTGTGTTCCTGGGTGAGTGCCCGGGCATCCATCAGCAGCATGGGGTCCAGAAGGACCGTGGTCCCGGTGTCCTCGGCCACGGTGAGAAGGTCATCGAGTTCGGATGTCAGGGAGTCAGCCAGAGCGTTGTCAACGAAGTCGCCGTCGGGGGAGCGCTGCGGTCCGGCGGAGAGTGCGACAACGGGGCTCGACTTCAGGGGGGAGGAGGTTGCAGACACCAGGATGCGCCCACGCCCCACCGTCTGCTTGCCCATGACATTCTCGATCAGGCCACGCACGTGAATGCCCACGAGGTAGGCAGCATCGTTGGTGACCAGATCCAATTCGGCGACAGTGGCGGACACCCGAAAGGTGGCACGCTCGCCCACCTCGAACCAGTCGCCACGTGCGATGAGTTGGGTGTGCCCCGACTCCTCCGTGTACGGCTCCTGGCGTTCACCGAGCGGCACGGCTGCGGGGGAAGCAATCGCCTCGTCGAGTTCGTCCTCGGTGGTGATGGGGGTGGTGGATTTCCAGAACTCGACGGTGGTGTAGCGGGTCCGGGTTGTCGAGGTGTTGATGATGGTGCCGCTGAGCTCGACCACCTGCTGTGGATCGGACAGGTCGAGGACGGGGCTGGAGTTGGCGGTGATGGTGACGTCCACCAGCGAGGCGGGGGTCTCTGCCCGTGCGGCCTGTGGATTCAGGGCCAGAACCGGGATCGCCACAACCACGGCCACGAGGGCACGCAGGATCCATGAGGCCTTGTCCACCGTTCCATCGTAGACGGCCATCACCTGCGACCGTTCACGCCCGCTGACGACTGGCCCACCACTCCTGCAGCAGACCCGTGGCTGTGTCGGGGTCGCTGGGGCCGTGCTCGGTGCGGTGTTCGAGGAGGAACCGGTACGCCTCCCCCACCTCGCGGCCCGGTGGGATGCCGAGGATCTTCATGATCTGGCCGCCGTCGAGGTCGGGGCGCAGCGAGTTGAGTTCCTCGGCCTCCGCCAGCTCGTCGATGCGCCACTCGAGTTCCTCGTAGTTGCGTCGGAGTCGGGTCGCCTTCTCGCGATTCCGGGTGGTGCAGTCGGAGCGGGTGAGGATGTGCAGCCTCTCCAGGTCGTCGCCGGCGTCCCGGACATAGCGGCGCACGGCCGCGTCGGTCCACTGTCCTTCGCCATAACCGTGGAAGCGCAGGTGCAGCTCGACGAGCTTGGCGACGGACTTCACCACTGCGTTGGAATAGTTCAAAGCGCGCAGCCGGCGCTTCACGAGCTTCGCCCCCACGATGTCGTGGTGGTGGAACGTCACCTTCGGCCCCTCGAAGCGACGCGTGGCCGGTTTGCCGATGTCGTGCAGCAACGCTGCGAGCCGGCCCGCCAGGTCCGGGGCGTGGTTGCGGGCCTTCTCCAGGTCGATTGACTGCTCCAGCACGATCAGGGAGTGCTCGTAGACGTCCTTGTGCCGGTGGTGCTCGTCGAGCTCCAGCTGCAGCGCAGGCAGTTCCGGCAGCACGAACTCGGCGACACCGGTGCGCACGAGGAGATCGAGACCGGCGCGGGGGGAGTCGGTCAGCAACAACCCGGAGAGCTCTGCCTGGATCCGTTCCGCGGACACGATGGTGATGCGCTCGGCCATGGACTCCATGGCGGCAACCACCTCGGGGGCTACGCGGAATCCGAGACGGGAGGCGAAGCGTGCTGCCCGCATCATGCGGAGCGGGTCGTCGGAGAAGGACGTCTCCGGAGCGGCGGGGGTGCGCAGGAGTCCGTCGGCGAGGTCCTGCAGGCCTGAGTACGGGTCGACGAATTCCTTGGTGAGGACGTCGACGGCCATGGCGTTGACTGTGAAGTCCCGGCGGACGAGGTCGCCCTCCAGCGTGTCCCCGAACGCCACCACCGGTTTGCGAGACTCGCTGCGGTACGCGTCGGCACGAAACGTGGTGATCTCGATCTGCCATTCGTCGTCACCGTCGCGCTTGAGGGCCCCGATGGTGCCGAACTCGCGCCCGATGTCCCATGTGGAGGGCGTGAACTGCTTGAGGAGTTGGTGCGTCAGGTCAGGGTGGGCCGACGTGGTGAAGTCCAGATCGTGCCCGAGGCCACCGAGCAACGCATCCCGCACGGACCCGCCGACGAGGTACAGACGATGGCCTGCCTCCTCGAAGAGGTGACCCAGTTGGTCGATCACGTCTGAGATGCGCAGCAACTGCTCCACGGCGTTGGTCTGGGCTTGGGTGAGGCTTGGCATGGGCGCTCATCCTACGCCCCGCGCGATGTCCGTTGCGCCCCTGCTGATGCCCGGTGACCATTCGTGCAGCAATGTCTGTCGCCTCTGGCGGGCGAGGCATGATGTGTGGTTCGATGATGGCGGATCTTGGGCAATGGCAGCCGGTAAAGACGGCTCGGGGGAGTCACATGAAAGCGCAGGGAGTCAGGTCGCTCGTGGCGGCTGTGTCCTCGGTGCTTGCCGTCGGCCTGGTCATCACCGCGGGCAGCCAGCCCGGCGAGCTGACCGCCGTCCCGGTGGCACCCGTGGTCCAGCCGCTCTCACCCATGTCGGTGAGCAGTGCGCAGCCGAACCTCCCGTCGCTCTCCGATGTCCGCGTCCTCGCCGCGAACCCTGACGACTCGATGTTCCGTTCGGATGCCCCCTTCCGTCCGGACGCCCCGATGTTCACGTCCAGCGCCAGCGCCAGTGCGACGCGAGCCGAGCCAGAGGAGGCGCCGGGTGAGGACACGACCGTCCTGACCACCCCGTCCACCGTGCCGACGGCGCCCATCCCGGCCGTGGCGAAGACCACATCGGGCTCCTTGTTGTCCATGCCCATCCAGGGACGCAGGACGTCTCGTTTCGGCATGCGATTCCACCCCGTCCGCCACATCTGGAAGCTGCATTCGGGTCTCGATCTTGCTGCTCCGTGCGGAACCCCGGTGGGCGCCGCAGCCCCCGGCACGGTTGTACGTGCGGGCTGGGCAGGCGGCAACGGCACCCAGGTGAAGATTGGCCACGGCACGCTGGGTGGTCGCCGTGTCATCACCACCTACAACCACCTCTCCGCCATCGGGGTCCAAGTGGGGCAGAGGGTGGAGACGCACCAGGGAGTGGGCAGGGTGGGAACCACCGGCTTCTCCACGGGATGCCACCTGCACTTCGAGGTCATCGCCGACGGCCAGTTCACGAACCCGGAGCCATGGCTGAGCGGTGGCACCGTCGTCGTCGACACCACAGTGATGGGCGCGGACAGGCCCGGCGGCCCGGGATCGGCCACTCCCTCAGGTCACGCACCACCCACTCCCTCGATCACCGCACCGATCACTCCATCCAGCAGCGCTTCCCCGACGCCGTCGCAGCTCTCGTCCCCGTCGCAGACGCCCAGGCCGTCACCGACGGCACCGACGGCACCGCCAACGGGCACACCGACCCCCAGCGTCACGGTGACGCCGAGCGTGACCCCCACGCCGCCGGTGAGTACGTCTCCGACTCCGACGCCGACGCCGCCGGTGGAGACGACCCCGACCCCGACGCCGACGCCGCCGGTGGAGACGACCCCGACCCCGACGCCGACGCCGCCGGTGGAGACGACCCCGACCCCGACCCCGACGCCGACCCCGCCAGTGGAGACGACCCCGACCCCGACGCCGACCCCGCCAGTGGAGACGACCCCCACCACGACCCCGCCAGTGGACACGACTCCCAGCGAGACGAAAGCTGCGACGCCAACGCCAACGGCGACCAAGACAGTGACGCCGACGGCGACGAAGGTCGCCGACCCCACACCCTCGGTCATGAAGCCCTCCGCCGTCGAGGGGGAGTCGACTCCCGAGGCCTGACGACGGCATCATGGCTGCATGACCGACTTCACGCAACGCCTGATCTACCTCGCCGTTGTCCTGGTCCTTGCCCTGGTGCTCCGCACCGCGCTGGTGTTCCTCATCAAGCGCTCCGTCAAGGCGCTGTTGATGCGCGGACTGGAGCCTGAGCGCGATGCCGACGCCCTCGGGACCAGGACGAAGCTTGCACTGGCAAAGGCCAGTGGCTTCAACGTGGAGAGGCAGCGCCAACGGGTCACCACCCTGGGCTCCCTCCTGCGCAACATCGTCGACGTCGTCATCGCCGTCGTCGCCCTGCTCACCGTGTTGTCGATCATCGGTATCCCGATGGGTCCGCTCCTGGCCTCTGCCGGTGTGGGTGGCGTCGCCCTCGGCTTTGGGGCCCAGTCGCTGGTGAAGGACTACCTCTCGGGCATCTTCATGCTCGCGGAGGACCAGTTCGGGGTGGGTGACCTCATCACGGTGGGAGACATCAGGGGCACGGTCCTGGAGGTCACGCTGCGGGTGACGAAGCTCCGTGATGCCTCCGGCACGATCTGGTACGTCCGCAACGGGGAGATCCTGACGCTCGGCAACATCTCGCAGGGTTTCTCGGCCGTCCTCGTGGACATCCCCGTCGCCATCAACGAGGACCCGGAGAACGTCTCAGCGGTGCTGACGCAGGCCGTAGCCGGCATGCAAGAGGACCCGCAGTGGGCCGGTGTGCTGATGGAGGAGCCGTCGGTGGTGGGCGTCGACTCCATGTCCGGCGGCACCATGACCATGAAGATTGCGTTGAAGACCGGACCCAACCAACAGTGGGGTGTGATGCGCGCCGTGCGTCAACGCTGTCAGCAGGCAATGGCCGAGGCCGGCATCCGCGGCCCGCTCCTGTACCCGGGCTCGCCGCAGTAGGCCCGCCTCCCACGCGGCTGCTTGCATGGCCATTTAGGCTTGGTGGCGATGTGGCCCGCAGAGACCTGATGGTCCTGAACTACGTCTTTGGGGAGCAATTGGGGCAGTATTCAGGACGCATCAAGTCACCGGATGAGCTCGAGGAGATGCGAGACGAGTTCGGGGAGTTCATGGTGTGCGTCGTCGAGGTGTGCACCGAGTGCGGCTGGAACCACATGATCATGGCCTACCTTCTGGGGGACGGTCGCAAACGCAAGACGCCGCGTCGGCGAAAGACCGTGGAGGACACATATGGCTGAGGAACGTCAGGTCACAAAGACCAGGTCGAGGGCACGGAAGGTGTGGGGTCGCATCGGGATCACCGCATTGGTCGCGTTCCTCGTGCTCGGGGTCTCCGGTCTGGGAGCGTTCCTGTACCTGTACTCCACCACGAAGCTGCCGGACCCCAACAAGGACTTCACCACCAACACGACGTTCATCTACTTCCGGGACGGCCGCAACCAGTTGGGCTCCCTGGCGGTGCAGAACCGCGTGACACTCGACTACGCCGAGATGCCGCAGGTGGTGAAGGACGCCGTCGTCGCCGCTGAGAACCGGTCCTTTTGGACCGACCCCGGCTTCTCCGCCAGTGGGATCGCCCGCGGCGCCTGGAGCATCGCCCGCGGAGGCGAGGTTCAGGGTGGCTCCACCATCACGCAGCAGTACATCAAAATCCTCTATCTCGATTCCGAGCGGACACTGTCGCGCAAGGTCCGGGAACTCATGCTGGCCATCAAGATGGGTCGTGAGCTCCCGAAGGAGGACATTTTGGAGGGCTACCTCAACACCATCTACTTCGGTCGCGGTGCCTACGGCATCCAGGCCGCCTCCAAGTCGTTCTTCCTCAAGGACGCCAAGGACATGACCCTGCCGGAGTCTGCAGTCCTGGCGGCCATCCTCAACAACCCGGCGGGCTTCAACCCCTCAGGTGGCGAGAAGAAGCAGGAGGCCCTGCTGGGCCGGTACCGCTACGTGCTCGACGGCATGCTGGAGATGGGTAAGATCACCCAGGCGGAGCACGACGAGGCGTCGAAGGCGCTCCCGGAGTTCCCGGAGGTACCCGTCAACAACCGCTACGGCGGGCCACGAGGCTTCCTCATCAAAATGGTGGAGGACGAGCTCCGCGCCAAGGGGCTTGACGAGGGCCAGATCACCGGTGGCGGGCTCAAGATCACCACCACCCTGGACAAGGTGCTGCAGGAATCCGCCAACACGATCGCGGCGGAGTACACGAAGAAGGCTGCCGAGGACGCCAAAAAGCCGCAGAACCCCAAGGATCTGCACGTCGCAATCTCATCCGTGGACACCGCCACGGGCGGAGTCCTGGCGCTCTACGGAGGACCTGACTACGTGTCGGACTCCCGCAACTGGTCCACCACCCCGCGCCCGACGGCCTCGACGTTCAAGGCGTTCGCGGCTGCTGCCGGCATGCGCGACAAGTTCTCCCTGAAGAGTGTCCTCAAAGGTGACACGTTCACCCCGCGTGGCGACTCCAAGACCATTCGCAACGAGTTCTCCTACCAGTATGGACCCGTGACCCTGCGCCGGGCCATCGCCGAATCCATCAACACGGCCTTCGTCGACATGACCGAGCAGATGGAGAATGGGCCCCAGAAGGTCATCAAGGCCGCCAACGACGCAGGTGCCCCCGGCAAGGAAGGGGAGAATGGTTGGAGCCCGAACAACCGGATCGCCCTGGGTGCGGCCGAGGTCAGTCCGCTTGACATGGCCAACGCGTACGCCACCTTCGCCGACTCCGGCCAGTACAAACCCACCCACCTGGTGGCGAAGGTGGAGGACAGCAGCGGCGCGGTGATCTACGAGTCCGACGCCAAACCGGAGCACAACATCGAGCCCAACGTGGCGGCCAACCTGACCGACGCCCTCACCAGCGTGGTGTCCGAGGGCACAGGCCGCAAGGCTGAAGCGCTCGGACGTCCCGTTGCTGGCAAGACGGGAACACACGGCGTCGGTGACGAGATCCAGTCGGCATGGTTCGTGGGCTACAGCCGCCAGATTTCCACCGCCGTCATGTACGTGGCGGGGGACTCCGGCATCGAGGACCTCGACCCGTACAAGCGCCCGCAGGACTCCACCTTCTTCGGGTCGTCGTACCCGCTCATGACCTGGGTGGATTTCATGCAGAAGGCGCACGAGGGGCTCGAGGTGCTGGACTTCGACAAGCCAAAGAAGCTCGACGGACGCGACGAAACGAAGTCTCCGGAGAAGGAGTTCTCGCGGCCGGCGGAACCGATCGAGGAGCCGAGCGACACTCCCAGCGCGTCCGAGTCGCCCACGGAGTCCCCGACGCCTTCGGAGACACCGAGCGAGACACCGAGCGAGACACCGAGCGAGACACCGAGCGAGACGCCGAGTGAGACGCCGAGTGAGACGCCGAGTGAGACACCGACGCTGGAGCCGACGCAGTCGGAGCAGCCCACCACGGAGCCGACGACGACGAACGAGCCGCAACCAACGAAGGAACCCAAGCCCACCAAGGAGCCGAGGCCGACCCCGTCGTCGACGAAGCCCACCGGGAAGCCGGCCAAGGAACCCACGAAGAAGCCGGCCAAGGAACCCACGAAGAAGCCGGCCAAGGAACCCACGAAGAAGCCCACACAACAGGCAACCATTGCCCAGCCGCCAGTGGGGGAGGCCAAACCCAGAGCGACGAAGAGCAACCCCTCGTCGTAGCCTAAGGTTGTGCCCGTGAAGAACGCTCTGCTGTCGGGTCTCGGCGGGCCCATGGGCCGCCACGCCAAGCCCACGGGCCCGTGGTTCAACCCGCTGCCCTGGACGATCCTGGTGGCGAGCGCACTGTTCGCGGTGCTGTCGCTGCGCCAGGTGCCGTGCATCCAGACCGACGCCACCAACCCCGTCGACGGGTTCATCCGGCTCTGCTACTCCGACATTCCGCTGATGTGGACGGGGCAGCAGTACGGTCTGGGGAGCCCCCCGTTCGGCGGGGACACCATGGTGTTCTCCCCCGTGCTGGGGGTCCTGATGCTGGTGGCGGTGAAACTTTCCGGCCTGTTGGGTGCGGAGATCCGTCCCGACGCCGACGTGCAGGTGCAACTCGACGGTGCGCAGGTGTTCTTCGCCGTCAACGCCGTGCTGCTCTTCGTGTTCTTCCTCGCCTGGGTGATCTCCATGTCGCTGATGGGGCGGGACTCCCGTGGCCGGTACCGCACCTGGGACGGCATGCTCGTGGCTGCCGCCCCCGTCGTCCTTGCCGCCGGGTTGATCCACTGGGACCTGGTGCCCATCGGTCTCAGTGCTCTCGGGCTGTACCAGTTCTCCCGTCGCCGTGTCATCGAGGCAGGCATTGTGCTGGGCCTGGCGGCTGCGACCAGCACCATGCCCATCGTCATCGTTTTCGCGGTCGCCGTCTGCATCGGCCTGCGCGGCCGTGGCAAGCATGTGGTCCAGTTCCTGGTGCCGGCCGTCGTGACGTGGGCTCTGGTGCACCTGCCTCTCATCCTGCGCGACTGGAGTGCGGTCATCGCTTACTACCAGGGTCAGGTCTCGGGCGAGGCGTCGTACGGCTCGGTGTGGTTCCTGATCGGGGTGACTGGATTCACTGTCCGCGCCGCCGGGTACCTCGGTCTTCTGGTGCTGCTGGTGGCGCTGATCGGCACCATTGCCTGGCTCTATGCCAGGCGACTCAAACCACGAGTGGGCACACTCGTGGCCATCTTCGTGTTCATCGCGTGCCTGCAGGGGGCCGCGTTCTCCCCGCAGACTGCGCTGTGGCTGCTGTTCGCCCTTGTGCTGGCCCGGCCGCTGCGCATGGAGTACGCGCTGTTCACCATCGTGCAGGTGGGCTACTGGTTCGCCATCTGGGGCTACTTGGCCGGCCACCTGACCGCTGCCAAGAACGGGCCACCCAACCTGTACTTCGTCGCCGTCGGCCTTCGGGTGGCCGTCGACCTGTGGCTCATCGTGCTGTTCTACCGGGACATCCTGCGGCCCACCCAGGACCCGCTGCGCACACCTGACTGGAGCGACCCCCTCGGTGGCGTGCTCGTCGACGACGAGGTGCTGGAGCCCCTCACCGACGACGCCCTTATGTGAGTATGACCTCGTCGAAACTTGTGGTGGTCATACGGCAGGTGACGGGGATTTCGTCGCCAACTTCCACGCCCGGCTCGACGCCGGCCACCCACAGCATGGAGCTGTGCATGTGCGGCGGCTCCGCGAACTCACGCTTGCGGCCTGCCACGGTGAACGGGGACAGGGTGTGTCCCGTCGCCGCCAGCAGGCCCTCGGTCATCGTCACCCCACGTTGACGCAGGGTGCGTTGCGGCACCGGCGCGGCCAGGGCGATGCCGTGGGCGGTTCCGCCGCTGGCGATGACGATGAACCCGTCGCGGGGTGCCCGGCCCTGGTGGTAACCGAGCCGCTCGCCGCGGGCGATGCGGTGAATGTCCAGCACGGTCGCGGTCGTCTTCAGTGCGGACGGATCGCCGAGCCACAGCCGGGTGCCGACGCGCATGCGCGTCTGGACGCCGACGTTGGTGCGGAACACCCGGTAGTCCGGCACCGAGAGGTGAGACACCCAGATTGCCCCGCGGCGGCACCCCAGGGCCTGGCCGGCCAACTCGGTGGCCTCGGCCAGGGAACCGTTGGAGGGAAGGTGGATGCTCCAGCCCTCGAAGTCCAAGGTCCCCAGGTCCAGCGGGAGATCACCGCACAGCAGGCCGTGGCGGTGCATGGAGGTCTGCATTTCCAACTGCACCCGGGCATGGGGGTGCGAGCGCTTGATTGCGTCGAGGTCCGCGCCGCGTGACACCGTCGTGATGACGCGACGGTCAGCCAGCAGGTCTGTTGCTGCGATGTCGCCGGGACGCCACGGGTTCAGCACCACGACGTCGCGCATCCATCCGCCAGCGCGCACCTTGGCGACCTCCTGCGCAATGCCGACGGCGAGTGCGTCGGTCCGCAGCTTGGACGCCTCCACCGCCAGGATGTCCAGGCCCAGGCCGTAGCCGTTGCCCTTGGCGACGGGGACGATACCGGGGACGTCGGCGACGAGGGCCCGTTGGTGGGCGCGCCACTGGGTCGTGGCAACAGTGAGTCGCAGAGTCATGTCACCGACGCTTCATGTAGGTCCGGAAAGCGAAGTACAGGAGCTTGTTGATGGGCTTGTCCCACTCCCCGAGGTGTGCGACGGCCTCTCCGCCGGTGCCCACCTTGAACTGGATGAGGCCGATCTCCGGGTCGTCGGCGGCAACGCCCTCGGTGATGCCGCGCAGGTCGTAGACGTGGCAGCCGGCCGCAGCGGCATCGCGAATCATGCTCCACTGGATGGCGTTGGATCCGCGGACGTCGCGCTTGGCTGTGGTGGAGGCGCCGTAGGAGTACCAGGCGTGTGTGCCGACGCGGACCATGGTGGTGGCGGCCACGAGGTCCCCCTCGTGCTCGGCCAGGTAGACCTGCATGCGGTCCTCCTCTTCTGCGTTCAGGGCGTCCCACATGGTCTGGAAGTAGGAGAGGGCGCGGCCGGTGAAGCCGTCACGCAGGGCTGTTTCGAGGTAGATCTCGTGGAACCGGGCCAGGTCGGAGCGGTCGCCGGTACGCACCACGACGCCCGACTTGTCGGCCTTCTTGATGTTGCGGCGCCATAGTTGGTTCATGCCTGCGCGCAGCTCCGCCTCCGTCTTGGGCGTCCCGTCGGCCTGGAGCAGGGGGAGCTGGAAGTTGAACTTTGGCTGGCCGGCGGCGAAGCCCTCCTCGTCGTCGCTGGTGCTCCAGTTGAGGTGCTGCAGTTGCCGCATCACACGGGTGGCCACGAGCGAGGTGTCGTCGGGTTCCACCTGGGAGAGCCGCGTGATGGCGTCGTCGGCGACGGCGGCCTTGATGGTCTCGGAGGACCAGCGGCGGTGCACGATGGCGGGGCCGATGCGCACGGCGAATGCTTTGGCCTTCTTCGCATACGTGACGAGCGCGTCGAGTTGCTGGTCCACGTCGTTGCGCGCCCAGTCGAGCACCGGACCCTCGGGGAGGTAGGCCAGTGAGCGCTTCAGCTTCGGGAGTTGGCGGTGGAGAACCAACCCCGCGCCAATCAACTGGTCGCCGTCGAACCAGCCCAGCGACTCACCCCGCCATTCCTTCTTGACCGCGGCCCACGCCGGGGTTTGCAGGAAGCTGGCGGACCCGCGCTCGGTGATGAACGCGAGGTGGTCCTCGGGGGAAATGGGTTTGACCGTGATGCTCACGGACCCCAACATATCGTGCCCATCCTGAGGACCCCGGTCATCGCCCGTCGACGTCGACCTCCACCTTCTGGTCCACCACGATGTCCTCGATCGTCTCGTTGATGCGCATGCCGTAGAACGAACGGCGGACGAAGAACGCCGAGATCAGGAAGAACACCACGGCGAGCGTGCCCGTCAGCATCCGGCCGCTCTGCTCGGTGAGTTCGACGGCGAGGGCGACCGCCAACAGGCCGAAGAGTGTTGTGAATTTGATGACGGGGTTGAGGGCGACGCTGGAGGTGTCCTTGTACGGGTCGCCGACGGTGTCGCCCACGATGGTGGCCTCGTGCAGCGCGGTGCCCTTCGCGTTGAGGTCCACTTCCACCAGTTTTTTGGCGTTGTCCCAGGCGCCACCGGCGTTGGCCATGAAGAGGGCCTGGTAGAGCCCGAACATCGCCATGGAGATCAGGTAGCCGATGAACAGGAACGGCTCCACGAACGCGAACGCCAACGTCGCGAAGAAAATACCCAGGAAGATGTTGAGCATGCCCTTCTGCGCGTACTGGGTGCAGATCTCCACCACCTTGTTGGAGTCTTCGTGGTTGGCGCGGGTGGCGCCGTCGAGCTTGATGTGCTCGCTGATGTACTCCACGGCGCGGTAGGCGCCGGTGGTCACGGCCTGGATTGAGGCGCCCGTGAACCAGTAGATGACGGCACCACCCAGCAACAGGCCGAGCAGGAACGGGGCGTGCAGCAGGGAGAGCTTGTCGACGTCGGTGGTCAGACGGTCCGTGAGACTGATCATGATGGAGAAGATCATGGTGGTGGCGCCCACCACGGCAGTGCCGATCAGCACGGGCTTGGCGGTTGCCTTGAAGGTGTTGCCTGCGCCGTCGTTGGCCTCCAGCAGGTACTTGGCCCTGGTGAAGTTGGGACGGATGCCGAAGTCGCGCTCCAGTTCGTCCTCGATGCCGGGTAGGTCCTCGATGGTGGAGAGTTCGAACACGGACTGGGCGTTGTCGGTGACGGGGCCGTAGGAGTCGACGGCGATGGTGACCGGGCCCATGCCCAGGAAGCCGAACGCCACGAGGCCGAACGCGAACACCGCCGGGGCGATCATCACGTCACCCAG
>JBBSRQ010000078.1:0-13557 GCA_038242845.1 Propionibacteriales bacterium | reverse complement strand
GGCCCTGGCAGCAGCGTCTAGCGGACGCGACATCCAGGCCTCCACCATGACCGCCGACCAGATCGAGGTTGCCGTCGCCGATGGTGACATCGCCGCGGGTCTGGTGCAGACCGATGACGGCTGGGACCTGCTGGTGGACAGCATCGAGACCAGCGTCGGCGACGTCCAGCAGGCCGTCTCCACCTACATGATCAACGAGAATGCCCGCGGGCTGGGCGTTGACCCCGCCGCACTGCAGAAGGGCTCAGACGTCAGGGTGCGTCTTACCGGCGAGCAGGTGGAGCAGGACGCCGTGATCGCGCTCACCACGGGGCTCGTGTTCTCCGTGCTGTTCTTCATGTCAGCGCTCACCTACGGACTGCAGATCGCGCAGAGTGTCGTGGAGGAGAAGGAGTCGCGCATCGTCGAGATCCTGACCGCGGCGGTTCCGACGCGCCACCTGCTGGTCGGCAAGGTACTCGGTAACACCATCATGGCCATGGGCCAGCTCCTGATCTTCCTCACCGTCGGAGTGATCGGGATCTCCTTGACGGAGTTCGGGGAGTTCCTCCCGCTGCTCGTGCCCAACATTGGATGGTTCGTGGTGTTCTTCCTCGTCGGCTTCGCCGCACTCAGTTGTCTGTGGGCGGCGGCCGGTGCCATGGCCACCCGCGTCCAGGACCTCAACAACACCACCATGCCGTTGATGATCGTCCTGATGGGCGTGTACTTCGCCGGCCTGCTGGTCCGGGGGACCGCGGCGCAGGTCCTGAGCTACGTGCCGATCGCCTCCAGCGTTATCATGCCGCAGCGGCTCCTGGCCGGGGAGTCGACGTGGATCGACGCGATTCTTGCTCTGGTGCTGTGCCTGCTGTTCATGGCGCTCGCCATCTGGGTGGGCGCGAAGATCTATCGTCGGGGCATCCTCAAGACATCAGGCATCCTCACACTGAGGGAGGCGTTTGGCCGGGCGAGCTGAGCCCCAGCCTGTCCTCCAGGAGAGTCCGCTCGTCCTTCCAGAGAATCGACGAGTCGCCGAGCGATGCTGACTCGCCGTCGGTCAGACCCGTCCTGAGCCGTGCACCGTCCGGTGCGTTGATGGAGGTCCGCACCGCAGCCACGCCGCGGGCACCGGAGACGTGCCCCCGCAGCCCGAGTGGATTCGCGGGAAGGCCCATGCGACGCCCCGTGAGAGCGATTTCCCGGCGGTATCCCGGGCCCTCGAGGGTCAGGGAGCCCCGCAGCCGGGGACGGATGATCCCCACCAGCATGACCAGCACCAGCAGTCCAGCACCTCCCGCCACTGCCCACAGGGCGACGGTCAACACTGACGCAGTGCGTTCCCCCGCTGCAGGTCGCTCCGACGGTTGCCCTGCAGCGGTGATTTCCGATGCAGCTGGAGTCGGCGAGGACGACGGCTCCGGCGAGGCCGAGGGCTCGGCTGCCGCGACGCGCAATGGTGTCAGGGCCAGAACGGGCAGCACGAAGTCCAGTTCCTGCAACGTTCCCTGCCACGGCGAGGTGACGGTGTCGAGCAGCGTCGCCGCCCCAGCGAATCCGTCGGTGAGGTGGACTGGCAGGATCGACGACTCCCCCGGACCCAGAATCATCGGCTGCGTGCCTTCTACGGTGCCGGCATTTCCCGACAGCGTCAGGTTCGTCACCTGGAGAGGCACGTGGGCCAGCGGCGATGTGACCGTGACCGCGTCCTTCCCCCACGACACGGTCAGTTGGGATCCCGAATCCGGTTCGAGAAGCCCTCCGATGCGGTGCAGGAGCACTTCTTGGGACAATCCTGAGAGGTAGTCCACGATCTCCACCCCGTCCGCCACGAGATCAGCCGCGGGGAAGACGCGTTGCATGGCAGCCGCATCCGTGACCTGCGCCTGACCCAGCGCGAACGCCGCCGTGTCGCCCCCGAGCGCCGCAGCCCGGGTCGCCAGACGTGTCCAGGCCTGGGATTCCATCGTTTTGTACGGCGAGTCGGGCTCGGTGGTGATCTTCCCGTCGGTGAACTCGTCGAACGTCACCACGCTAAGCCGGTCACCCTGCCCCAACGAGCTGGCAAGGCCCGACACGGCTCCACAGCCTCGGTCCAAGTATCGTCCTTCATCATGAAACCGGAGCGGGGTGCGGCTCGCCTTCGCGGAGCGCTTCGCCGAGATGGGCATCCCCCTGCCCGCGTCCGTCTTCGGGCCGATCGAGGGCTGGCGGCCCTGATGGATCCCCTCCTGTCGGCGTCTGTCGTCACGTTCGGGATCGCTGTGATCCTCGTGGTGCTGATGGCCGTGGTGCCCTCACGCCGTGTGTCCACACGCGCCGCAGGCGGAGGCGTACGGTCTGCTGCTGACTGACGTGCTGCACACCCAGTCCGACGACATGCGCAAGACACGGCGCCAGAACGCCGAGAAGAAGGCCATGGAAATCCCCGTGAAGGTGATCTTCCCTCTGATGCTGACCATCCTCCCCGTCCTGTTCATCGTGATTCTGGGGCCGGCGGCGATCAACATCATGGACAGCTTCGGAAACCTGTAATGGGCATCCTCCTGGGCGCCGTGGCGGCAGGCCTGCTGGCGTTGGCCGGCACTCCCCTGCTCCGGCGGCTCTGCAGAACGCCCGAGGATCTGCGTCCCGGGTGGTGGCACGTCGCCACGGCAGCACTGGCGGGAGGTTGGTTCGGCTGGTGGCTCGGGATGGCGCTGCCGCTGCTGGCGTTCGTGGTGCTGGTGGCCATCTGGGCGATCGCCGCGACCATCGACGTGGCGGAGCATCACCTGCCCAACCCACTCACCTACGGCGCGTTCCTGGTGTTCCTGCTCCTCCTGCTGCCCAGCGCCCAGTGGGACTCGCTCGGCAGCGCCGCACTCGCCGGGCTCGTGGTGTCCCTCGTGTACTTCGCCATGGCCTTCGCCTCGCCACGGAGCTTCGGGCTGGGGGACGTGAAGCTCGGTCTCAGCGCCGGTGCAGCCCTGGGGTGGTTCTCATGGCGGACGGTCTGGCTGGGTTCTGCTGCGGCGTTCCTGCTGTTCGGGGTTGTGGCGCTGGTGCTGCTGGCCACCAGGCGGGTGGATCGTCAGAGCGACCTGCCGTTCGGGCCCTTCATCATGATCGGCGCATTGCTCGGTCCGCTGCTGGGATGACAAAGGGGGGCGCCGTCACGATTGCGGCGGCGCCCCCCTTTATTGCTTGGTGAATGTCAGTGCTTGTAGTCCCCGCGGTAGTACTCCAGGACCCAGCCGGAGGCTGCCCAGATACCGATGCCGAAGCCCAGGATACTGATCCAGGCCTGTTCGAAGCCGGGTCCCAGGAAGATCAGGGTCACCACGCCCGCGCAGACGATGGGCCACAGGCTGTGCGGCGGGAAGAACCCCACCTCACCAGCGCCCTCGTAGATCTCGCCATCGCGACGATCCTCTGGCCGCGGGTCGAAGGACCGGGCCGTGATCGTGAGGTAGACCGCGATGATCAGCCCCAGACCGCCGGCGAAGCCCAAGGCCAGGGTGCCTGCGATCTCGTACGACATGAACCAGTAAATGGGCGTCACCACGAAGAAGAACCCAGCGATGAACGCAAAGATCAGTCTTTCAGGCTTCATGTGAGCCGTCCTTCCACAAGATCATCAGAGTGAGCCTCTTCGTCCATCAACTCGGCGAACTGTGCCTCGTCCTCTTCCGCCAGGTCCGGGTGGGCCAGGTCGAAGGCGGGGTGCATCGAGCGGATGCGCGGCAGGGAGTGGAAGTTGTGTCGCGGTGGCGGGCAAGACGTGGCCCACTCCAGGGAACGACCCCAGCCCCACGGGTCGTCGACCTCGACCTTGGGCGACTTGCGGGTGATCCAGACGTTCCAGATGAACGGGAGCGACGAGAGGCCCAGCAGGAACGCGCCGAAGGTGGAGACCTGGTTCAGGAAGGTGAAACCCTCCCAGGCCCCGTAGTCAGCGATGCGCCGCTGCATACCCGCGACACCGAGCCAGTGCTGGACGAGGAACGTGATGTGGAAGCCGAAGAACAGCGTCCAGAAGTGGATCTTGCCCCATGCCTCGTTCAGCATGTGTCCGGTGAACTTGGGCCACCAGTAGTAGAAGCCCGCGAACATCGCGAACACCACGGTGCCGAAGACCACGTAGTGGAAGTGCGCGACGACGAAGTAGCTGTCGGTCACGTGGAAGTCCAGGGCCGGGCTCGCGAGGATGATGCCCGTCAGTCCGCCGAACAGGAAGGTGACGAGGAAGCCGATGGCGAACAGCATGGATGCTGTCAGGGATATGGATCCTCGCCACATCGTCCCGATCCAGTTGAAGAACTTCACCCCCGTCGGGATCGCGATCATGAAACTCATGAACGAGAAGAACGGGAGGCTTACGGCGCCCGTGGCGAACATGTGGTGGGCCCACACGGACATGGACAGCGCCGTGATTGCCAGGGTCGCGAACACGAGGCCGTAGTACCCGAACACGGGCTTGCGGCTGAACACGGCCAGCACTTCGGTGATGATGCCGAAGAACGGGATGGCAATGACGTAGACCTCGGGGTGCCCGAAGAACCAGAACAGGTGCTGCCACAGGACCGCGCCAGCGTGGCTGGCGTCGAAGATGTGCGCACCGAGCACACGGTCGGCACCGAGGACCAGCAGACCGGCACCGAGCACCGGGAAGGTGATGAGGGCCATGATCGAGGTTGCCAGGATGTTCCACGTGAAGATGGGCATCCGGAACATGGTCATGCCGGGGGCACGCATGGTGATGATGGTGGTGGTGAAGTTCACGGCGCCGAGGACGGTGGACAGACCAAGGATGTAGAGGCCCATCACCCACAGGTTGGCTCCGACGCCGGGCGAGTTGATGGCATCTGAGAGCGGGGCATAGGCGAACCAGCCGAAGCTGGCGGCGCCACCGGGGCTGAGGAAACCGGAGCACGCCATCAGCGAGCCGAACAGGTACATCCAGTAGGAGAACGCGTTGAGTCGCGGGAATGCGACGTCGGGTGCACCGATCTGCAGCGGGATCAGCGCGTTGGCGAAGCCCGCGAACAGGGGCGTCGCGAACATCAGCAGCATGATCGTGCCGTGCATCGTGAAGAACTGGTTGTACGTCTCGTAGTTGAGGAACTGGATGCCGGGGTTGGCCAACTCGGCGCGGATGAACAGCGCGAGGACACCACCAAAGGCGAAGAAGAACAGGGTGGTGACGAAGTACATGTTGCCGATGACCTTGTGGTCAGTGGTTGTCAGGTACTTCATCACCTTGGCGCCCAGCGTGGACTCGGCGGCGCGAGCCGGCCGGGCCTCCGTCTGGGTGGCTACACGAGCTGCCTGGGTGGTCACTGCTGATCCTCCTCAGCCTGGGGGGTGGGAAGCGAGTTGACGGAGCTCTTGGGGAGCACCACCTCGCCGGCATTGCCGTTCGCGGCGAGTTCGAGCACCTTGGCGTTGTACTCCTCCTCGCTCACGATGTGCACCTTGAACACCATCAGCGAGTGGTAGGTGCCGCAAAGTTCTGCGCACTTGCCGTCGTAGGTGCCGATGCGGTTGGGGGTCACGTCGAACGAGTTGGGGTGACCGGGGATGACGTCCATCTTGAAGTAGAAGCTGGGAACCCAGAACGAGTGGATGACGTCTGCAGCGTTCAGGTTGAAGCGGACCTTCTTGTTCACGGGGAGGTAGAGGTCCGGGATCTCCTGCAACGTTCCCACCTCGTGGGCGTTGGTGGCGATCGCCGGGTTGTCCTGCTCCATGTAGTTGAAGGTCCAGGACCACTTCTGGCCGATCACGTTGACGGTGAGGTCCGGATCACCCTCCTGCTGGATCAGCGCGTCCTGGGCCTTCACGGTGTAGAAGAACAACACACCGATGATGAGGAACGGCACCAGCGTGTACAGCAGCTCCAGTGGCAGGTGGTACTTGGTTTGGCGGGGGGCGGGGATGTCACCGTCGCGGCGGCGGTAGCGGACCACGGACCAGACGATCAGCCCCCACACCAGGGCACCCACGGCGAACGCCGCAATCCACATGCCGATCCACAGGTTTCCCATGTTCGGGGCCTCCGCCGACGCGGCGACGGGCAGCCCCAGTCGCGCGCCCTGTCCGGAGCAGCCCGCAAGCGCAATCAGCGCCACAGCTGCACCAACGGTCGCCGTCCGGCGTCCGACACGTCCCAGCCGGGACTTGCCCGCTACTTCCACACTCACCAGTTGCCTTTCGTCGAGCGGTCCGACCCAAAGCCCCGAAGGGTTTTGCGACGGGCTGTCACTGCTGGAGCAACGATAACGCAAAAGGCCACCACGCGGCACTTGTACCAGACGGGGTGGCCCGCACCCATGGTGGGTTGCGTTAGACGAAGCTCAGTGGAACGAGTCCCCGCAGGCGCATGATCCGCCTGCATTCGGGTTGTCGATCGTGAATCCCTGCTTCTCGATGGTGTCGGCGTAGTCGATGCTGGCGCCCCCCAGGTAGGGACCGCTCATCTTGTCGGTGACAACCTTTACGCCGTCGTAGTCGTTGACGAGGTCGCCGTCGAGGTCGCGGTCATCGAAGTACAGCTGGTAGCGCAGCCCCGAGCAGCCTCCCGGCTGGACGGCGATACGCAGTCGGAGGTCATCGCGACCCTCGGCCTGCAGCAGCGCACGCACCTTGTCGACGGCGACGTCGGTGAGGATGACGCCCGTTGTTACAGCTTGTGTGTCGGTCACAGTGGCTCCAATGTGAATGAAGTGAGTTGACGAGGATGAGTTTACGCGCTGGTTGCCCGGCACCGAAATGGTGTCCTCCGGGTGGTCATCACCATCGCCAGGACCGGGCCACCGCTTCTGCCACATCTGTCACCTGGGCAGGGATGGGTTCGTCGTTGCCCGGACCGTCGAAAACGGCGTGCGCTGACTCGATCCCAGCCAGTCTGAGTTCCCGGGAGGAGACGAAGTTGCGGCCCACGATGGCCACGATGGGACACAACGCGTCGGTCGCGAGCCGTGCCATCTCCTTCACCACGTCTCCGCCGACGGCGTGGAAGTCCAGCAGTGCGGATCCCGTGACCACGAGGTCCGCCTTTGCCACCGTGTCGGGCAGGTTGAAGCCTGCGACACAGGCCTGGATGCCGGACGTGATCCGGCCGCCCACGGCAACGATGATTGCCCCCACCCCGTCGGCTGCACCCGTGCCGGGCACCGTGCCATCGATGCCGAGGGCATCCAGCCAGCGCGATACGGCGGTGTCGGCGGACAGCGTGTCCCCGAGTTGCATGCCCTCCTGGCGTCCCCGCTCCGCGACGACACCCGTCAGCCCGGTGAGCGTGGCGTGCTGACTGCCGTTGGCCACCACCGCCACCACGTCACGACCCGCGACCGCTGCTCGCAGCCCCTCGACGTCACGTGGTCCAACACTCACGAGTGCATCCCAGTCGTGCCGGGCCAGGCCGGTGAGGTCAACGTAGGAAACCGGCGCGCCGGTTTCCAGGCAGGCCAGCACCTCCGCGAGTGAGTTGGGCTGCGCCACGGAGGCGACAGTGTCAAAGGCTGCGACGGTGTCGGCAAACCATTTTCCACCGTCGGACAGCGGCACCACCGCCACCTGCGCGCCGGCGTCCGCGAAAGCATGACCGATGATCTCCGACGCACCCCGGGGGTCGAGACCCGCCATGGCGTCGGCAGCTACCAAGACCCTCAAGGGCGAGCGCCCTCTCCTTCGTGAGTGTCCGGGATCAGCCCGTAGAACTCCTGGGTGCTGTCCAGCAGCGCCTTGACCTCATCGACGGTGGCATCGACGTCGGGCAGGACAAGGTCCGACTCGACGATGACATCGTCGGGAAGGGCGGTGCCGGTGCTCTGGACGCCCGTCACCATCTTCTCCAGCGCGGAACGGAGTGCTTCCTGGTCCCCGGCAGCCACGGCGTTCTCCACGGCCTCGTCGAGGTCATTGAGAGCCATGAGCTCCTCCGGCTCCAGGGACCACTGTCCCAGTCCCATGATGCGGATGATCATGCCTGGCCCTCCTGCGTCGTCCCGGTGGTCATTGTGGTGTCAGGGGCGTCGATCTGGGGTTTCGCTTCCGCGCCACCCGTCAGCTGTGCCCGCATGGCCGTGAGCTCGTTCTCGACGGAGGCATCGGATGCCAGGGCGTCGAGTTCACGCGTGATGTCGTCCTTGTAGGTACCTGTGGGGTCCTCGAGGGCACCGGAGGCCAGTAGTTCGTCCACTGCGGAGGCACGGGCCTGCAACTGCAGGGTCTTGTCCTCGGCCCGCTGGATGGCAAGGCCCACGTCACCCATCTCCTCGGAGATGCCGGAGAACGCCTCGTTGATCCGGGTCTGCGCCTCGGCCGCCGAGTACGTGGCCTTGATGGTCTCCTTCCGCGTGCGGAAGGCGTCCACCTTGGCCTGCAGGCGAGAGCTGGCGCGTACGAGCTTCTCCTCCTCCCCCTGCAGTTGCGCATGCTGGGTCTGCAGGTCTGCGAGTTGCTCAGCGAGACCCGCCTTGCGCGTCAGCGCCTCGCGGGCGAGATCCTCACGGTTGCTCGCCAGTGCCCGCTGCGCGGACACCTGGAACCGCTCCATCTCGGCGTTCATCTTCTGGGCCTGGAGTTCCACCCGCTTACGGCTGGTGGCGACGTCCGCAACACCACGTCGCACCTTCTGCAGAAGGTCCAACTGACGCTGGTACGAGTAGTCGAGGGTCTCCCTCGGATCTTCGTACTTGTCGAGTGCCTTGTTCGCCTTGGTCTTGAACATCAGGGCGATGCGCTCAAAAATGCCTGCCACGAGTAGTCCTTCCACATCATTTTCTGGGTGGAATCCAACGGTACCTGTAATGCGCGTCCGCCGGGGACCCCAGACCCTGATGAAACCCCGAGTGACCCACTGGTTTAGACTGGGGAGAGCATGCCACACCCCACGTCCGCGCAAGCGCGTTCGATGATCCACAGGAGGACACCCAGTGGGATTGTTCCGCCCCTACGAGCGCAAGGCGCCCGACGCAGAGGCCACGCCATCACCCGAGGGCACCACGAGAGGTGGCCGCATCTCCTCCCTCACACCCAAGGGTGAACAGCGGGCTGGGAAGCGGGACGCCGTCCCGGCCCAGAAGGTCTCCCCCCAATCCCTCGAGGCTGAGCGGACAACCCAGGTGGTGACGCGGACCCCGCAGAAGAAGCTGGCCGCCACGCCAACGCGGAAGCAGGCGGAGACGGACCGGATGCAGCGGTTGCACCCGAACCTTAGCAAGACCGAGCAGCGCAGGGCCGACAGGGATTCGAAGTACCGGTCACGGGTGGATTCCTGGGACAAGGTGGAGTCCTCGCCCGAGCGCACGCTCCTGCGCGACTTCATCGATGTCCGGTGGACGGTCACCGAGTTCATGCTGCCCGCCATGCTGCTGCTGATGGCTGCCGTCGTTGCGACCTCCCGCTGGATCACCGTGAGCACCTACATCGCGTTGGGGCTGTGGGTTCTCCTGGGCCTGTCGTTCATCAACACAGCCGTGATGTGGTTCAACTTCAAGAAGGTCCTTGCCGAGCGCGTGCCCGGGGCAAGCAAGCGCGGACTGTTGATGTACATGTTCAACCGCTCCCTGATGATCCGCCGCTTCCGGCGACCGCCGGCGCGCGTGGTGCGTGGGGCGTCGATCTGATGGCCTACTGGTGGAAGCCGAGTTCCGGCGTGTACTCAACGGAGTCACTGACTTCGGCGGGTCTGCTCCCCCGGTTCGACGAGCAGAATCATGCCGAGGAATGGTTGTCACTGTTCTTCGGGGACCTGCAGGAGCATGGGGTCGGGGACGTGAGCCTCTTCGAGGAGGATCGGCTCGTCTACGGGCCGATGTCGCTGGAGGCCTGACCGGACCGATCCCCGGGCCGTGGCGTCGACCGGAGTGCCACATGCACCCCGAATCCGGCCGCAGCGAGGCCCAGCACCACCACGACCGGCGCGGACTGGCGGGCAGCCGCCACCCGCTCCTCGTAGGTCTGGCTCCGCGTGGTTTCGACGTCGGTGTAGCTGGAGTAGCTGCACACGTCACCCGGCCCCATCTGCTGGCCCCTGCACTCGGTTGACGGGGACACCCACGTCGCCACGCCCCACGCCGCCAGGGCCAGTGCAGCCACCACGAATGCCCACAACACCAACCGTCTCGTCACGGCGGCAAACCTACCCGTCGCACCGCTGATCCCCCAAGGATCGAGACGATGGGTAGGGTGATCGGTGTGACTCGAAACAACCCCAACCTCAGCCTGTCGAAGAACATCGAACGCGACGCGGACATCGTCGTCCTCGGCCTCACGGCCGTCGGCGGGGAACCGACGCTGGTGGGTGCGCCCGCCGACCTCGAGAAGTCCTACCAGAAGACATTCAGTACCCCGCTGCGCAACCTGGCCCTCGCGCTGGGTGCCAGCACGAAGCTGGAGTCGACCGTGGTGCTGCCCCCCACGAACCATCGCATCGTGGTGGTGGGTCTCGGGGACGCGGACGTGACACCCGAGCACATGCGCCGGGCAGTTGGCGCGGCGCTGCGCAAGGTGACGCAACTTCCCGAGGTGCGCGACCTCAAGGTGGTGGTGTCGCTGGAACTGGCGGGCGCCGACCTGGTGCAGGCCGCTGCTGAAGGTGCCGTCCTCGGCGCGTACGAGCCGCAGAAGTTCTCCAGCACCGAGAACGCCCCGAAGGTGGGCTCCATCAGCATGGTTGGGCCTGGACGCGCCGACGTGCGCGCAGCACTGGAGACCGCCCGCGTGGTGGCCGACGCCGTGTGCCAGGCACGCGACTGGGTCAACACTCCCCCGAACCTCATGACCCCGTCCGTCTTCGCAGAGAGCGCGAAGGCGAGCCTGCGCGACGAGCGTGTGGCCGTCGAGGTTCTCGACGAGAAGGCCCTCGAGAAAGGTGGTTACGGCGGCATCCTGGCGGTCGGCGGTGGCTCTGCCAACGCCCCCCGGCTGGTCCGCATGGCCTACGCCCCGCGCGGCGCCACGTTCCACCTTGCGCTGGTGGGCAAGGGCATCACGTTCGACTCCGGTGGCCTGGACATCAAGCCCGCCGGCCAGATGGCGGGCATGAAGTACGACATGTCCGGTGCTGCAGCCGTCATCTCGGCGGTCCGTGCCATCGCCGCCCTGGGACTGAGGGTGAAGGTCACCGCGTATGCAGCCATGGCCGAGAACATGCCCTCGGGCACCTCCTACCGCTCCGGGGATGTCATGACGATGTTCGACGGCCAGACCGTCGAGAACTACAACACCGACGCCGAGGGGCGCCTCGTGATGGCCGACGCCATCGCGCGCGCAGCCCTCGACAAGCCGCAGCTGATCGTCGACGTCGCGACGCTGACGGGCGCCTGCATGGTGGCGCTGGGCATGCGCGTTGGCGGCCTCATGGCCAGCGACGACGAGACCGCTGACCGCCTGCTCGACGCCGCCGAATCGGGTGGCGAGGAGTTCTGGCAGCTCCCGATCACCGACGAGATCCGTTCACAGTTGGAGTCCTCGGTGGCAGACATGCGCTCCGGTGGGAAGAACCGCTACGGCGGCGCACTTGCTGCGGGCGCCTTCCTGCAGCGCTTCGTCCCCGAGGGCATCGCCTGGGGTCACTTGGACATCGCGGGCCCCGCGAACAATGAGGATGGCGAGTACGGCTGCACCCCCAAGGGCGGCACGGGCATGGCCGTGCGCACGCTGGTCGCACTCGCTCGCCAGTTGGCCTTCTGACGAACCGCACCTGACAGATGGGAACCGGGCCTCCACCGATCGGTGGGGGCCCGGTCTCGTGCTCATCGTCGGGCGCACACCGGACAGGTACCTCAGCCGCGGCGACGGGCCCCGTACTCGCGCATGCGGCCCGGGTAGGGCACCACACCGGCGTCGTAGGCGGGGATGTTGTGAACGGCCGCGAAGTCGTACCCGTACTCGATGGACGGGATGGCACGCCGGGTGGATTCACCGTTGGCCGCCACCAGCAGTATCGACGGCTTGTTGAAGTTGGTGGGTTCCTCCAGCCATGCCTCGACGCCGCGCCGGGTCGTCACGAAACCTGAGAGATGGTCGCGGACAACGTCAGGCACATCCCGTGCCTCACGTGCGACCTGCGCCTGCTGCTTCTTCCTGCTGAACCAACCCACACCCCCAGTATGCCGTGCAGGCGGGAACGCCCGCACCACGGGGGGTGGGACAGGAAAGACGTCCCCGGTCAATTGTTCAGCCAAGTTCCTCAGTTGCCGGTGGACGGCAGACCGGGGTTGGCCGGGCGCGTCGGCGAGGGGATCGCGGTGGCGATCGGCTGGGCGGAGGCCGTCGGGTTCGTCGACGGGGACGTCGACGGGCTGGCCGACGGCGAGGACTGGGCCGGCTTGTCGCAGATGTAGAGGTCGGCAACGGAGGAGTACTCACCTCCGGTGAGGATCACCCTGTACTCACCGCACTCCAGGTCCTCGGGGAAGACGACGTCGCCGGTGACGGAGAAGTCGGCCTTGGCGTTGCCGAGACTCTTGGAGTAGACGACCTCCTCCGACTTCTGCGGCGAGACCTCCAGCGTCACCGCGGTGCCGGGGACGAAGTCGCCAGCCGTGATGCTGACGGTGTCCCCCGCAAAGAACGTCGTGGGGGTGGCTTCGACGTAGCGGGCGCCGAAGAAGGTGACGGAGTCATTGGCTGACGACTCGGCCTCCGCGGAGCCCTCAGCCGGGCTGCAGGTGACGGAGAACTCCATCGTCGCGCCTGGCTCGAAGATCTTGTCCTCGTAGGCGACGGTGTCCTTCTTCGGGAGGTCACCCTCGGCGACGACGAAGTCCTTCTCGAGGTCCTCACCGTTGAGGGTGTAGGCGAGGGTTGACCCCACGGCACAACCGTTGACCGTGATGACGGCACTCTGGCCGGGGGCAAGGAACTCGGGCTCGATCACAAGGGTGACGGGAGCTGCATTGGCGACGCCGACGGCACCAGCGAAAACGACCAGACCGGTCATGGCGCTGGCACTGGTCAGCGCGCCGACCTTCTTGAGGAACTGCACGTTGCTGGGACTCCTGCGGGGCTTGGATGAAACGGGCCGAACGACCTGCTTGGAACAGTAGCGTCTGAGGGGCGCTCCCACCCACGTCCGACACGGCTCGCCCGCCAGTGTTGTGCAATCTGAACAATGCCGCTGCCCGAGGTCCACGTCACCGCGCGGGCGCGGTGTGCACGGAGGTCAGCGTGACAGACTTGCCCACATGAGTGAGCAATTCGACGTCGCCATCCTCGGAGCGGGTTCCGCGGGCTACGCCTGCGCCCTGCGAGCCGCCCAGCTGGGACTGTCGGTGGCGCTCGTCGACGAGGGTCCGGTGGGTGGTACGTGCCTGCATCGCGGGTGCATCCCCACCAAGAGTTGGCTGCAGGCCGCCAAGACCCGCCAGGCGGTCATCTCGGCACCCGCCTTCGGGATCGGGGCAGCGCTCGGCGACGTCGATGCCGCCGCCATCCTGGGGTATGCCGACGGGGTCGTCGGACAGCTTCACAAGGGGCTGCAGGGCCTCATTGCATCTCGCGGCATCAAGGTCATCGAAGCTCGCGGCTCCCTCGCGACGGACCAGCGGGGCCCCGGGATCGACGTCGACGGGTCCGTGCTCCGGG